>NZ_JBXAFV010000002.1:165535-488363 GCF_058793475.1 Pigmentiphaga sp. MLSB6-MA01 | reverse complement strand
ATGTTCCGCAACGCGCGCCGCTGGACGGCTGGAGTGAGGCTCCCCCTGCGCGCTGACGCGCCCCCCCCAGGGGGGCGGTGCTGGCGGACCGGCAAAGCCGGATCCCCCAGCACCCTGGATCTGGATGAGAAGCACGGAAAAATAAAAACCCCGGGCAACGCCCGGGGTGCGAGGGCCGGCAGCCTGGGCTGCCGGCATAGGGGCCGCCTGGCGGCCCTTTTTCTTAGAAGCGGTGTTGCAGGCCGACGCCCAGTTGGCGATAGGTCATATCGCGGTTCTGGTCGAAGTTGCGCACGTCGTTGTCGGCGTAGAACGCGTACAGATTGGTGCGCTTGGACAGGTCGTAGGTGTAGCCGAGCGCCCAGCCGTCGACCTTGGATTTGGTCGCTTTTTGCCAGGCAGCGTACAGCTTGCCGGGGCCGATCGGGGCGCTGGCGCCGAGGGTATAGGCGTTGTCGTCCGTGAACTGGCCGCCGGTCGCCACGACGCTGTTGTAGCCGTTCAGGTAGGCGCCGGTGATGTTCTTGGCCTTGGCATACCCGGCGAAGACGGCGGCAACGCCGAAATCGTAGGTGGCGCCCAGGGTCAGGTTGCGGAAGGTCTTGGTGCCGGGCAGCGGCGACTCCACCTGCTGGTAGGTCAGCACGCCCTTGATCGGGCCGTTTTCGTACTTCAGGCCGGCGTCGATCATGCGGTTGTTCTTGCCGCTCTGGGGAGCTTCGGTCTCACCGCTGGTCGGGTTGGCGAAGGCGTTGAAGCTATAGCCGACCGCAGCCTGAACGCCGTAGAACGAGGGGCTGTAGTAGTAGACCGAGTTGTTGACCCGGCCGCCACCCATGACGGCATCGTTATAGGCGAAGGTGCTGCCGATGCTGGCGGTGCTGAAATTCAGGCCGAAGGGGTTGACGATGCCGGCGGCCCACATGAAGGCCAGGTTGGTGGTGCGGCCCAGGGTCAGGCGGCCCAGGCTGTTGCTATCGAGGCCGACGTAGGCATAGCGGCCGAATAGGCGGCCGTGGGTCTGCTGGCCGTCATCCACCGTGAAACCGTTTTCCAGGGTGAAGATGGCCTTCAGGCCGTTACCCAAATCCTCCGAGCCGCGCAATCCGAAACGGGACTGGCTCATCAGACCGCTGTCGATACCTGAGATGGTCTTGCCGTCCACCTTGCGGTAGTCGAAGCCCGCATCGACCAGGCCGTACAGCGTCACGGAACTCTGTGCATGCGCGGCACCTGCAAAACCGGCCAGCAGGGCAGTCGCGAGTAGGGTTTTCTTCATTACTTGGTCTCCAGCTGAAAAACACGCCGACAAGGTGGCTGACGTTCCGGTGGGGGGCTGGCCTGGGCCAGCGCCTGCGGGGTACAGCCGCCGTCTTGGTCCCGATTTCCAGGCGATGCTGCTTAGGCTGCGAAGAAATCTGAGGAAATTTCACCAGAAAGGATTAAGGGTGCCAACTGATAAATCTGCTGCGATATTCGGCAGTGTTGCGATTCTGTCTAAACCGATTGGGCTTGTCGCTGTTGGCGCAACAGGAGGGCGGAGAGGTGTTACATCTGGCAACGCCGGCGGGCCAGGGGAGGTTTTCGGGCTGGAGTCCGCCCAAAAAAGAACCCCGCGCGTGGCGGGGTTCTTCATGCTTGGTCGCACCGGGGCCGGAGCCCCGTAGAAGCCGGTCAGACCGGCATCAGGTGCTTAGAAGCGGTGTTGCAGGCCCAGAGCGAACTGGCGGTTGCTCAGGTCTTGCTTGGTGGCGAAGTTACGCACGTTGCCGTCGACGTAGAAGGCGTACAGGTTGGTACGCTTCGACAGGTCGTAGGTGTAGCCGATGGCCCAGTTGTCGGTCTTCGACTTGGTGGCCTTCTGGTAGGCAGCGTAGGCCTTGCCAGGTCCCAGAGGAGCGCTCAGGCCGATCGTGTAGGCGTTGTCCTTGGTGAAGTCCGCGGACGTGGCGTTGATGGCACCGTTGTAGCCGTTGACGGTACGGATGCCCTTGGCATTGGCGTAGCCGGCGTAGACAGCCACGACGCCGAAGTCGTAGTTGGCACCCAGGGTCAGGTTCTTGAACTTGCCGTTGTTGGCGGTCAGCTGCGACGGGTTCAGGTACTGGTACGTGACCACGGCCTTCAGGGGACCGTTGTCATACTTCAAGCCCAGGTCGACCAGGCGGTCGTTGTTCTTGCTGCCGGCGACTTCCGTGTCGGGGTTCGACTGGAAGCTGTAACCGATGGCGCCTTGGAAGCCGGAGAAGTTGGGCGAGTAGTAGTAGATCGAGTTGTTGACACGACCCAGGCCCAGATCGGCGTCGTTGTAGCCGAAGGTGCTGCCGACGGTGGCGCTGCTGAAGCTCAGGCCGAAGGGGTTGGCGATGCCGGCGGCCCACATGAACGCCAGGTTCGTGGTACGGCCCAGGGTCACGCGGCCAGCGGCGGCGCTTTCCAGGCCGACGAAAGCGTAGCGACCGAACAGGCGGCCTTGGGTTTGTTGGCCGTTGTCAACGGTGAAGCCGTTTTCCAGGGTGAAAATGGCCTTCAGACCACCGCCGATGTCTTCCGAACCGCGGATACCCCAGCGCGACTGGCCCTGCAGGCCGCTGTCGATGCCGGTGCGGCTCGATTGGCCTTCGAGTTTCGTGTAGTTGAAGCCGGCGTCAACCAAACCGTACAGCGTGACGTTGCTTTGCGCTTGAGCGGCACCTGCGAAGCCAGCCAGCAGCGAGGCGGCAAGAAGGGTCTTCTTCATTTAAATAGGTCTCCAGCGGAGTGAGTAACTCGATAAGCCGAAGGGGCGAATCGGAAGACAGCATGACCGCTGCTTTCCCCCAAGACAGGCCCCCCGCCTTGCTTACGATTTCTACGCGATGTACTTGCTGTGAAGAAATCTCGAAGAATTTCACCAGAAAGCCCCTGGGGTGCCAATAGTTAATTCCCTTGCAATAAAAATGTGTTGTGCTTGGCGCTAGGGTTTTGTTACTTAATTGCAACCTAAGAGGGGGGCGGAGTGACGAATCTCAGATGTTGCCTGGGGCCATGAAAAGAAAAATGCCCCGTAACCCATGCTCGCAGGCAGTGGTCTTACGGGGCACCAGGATCAACTAAGGGAAACCCTGATTGTTGAAAATTTAATTATCAGGACTTCATTTTTTGTTGGTTGAATCCAACAAGCTTATTGGATCTTGGCCTTTTCGCGCAGGCTGGTCTGGAAATCACGCAGCTTGGCCTGGCGCAGGGATTCCTCGATTTGCGGGCGCAGTTGCTCCAGCGGCGGGAATTGGACCGGGCGCACGTCGTCCAGGCGGATGACATGCCAGCCGAACTGGGTCTGCACCGGCGCTTCGGTGGTCTGGCCCTTCTGCAGGGCGGCCAGCGCGTCGGCGAACGGCTTGACGTAGGTGCTGGACGGCGCCCAATCCAGGCTGCCGCCGTTGGCGGCCGAGCCGGGGTCCTTGGACTGCTTGGCCAGGTCTTCGAACTTCGCACCCTTCTTCAACTGGGCGATGATGTCCTTGGCCTGGGCCTCGCTTTCGACCAGGATGTGGCGGGCCTGGTATTCCTTGTCGCCCTGGGCGCTCTTGACGCGGTCGTACTCGGCCTGGATGTCCTGCGGGGAAACCTGGTTCTTGGCCAGGAAGTCATTGAACAGTCCGCGGATCAGCACGCTCTGGCGGGTCAGGTCGATTTCGGCCTGGACTTCGGGCTGCTTGGCGATGCCGCGCTTGTCGGCTTCCTGCAGGAAGATTTCGCGGTTGATCAGTTCTTCCCGGATCTGCTCGCGCAGTTGGGGCGAGTCGGGTTGGCCCTGCTTGGTCAGCAGCTTGACGAATTGGTCCACGCGAGACGAGGGGATGGCCTTGCCGTTGACCACGGCGGCGTTCTGCGCAAAAACCGGAGCGGCCAGGGTCAGCGCGGCAGCCATCATCAAAACACGCTTCATGTATGGAAGTCCTTGAAGGTAGGGAGGGGAGTGAGGTCGGTTGAAAAGATACCGGGCTCAAGTGGTTGGTGCGGAATTTTCTTCTGGTGTCAGCGCCTGGAGCGCCAGCGCGTGGATGTGCGTTGGCATCAAGTCTGCCAATCGATCATACACCAGCCTATGCCGGGCAACCCGGTTGAGCCCCGCGAAACGGGGCGAAACAATGCGTAGCCGGAAGTGACCCGCGCCGCCGGCCGCGCCGGCGTGCCCGGCATGCAGGTGGGATTCGTCCTGGACGTCCAGCGTGACGGGGTCGAGGCCCTGCAGGCGCTGTCGTATCCATGCCATGCGGTCGGCGTTCATGAGCGCTCGGCCCCGGCATCTGTTTCGCGCTTGGCGATGTCCGCGGCGGAGGCTTCCTGGACGGGTTTCATGTGGCGGCCCAGGTAGAACGATTGCAGGACGACGAATACCAGCAGGAGCCCGAAGATGCCGAACACCTTGAAGCTGACCCAGGTCTCGGTGGGCCAGTGGTAGGCCACGTAGAGGTTCAGGCCGCCCACCGCGGCGAAGAACGTCACCCAGGCAAGGTTGAGCCGGTTCCATACCGTGTCGGGCAACTGGATCTGCGCGCCCAGCATGCTGCGCAGGAAATTGCGCTTGAACAGCAACTGGCCACCGGCCAGCACCACCGCGAACAGCCAGTACAGCACGGTGGGTTTCCACTTGATGAAGACTTCGTCGTGCAGGAACAGCGTCGCGCCCCCGAACACCACGATGATGGCCAGGTTGATCCAGTGCATGGGCTCGATCTTCCGGCGCCGTACCAGCAGCCAGACGATCTGCAGCACGCTGGCCGCCATGGCCACGCCTGTCGCGACATAGATGTCGGCGAACTTGTACGCGGCAAAGAAAAGGACCAGCGGGAAAAGGTCGAAAAGTAATTTCATCGAATCGTCGAAAAGAAAACACGCCAGAGTGGGACAAAAAACCCGCCCCACGGTTCACCCTGCAGCTCGCAGCTTAACCTACCCTACCCAGACCCAGGAGGAGGCGGATCCGGCTCTGCCGGTCCACCCGCGTCGCCCCCTGGGGCGCGCGAAGCGCTTAGCGGCGATCCCCTACACCGGCTCGAATTTGAGCGAGACTGAATTGATGCAATAGCGCAGTCCCGTCGGTGGCGGGCCATCCTCGAAGACGTGCCCCAGGTGCGCGTCGCAGACATTGCACAGGATTTCGGTGCGGACCATGCCATGGGTAGTGTCGACTTCCTCGCGCACGTTGTCGGGATCGAGGGGGGCGAAGTAGCTGGGCCAGCCGCAGGCGGATTCGAACTTGGTATCCGAGGCGAACAGCGGCGTGCCGCAGGCCACGCAGCGGTAGATGCCGGGTTCGCGATGACTCCAGTACTCGCCGGTGAACGCGCGCTCGGTCGCCTTCTCGCGCGCCACGGCGTATTGCATGGGCGTGAGCAGGGTGCGCCATTCGGCGTCGGATTTCGTGACTTTGGGCCGGTCGGACATGGTCTACCTCATGAAGAACAACTGACTTGCAGAGTGCCCGCCCAATCGGGCGGTACGCGGGCATAGCTTTCGTGGCCGGGCTGTTCGGTATAGGGGTCGCGCAACAGCCGCATCAGGCGGTCGATCTCGCCGGTATCCCGGTCTCTGGCGGCGCGGATCGCCAATTCCGCCAGGTGGTTGCGCAGCACGTACAGCGGATTGACGCGGTTCATGGCCGCGGCGCGTTCGGCGCCGGGCCGCGCATCCTGCGTGATGCGGGCGCGATAGGTGGCGAGCCAGGCGCGGGCGGCTTCGCGGTCGGTGTACAGGTCCTCGAAGGTTTCGACGCCCGGTGCCGGGGGGGTGTCCCCAGTGGCGGCCACGTCGGCCAGGCGCCGGAAGCTCAGGGTGAAATCGGCGCGGTTCTGGTGCATGACGGACCAGAGGCCGTTCAGGAGTTCGTCATCGCCGGCCTGCCATTGCCCGAGGCCCAGCTTGGCGGCCATCTTCCGATGGAAGGCCGTCAGGAAGGCGCTCTCGTAGCCGGCCAGGACGGCGCGCAGCGCATCCTCGTCCTGGACCAGCGGCATCAGCGCGCCCGCCAGGCGGTACAGGTTCCAATGCCCGACCGCAGGTTGGGCATCCCAGGCGTAGCGTCCGGCCGTGTCCGAGTGGTTGCAGACATGATGGGCGTCGAAGCCGTCCATGAATCCGTACGGGCCGTAGTCCAGCGTCAGCCCCAGTATGGACATGTTGTCGGTATTCATGACGCCATGACAGAAACCCACCGCCTGCCAATCCGCCATGAGCGCGGCGGTCTTGCGCGTGACCGACGCCAGCAGCCGCAGGTAGGGGCCGGCCTCGGTGTCGGCGACGCCGGCCGGAGCCGGCCGGCACTCGGGATAGAAACGGTCGATCACGTAATCGGCCAGGATGCGCAGCAGGTCGGACCGCTGGCGGCTGGCCCAATGCTCGAACGAGCCGAAGCGCACGAAGCTGGGGGACATGCGGGTGACGACGGCGGCGGTCTCGACCGTTTCACGGATGACCGGATCGTCGGAGGCGATCAGCGCCAGCGCGCGCGTGGTCGGGATGCCCAGGCCATGCATGGCTTCCGATGCGAGATACTCGCGCACCGACGAACGCAGCACGGCCTTGCCGTCGCCCATGCGCGAATAGGGCGTCAGGCCCGATCCCTTGAGCTGCAGTTCCCAGTTGCCGCCGGGGCCAGCCACTTCGCCGAGAAGCAGCGCGCGGCCGTCGCCCAGTTGTCCGGCCCAGACGCCGAATTGATGGCCGCTGTAGACAGCCGCCAGCGGGGTGCCGCCGGGCAGGGGGCTGGCGCCGGAAAACACGGACAGGAATTCGGGAGTGGCCAGGGCCTCGGGCGCGAGGCCGATCAGCGCGGCGGCCTCGGGGTTGGCATGTACCAGCCAGGGGGCGTCCAGAGGCTGCGGCGACACGAGCGAGTAGAACCCGTCCGGCAGCGCGGCAAACGAGTTGTCGGTGCGAAGGGACTGCAGAGTGCTGGCAAGCTTCACGACGTGGGATCAGGTGATTGGCGGTCCGGCCTCACGCCGGGTATCAATCAAGGTTAACCTATTTGCCGTCGTTTTCTTGTTTCCCCTTTCTCCCGTACGGCCGCCGTTCCGGCCGCGCGGTCCGCTCGGAGTATGGCTTGGACGGGCTCATCGTTTCGCTGTTGAACGGCCTCAGTTACGGGCTGCTGCTTTTCATGCTTTCGTCCGGGCTGACGCTGATCTTCAGCATGATGGGCATCATCAACTTCGCGCACGCCAGCTTCTACATGCTGGGCGCCTACGCGGCGCATGCCGTGGCCGGCGCGCTGTCGCCGGCCCTGAGCGCCGGCGCGGCATTCTGGGTTGCCCTGTTCATTGCGCCGGTGCTGGTGGGGCTGGCTGGCGCCGCGGTCGAGCGGCTGGCGCTGCGCCGCCTGCGCGGCCGGGGGCACGTGGCGGAGCTGCTGTTCACGTTCGCGCTGGCCATGGTCATCGCCGAACTGGTGCAATTGGCATGGGGCAGGTCCGCCGTGCCCTACCGCATGCCGGCCGCCTGGGGCGAGCCGCTCTTCAGCCTGGACGGGTACGTTTTTCCCGTGCACCGCCTGGTGGTCGCGCTGGCCGCGGGGCTGATGCTGGCGGGGTTGTGGTGGGGCCTGACGCGCACGCGCGCCGGTTTGATCGTCCGCGCCGCGATCAGTCATCCCGCCACGGCGCAGGCGCTGGGGCACGACGTGCCCCGCGTGTTCATGCTGGTGTTCGGCGCCGGGTGCCTGCTGGCCGGCATGGCGGGTGCGATCGGCGGCAGTGTGTTCGTGACTGAACCGGGCATGGCTCAGGCGCTGGGCCCCATCGTTTTCGTCGTGACGGTGGTGGGCGGCCTGGGATCGCTGGCGGGCGCGTTCTGGGCCAGCCTGCTGATCGGATTGCTGCAGACTCTGGCCGTGGGGTCCGCCTGGTCCCTGGCCGCGCCGGCATCGTGGCTGGGCGCGGCGGACGCGGCCAGGACGCTGGCGGCATGGCCCCTGTCCCGCGTCGCGCCGGTGCTGCCCTATCTGTTGATGGTGGTGGTCCTGGCCTGGCGGCCGCGCGGCCTCATGGGCATGCGCGAAACATGAGCGCGCCCGCCGAGGGAGGGGCATCCCGGATGGGCTTGGCCGTGGGGCTGGCGCTGCTGGCGCTGGCGCCGCTGGCCTTTGGCGGCGGTTTCCAGCTGGGCCTGATGTCGCAGATGTGCGCCATGGCGCTGTTCGCATTGTCGTACAACCTGTTGCTGGGACAGACGGGGATGCTGTCGTTCGGACACGCCGTCTACGCGGGATTGGGAGGATATGCCGTCATTCACCTCCTGCGCGCGGTGGAGTCGGGGATGCTGGTTTTCCCGGTCGTGCTGCTGCCCGTGGCGGGGGGGCTGGCGGGGGCGGGGTTCGCCGCGCTGATCGGGTATCCGACCACGCGCCGTGGCGGAACGCCGTTCGCGATGATTTCGCTGGCAGTGGGAGAGCTGGTCCATGCCGCGGCGGGCGTGCTGCCGGAGTGGTTTGGCGGAGAGGGGGGGCTGACGGCGGACCGTACGGCCGGTCCGGCATTCGCCGCCGGCCTCTGGCCCGAATGGAGCCTGGGTTCCGACCTCCATGTCTATTACCTGACCGCGGCATGGACGGTCGCCGGCGCGTTGGCGATCCATGCGCTTGGCCGGACGCCTTTGCTCAAGCTTGCCAACGCCGTCCGGGACAACCCGCAGCGCGTGGCTTTCATCGGCTATGACCCCCACCGTGTACGCTATCTGATGCTGACGATGGCGGGGTTCTTCGCCGGGGTGGCGGGTGGGTTGATGGCGCTCAATCTGGAAATCGCCAGTGCCGACAGCCTGGGCGCCTTGCGGTCGGGGGCGGTGCTGCTGGCGGTGGTGGTGGGCGGCAGCGGCCTGTTCCTGGGGCCCGTGGCCGGCGCGGTGGTCGTGACGTTTTTCTCGGTGGCGCTGTCGCGCCATACCGGGGCCTGGCAGTTGTACCTGGGGCTTGTCTTTGCCGCCGTCGTGCTGGTCCTGCCGGGAGGATTGGCGGGGGGCGCCCGCGACGCGGCACGGCTCGTCGCCCGGCGCGAACTGGCCGGTTGGCTGCGCCCGAGAGGCTGGGCGGCCGCCGGCGCGTTGGGTGGGTGCGCCGGACTGAGCCTGGCGATCGAATTGGCCTATGGACGCGTCCACGGGGCCGGCGGCCCGGCGGCCGTGTCCTGGTTCGGCCTGACGCTGGATCCGTCCGCGGCCCTGCCATGGGCGGCGGCCGGTGCGCTGCTGGCGCCGGGCGCCGTCATCCTGTTCCGGGGCCGGGGCAGGGCGGCGGCGTCGCCGGGGGAATGCGATGCATGACGCACAGGCCGGGCCCGGCTCCGATGCCTTGGAGCTTGAGGGCGTGGGCAAGCGATACGGCCATGTCCAGGTGCTGGACGATGTCACCCTGCGTGTCGCCGCGGGCGAGTTCCATGCCTTGATCGGTCCCAACGGGGCCGGCAAGTCCAGCCTGTTCAATGTGATATCGGGCCTGACGCCGCCCTCGGCGGGCAGGGTGCGCCTGCATGGCCGCGACGTCACCGGGCTGGCGGCGCATCGCATGGCCAGGTCCGGCCTGTCGCGCAGTTTCCAGGTGGCCAATGTCTTCGGCCGCATGTCGGTATTCGACAACCTGCGCTGTGCCGCCATGCGTACCGGGGGACTGGGCTACCAATGGTGGCGCGCGCTGGATCGCGGATACGGGGTGGCGCAACGGGCGCGCCAGGTCATGGCGCAGCTCGGCCTGGAGCCGCGCGCGGATCGGCAGGCGGGCGAATTGAGCTACGCGGAGCAGCGCGCCCTGGAGTTGGGCATGGTGCTGGCGACCGACGCGCGCGTCGTGCTGCTGGACGAACCGACGGCCGGGATGAGCCGCGCCGAGACGACGCGGATGATGGAACTGATACGCGATACCTGTCGGGGGAGAACCGTGCTGATCGTCGAGCATGACATGCAGGTGGTTTTCGGCCTGTCCGATCGTATTTCGGTCATGGTCCAGGGCGAACTGATCGCAACCGGCACACCCGATCGCATACGCGCGGACGAGGCGGTCCGCCAGGCCTACCTGGGCGGTGCCGCGCCGGAGCTGGAATGAACCGCTGCCTGGAACTCCGCGGCGCCCATGCCTGGTATGGCCGGGCCCATGTCCTGCAAGGCGTCGACCTGCACGTGGCGCCGGGCGAGATCGTCGCGCTGCTGGGGCGCAATGGCGCGGGCCGCTCCACCCTGGCGCGCGCCGTCATGGGACTGGTCGAGCGGCGCGGCCGGTACCTCTGGTGCGGCCAGGATATCGGCGCGCTGCGCACGTTCGAGATCGCGCGCAGGGGTATCGGCTATGTGCCGGAAAGCCGGGACGTTTTTCCGGGCATGACGGTCGAGCAGAATCTCGTGCTGGGCCAGAAGGCGGCAAGACCGGGACGCTGGACCCGCGCCGAGGTATACCGGCTTTTTCCGCCGCTGGCGCGGCGGGCCGGCGTCCAGGCGCAGTACCTGTCGGGAGGCGAGCAGCAGATGCTGGCCCTGGGCCGCACGCTGATGGGCGATCCCGCGTTGATGCTCGTGGACGAGCCAGCCGAAGGATTGGCGCCGCAGGTGGTGGCGCAGCTGGCGGCCTGCCTGGCCGAACTGCGCCGCCAGGGCATGGCGATCCTGCTGATCGAGCAGAAGCTGGATTTCGCGCTGGACATTGCCGATCGTGCGTATGTGCTGGGGCACGGCGCGGTGGTGTTCGCGGGAACCCCGGCGGCCTTGCGCGCGGACGTCCCGGTCAGGCGAGAGTGGATCGAGCTCTAGTGCCAGCGGGCCCAGGATGCCGGCGCTAGGCCCGCCACGACGCTGGCGAGGCGCCCAGCGGGCCGGCCGGAATGTCCCAGGCCATGGGGGCGCCGGTTACCGCGAGCGGAGTCTTGACGCGCCGTGCCCGGCCCCAGGCCGTCGTTTCCGAGGGCATGGTGCAGTCGTCACGGGTTTCGGGAACGAGGGGCGCGGTGTCCGTTTGCTCCATGCCCTGCACCAGCAGGGCCGCCGTGCGCGCCAAGGAGGCGCGGGCCTCGCCGCCGCAGCCGGTACGCACGCGTTCGGTCAAGCCGCGTATCGCCGCGGTGGCCAGCAGGTAGCCCGTGGCATGGTCCAGCGCCTGGACCGGCAGCGGGGTGGGCCGGGCCCGGCCCAGCGCGCGCATGCCCGCATCCGCGATGCCGCAGCTCATCTGCACCAGGCTGTCGAATCCGCGGCGAGCCTTCCAGGGGCCGGTCCATCCGTACGCGTCCAGTGACACATCGACCAGGCCGGGGTTGATGCGGCGCCGCTGCTCCGCATCGAACCCCAGGGCGCCCAGGGCATCCGAACGATAGCCATGCACCAGCACGTCGGCGTCGCGCAGCAACTGGCGAAACAGGCGCCGGCCTTCCGTGGAGCGAAGGTCGATGCGGCCGCAGCGTTTGCCCAGCGTCAGCTCGGGGGCGGCGACCGGTTCGTCCCACCCGGGGGGATCCAGCCGCAGGACTTCCGCGCCGTAGCCCGCCAGGAAGCGCGTGGCCACCGGTCCCGCGATGATGCGGGTCAGGTCCAGCACGCGCACGCCCCGCAGCGGACGGTCCGGGGCAAGGGCCCAGGCGGGTGCTTCGGCGGCGTGCGCCGGCTTGCGCCACAGCAGCGGTTCGCCCGACACCGCGGCCCCCTGGGGATGCGCCGCCCAGGCTTCCTGGGAACGCATCTGCGCGGCGCAACCCTTGGCCTCGACGATTGCGTTCTCGAGATCCAGGGCGTTCCACGCCGCGACCGCCCGTGCCACGCTGTCGTGGTTGCCGTGGCAGCCCAGCACGCGCAGGATGGTGTCGCGATGGTGCGGCGCGTTGGCGTGGAGCCGTATCCAGCCATCGGTGGTTTCGTAATCGCCGGTAACGGGGTCGCGCGCGGCGGGCAGTTTCCAGCCTGCCGGCCGCAACGATGTCTCGAACCAGAACGAGGCCAGCCGCCGGTCGACCGCCACCGCGGGCCGATGGCCGTGCCGGTGCCCGATCAGTTCGGCAACGGCCAGCCCCGCCGCGCCGACGGCCGCGGCCGCGAGATCGGTGACCGGGAAGATGGACGGCAGGCTGCCCGCCCCGAGCCACGCGATGCCGGGGGGAAGCGCGGCGCTTCCCGTCGCGTTCCAGATGGCACGCAGGTAGCCGTCGCAGGCTTCGTCCGCGACGGCCTCCGGGTCGCGCCGCATGTCACAGCACCTCGGCCGCGTAGTCGGCCAGCCGCGAGCGTTCGCCCCGCTGAAGGGTCACGTGGCCCGAGTGCGGCCAGCCCTTGAAGCGGTCCACCACGTAGGTCAGGCCGGAACTGCCCTCGGTCAGGTAGGGGGTGTCGATCTGCGCGATGTTGCCCAGGCAGACCACCTTGGTGCCGGGGCCGGCGCGGGTGATCAGTGTCTTCATCTGCTTGGGCGTGAGGTTCTGCGCCTCGTCGATGATCAGGAACTTGTTCAGGAAGGTGCGGCCGCGCATGAAGTTCAGCGACTTGACCTTCACCCGCGAGCGGATGAGGTCCATGGTGGCGGCGCGCCCCCAGTCGCCGCCATGGCCGCTTTCGCCGTCACCCATGTTCAGCACGTCGAGGTTGTCTTCCAGCGCCCCCATCCAGGGCAGCATCTTCTCTTCCTCGGTGCCTGGCAGGAAACCGATGTCCTCGCCCACCGGCACCGTGACCCGGGTCATGATGATCTCGGTGTAGCGCTTGGTCTCGAGCACCTGCGTGAGGCCCGCGGCCAGCGCCAGCAGCGTCTTGCCGGTGCCGGCCTGGCCCAGCAGCGAGATGAAGTCGCAGTCCGGGTTCATCAGCAGGTTGAGCGCGAAGTTCTGCTCGCGGTTGCGCGCGGTGATGCCCCAGACGCTGTTCTTGCTGTGGGTGTATTCGCGCAGCGTCTGGAGCACGGCGGTCTTGCCGTTGACCTCCTTGACCTGCGCGTACAGCGGCATGCTGCCTTCGAAATAGACGAACTGGTTGACGGCGAACTGCGCGCAAAGCGGCCCGGTGATCCGGTAGAAGGTGCTGCCGCCCTGTTGCCAGGACTCCATGCCTTTGCTGTGCTTGTCCCAGAAGTCGTCGGGCAACTGCAACACGCCGGTGTAGAGCAGGTCGGAGTCTTCCAGGACCTGGTCGTTGAAGTAGTCCTCGGCCGGCAGCCCCAGCGCGCGCGCCTTGACGCGCATGTTGATGTCCTTGGACACCAGCACGACCTCGCGGTCGGGGAAGCGTTCCTGCAGGGCGCGCACCACGCCCAGGATCTGGTTGTCGGCCTTGCCCACGGGCAGGCCCGACGGCAGCGCGGCCGACAGCAGGGTCGTCTGCAGGTACAGCCGGCCCAGGGCGTCGCGGTTGCCCAGTTTGCTCAGCGGGATGCCGGCGTCCATGTCGCCGATGTCGCTGACCAGTTCGTCCAGCGAGCGGCTGACCTGGCGGGCGTTTCGCGCGACTTCGGACATGCCCTTCTTGTGGTTGTCCAGTTCTTCCAGCGTCATCATCGGCAGGAAGATATCGTGCTCCTCGAAACGGAACAGCGAACTCGGATCATGCATCAGGACGTTGGTGTCGAGCACGAACAGCTTGGCGACTTCCGGCCTGGTCGATTTTGCCTTGCGCCTGGGGACGGACCTGGCCACGGCCTTGCCGGCGGCGGGAGCCGGGGCGGGCGCGGACGCGGGCTGCGGCGCGCGCGCGACGATGGGGGCCTCGGCCTGCGGCGCGGGGGTCAGCAGGGTGCCGGCCTTGGATTTGGCGGCAGTCTTGCGGGCCGTCTTGGCCGGAGCGGCCTGGATGCCTTCCAACTGGGGCTGGAGGTCACGGATCTCGGAGGAGGGCGGTCGGGGTTCGGCTTCGGTACGTTTGCCGCGGGCTGCGGGGCGCGCTGGTTCACCCGAGGGGAAGGACAGGATTGCTGCGGGCCGGGTGGGCATCTTGGGAAGCGGCATGAGCGCGAATCTCCTCAGTAGGGAAGCTCAACGATACTGCATCCTCCATTGCATATATCGTACGCCTGCCGGCGTACGATATATGCGCAGGAAGAAAAACGGGACGGGAGGCAACGCCGCCTCTTCAGGCCAGCCCGCGCACGGCTTCGAGCACGGCATCGACATGGCCGGGCACCTTGACGCCGCGCCACTCCTGGCGCAGCTTGCCTTGCGCGTCGATCAGGAAGGTGCTGCGTTCGATGCCGCGTACCTGCTTGCCATACATGTTCTTCATTTTCATGACACCGTACAGTTCGCACAGGGTTTCGTCCGGGTCGGCAACGAGCGGGAACGGAAAGCCCTGTTTTTCCTTGAATTTCTGGTGCGAGGCCAGCGTGTCGCGGGAAACGCCCAGGATCTCGGCGCCGGCAGCCTGGAAGTCGGCGTAGCGGTCGCGGAAATTCTGGCCTTCGGTCGTGCAGCCAGGCGTGTTGTCGCGCGGGTAGAAGTACATGACGACGATGCGTCCCTTCAGGTCCTTCAGCGACAGGTCGCCGTCGGTGCTGGGGGCCGTGAAGGCGGGGGCGGCGCGCCCGATGGCAGTGCTCATGCGTGGAACTCCGGGAAAGTGGGGGGTAGGCGAGAAGGGCGGCGCATCGTCAGGCGGGTATCAGTGCCGCGACGACGCGGCGCCCTTCGGCCATCAGGATGTTGTAGGTGCGCGAAGCCGCCAAGGTGTCCATCATCTCGACGCCCACGCCGGCCTTCAGCAGCGGGCGCAGCAGCGAGGGGGACAGGAAGCGCTGGCGGGCGCCGGTGCCGATCAATACGACTTCCGGCTGGGAGGGCGCGGCCGGGCGCTCCAGGTATTCCATCGCGGAGGTATCGACGTCTTCGAAGGAGGCTACGGGCCAGGCGACGATATCGCCCTCGGGGCCGAACACGACGGCGTGTTCGAAACGGACGCGGTTGACTTCGACGTATCCGTCACCATAGGCGGTCACGGTATTCAGCGCCGAGGCAGGGTCGGAATGCAACTTCAAATGGTCGGCTCCGGATCGACGGGAGGATAGGCAGACTATACGCCAGCGGGCGGCCGGGACGGATGCGCGAACGCCACAATTTCCTCCCGGCCTTGGACTATTATAAATGCCCGCCCCGCGAGGAATCGTGGACTTGCCGTGGTCTCTCCCGGGAACTCCCGCGCATCAAACGCCTTCCTCCCCCGGTATCCAACATCACGGCCGAGCGGCCATACCGTCCGGCATCGACTTCGGCGAACACGGCGCCGACCCCGTCCGCGGCGCGCTGACGCTTGCCCCCGGAGTCCGTTACACTGGAGGATTGCCAGCCCCGCAGCCGTGGCCGGCGATTCCCGCCCCCCTGCGCAGCATACTGCCGCATCCCGCCCCCTCCGGCGGCGCCGACGCGGCGGGCCGGAGCGCGCCAACGCCAGGGCGGGGATGTTTTCGAAGAACCCTGTATTGCCCGGAAACACAATGGAACCCATCCGAGTAGGCCTCCTGGGCCTGGGCGTCGTAGGCGGCGGTACTTTCAAGGTCCTCGCCCGCAATGCCGAAGAAATCGCCCGCCGCGCCGGCCGCCACATCGTCGCGACCAAGGTTTCGGCCCGCGATGTCGCCAAGGCGAAGTCCCGCGTCGGCGAAGCCGCCGAAGTCGTCGCCGATCCGTTCCAGATCGTCCGCGATCCCGACATCGACATCGTGGTCGAACTGATAGGCGGCGACACCCTGGCCCGCGAACTCGTCCTGGAAGCCATCGCCCATGGCAAGCACGTCGTCACCGCCAACAAGGCCCTGCTGGCCAAGCACGGCAACGAGATCTTCGCCCGCGCCAGCGAGCAGGGCGTCATGGTCGCCTTCGAGGCCGCCGTGGCCGGCGGCATCCCCATCATCAAGGCCATCCGCGAAGGCCTGTCGGCCAACCAGATCGAATGGGTGGCGGGCATCATCAACGGCACCACCAACTTCATCCTGACCGAGATGCGGGCCCGCGGCCTGCCGTTCTCGGAGGTGCTGGCCGAGGCGCAGCGCCTGGGCTATGCCGAGGCCGACCCGACCTTCGACATCGAAGGCGTGGATGCCGCGCACAAGCTCACGCTGTTGTCGTCCATCGCGTTCGGTGTGCCGATCCGCTTCGACAAGGCCCACATCGAGGGCATTTCCAGGCTGGCGCAGGAAGACATCCGCTACGCCGAGGAACTCGGCTACCGCATCAAGCTGCTGGGCATCACCAAGGCGCGTCCCGAGGGCATCGAGCTGCGCGTGCATCCGACCCTGATCGCCTCCCGGCGCGTGATGGCCAACGTGGAAGGCGCGATGAACGCGGTCATGGTCAAGGGCGATGCCGTGGGTGCGACGCTGTACTACGGCCAGGGCGCGGGCGAAGAGCCCACCGCCTCGGCGGTGGTCGCCGACCTGGTGGACGTGACGCGCCTGCATACGGCCGATCCCGAGCACCGCGTGCCGCACCTGGCCTTCCAGCCGGATGCCATCACCGACCGTCCCATGCTGTCGATCGAGGACATCACCACGTCGTATTACCTGCGGCTGGCGGCGACCGACCAGCCGGGCGTGCTGGCCGACATCACGCGCATCCTGGCCGACGCCTCGATCTCCATCGTGTCCATGATCCAGAAGCCGCGCGAGGACGCCACCCAGGCGGACATCATTTTCCTGACCCACGAGGCGCTGGAGCGCAACGTCAACGCCGCCATCGCCCGCATCGAGGCGCTGCCCACCGTAGTGTCGGCCGTTACGCGCCTGCGCATCGAAAACCTGGAGTAGAGGCAGCCCACCCCCAACCCGCCTGCCGCCCCCTCGAGGGGGCGGCGCTGGCGGACCGGCGGAGCCTGATCCGCGGCGCCTCAGGGGGCGCAGCATCATGGAAGACTGACAGTATGAGATACCTTTCGACCCGTGGCGGCATGGCGCCGCAAACGTTCACCGACGTCCTGCTGGAAGGGCTGGCCCCCGACGGCGGCCTGGCCGTGCCGGAGTCCATTCCGCAGGTCACGCCCGAGCAGCTCCAGGCGTGGCGCTCGCTGTCGTATGCCGACCTGGCGTACGAAGTGCTCAAGCTGTTCATCACGGATATTCCCGAGCAGGACTTGCGCGAGCTGACGCGCAAGACCTACCGCCCCGAGGTATTCGGCGGCGAGGTCATCGTGCCGCTCAAGCCGCTCGAGTCGCTCAAGCCGGGCGTCTCGCTGCTGGGCCTGTCCGAAGGGCCGACCCTGGCCTTCAAGGACATGGCCATGCAGTTCCTGGGCAATCTGTTCGAGTACGTGCTGGCGCGCCGCGGCACGACGCTGAACATCCTGGGCGCCACCTCGGGCGACACCGGTTCGGCCGCCGAGTACGCGATGCGCGGCAAGCAGGGCGTGGCGGTGTTCATGCTGTCGCCCGCCGGCCGCATGAGCGCCTTCCAGCGCGCGCAGATGTATTCGCTGCAGGATGCCAACATCCACAACCTCGCCGTGCACGGCGTGTTCGACGATTGCCAGGACATCGTCAAGGCGGTCAGCGGCGATCTGGCGTTCAAGACCTCGCATCGCATCGGCGCCGTCAACTCCATCAACTGGGCGCGCATCGCCGCCCAGGTGGTGTACTACTTCCATGGCTGGAGGCTGGCCACCGAAGGCGCGGCCGATCCCATGGCCCAGGTGTCGTTCGCGGTGCCCTCGGGCAACTTCGGCAACATCCTGGCGGGCCACGTCGCGCGCAGCATGGGCCTGCCCATCCGCCGCCTGGTGCTGGCCACCAATGAGAACAACGTGCTGGAGGAATTCTTCCGCACCGGCATCTACCGCCCACGCGCCTCGAGCGAAACCTACGAGACCTCCAGCCCGTCCATGGACATCTCGAAGGCATCCAATTTCGAGCGTTTCGTCTACGACCTGCTGGGCCGCGATCCCGCGCGCCTGAAGGCGTTGTGGGACGAACTGGCGGCGCAGGGCTCGTTCGACCTGTCGGCCTGCAAGCCGCAGTTCGCGCAGTACGGCTTCGTGTCGGGCACCAGCACCCATGCCGACCGGCTGGCCACCATCCGCCAGGTCCATGCCGAGACGGGCGTGGTCATCGATCCGCATACCGCCGATGGCGTCAAGGTGGCGCTGCCTTTCGTCGAGCCGGGCGTGCCCATGCTGGTGCTCGAGACGGCGCTGCCTGTGAAGTTCTCGGCCACCATCGAGGAGGCCCTGGGGCAGCCGGCGCCGCGTCCCGCGGGGTTCGAGAACATCGAGCAACTGCCGCAGCGTGTGCGGACCGTGGATGGCGACGTGCAGACCATCAAGGACCTGATTGCCGCCGACGCCGTCTGACGGCGGAGTCGCATATGTGCGGCGCGCCCGGGGCGGGCCGCGAAGGAGTCGAATGTGAAGCCTGGTTCGAACTTGCTTTCCCTGGATGAGGCCCTGGAGATCCTGCTGGCGGTCGATCCGCTGGGACGACCTGCCGAACAGGTCGAGCTGGCGCGGGCCGCGGGCCGTATCCTGGCCGCGGATGTGACGGCATCGATCAATGTGCCGGCCGCCGACAATTCCGCCATGGACGGCTACGCGGTGCGCACGGCGGATGCCGCGCTGTTCGGTGCCGGCGTGGCCGTGTCGCAGCGCATTCCCGCGGGGGCCGTGCCGCAGCCGCTGGCCGCCGGAACGGCCGCGCGCATCTTCACCGGCGCGGAGATCCCCGAGGGTGCCGATGCCATCGTCATGCAGGAAGAGGCCGAGGTCCGGGGCGACCGCGTGGCGTTCGCCAAGCCGGTCGAGGCGGGCGCGTGGGTGCGCGCCAAGGGGTGCGACATCGAGGCCGGCAGCCGCATCCTGCTTGCCGGGACGCGGTTGCGGGCGCAGGACGTGGGACTGGCCGCCTCGGTGGGCGTGCCCCGCCTGCCGGTGCAGCCCAGGCTGCGCGTGGCCACGCTGTCCACCGGCGACGAACTGGTCGCGCCGGGCGAGCCGCTGCCTCCCGGCAAGATCTACAACTCCAACCGCTACTTGCTGCAAGGCATGTTGGGGGCGCTGCCGGTCGAGCATGCCGATCTGGGCGCCGTACAGGACAGTTTCGAGGCCACGCGCGAGGCGATGCGCGACGCGGCCCGCGACAACGATCTGATCATCACCACCGGAGGAGTGTCGGTGGGCGAGGAAGACCATGTCAAGCCGGCGGTGGAGTCGCTGGGGCGGCTGGACATGTGGAGCCTGTCGATCAAGCCAGGCAAGCCGCTGGCCTTCGGCCGCCTGCGCCGCGACGATGGCAGCGAGGCGGTCTTCATCGGACTGCCGGGCAATCCCGTGTCGAGCTTCCTGACCTTCGGTCTCCTGGTCAAGCCGCTGCTGCTCAAGCTTGCCGGCGCGCGCGCCACGGCGCCGCTGCGGACCGCCATGCGTGCCGACTTCGACTGGCCCAAGGCGGATCGGCGGCGCGAGTTCCTGCGGGTACGCCGCAATGAAGAGGGCGGGCTTGATCTGTTTCCCAATCAATTGTCGGCGGTGCTGACCTCGACGGTCTGGGGCGACGGGGTGATCGACAACCCGGGTGGACAGACGATCCGGAAAGGCGATACGGTGTCATTCATCAGCTACGCTGAATTGTTGGGCTGAGCCATGAACGTCGACATTCTTTATTTCGCGTCGCTGCGCGAAGTCCTGGGCCAGGAAAAGGAAGCGGCCGAACTGCCCGAGACGGTGCGCACCGTGGGCGACCTGCGGTCCTGGCTGGCCGGCCGCGGCGGCGCCTGGGCCACCGCGCTGGCGCCAGGGAAGGCCGTGCGCGCCGCGCGCAACCATGCCATGGTCCAGGCCGCCGAACCTTTGCAGGCCGGCGACGAGGTCGCGTTCTTTCCGCCGGTCACGGGCGGCTGAGGCAGGGTGCCATGACAGTCAGCGTGCAGACTCGGGATTTCGATGCCGGCGCCGAGATCTCGGTCCTGCGTGCCGATTCTTCGGTGGGAGCGATCGTGACCTTCATCGGCACGGTCCGCGACATCAACGAAGGCGATGCGGTGGCGTCGATGACGCTGGAGCATTACCCGGGCATGACCGAAAAGGCGCTGGCCGGCATCGTGGATGAAGCGCGCCGGCGCTGGACCCTCAATGCCGTGCGCGTCATCCATCGAGTCGGGACACTGCGCGCGTGCGACCAGATCGTGTTCGTGGGCGTGGCCGGGCGCCATCGCGGCGAATGCTTCGCCGCCTGCGAGTTCATCATGGACTACCTGAAGACGCAGGCGCCGTTCTGGAAGAAGGAGGCCACCGGCCACGGCGAACGCTGGGTCGAGGCGCGCGAGTCCGATGACGAGGCCCTCCGGCGCTGGGAGCGGGGCGAGGGCTGAGGGGCCGGTGGGCCGTTCAAGTTCCGACCGCCACGGGCAGGTCGGGATGGGCGCACCATTCGCTCCAGGAGCCCGGGTAAAGCGCCGCGCCAGGCAGGCCCGCGATCTCCAGCGCCAGAATGTTGTGGCAGGCCGTGATGCCCGAGCCGCACTGGCTGACGACCGGACGCGATCCGTCCAGCAATGCGCCCAATTCCTCGGCCAGTTGCTCCGCCGGCTTGAAGTGGCCCCGCGCATCCAGGTTGTCCTGGAAGTAGCGGCTGCGCGCGCCGGGGATGTGGCCGGCGACAGGATCGATGGTTTCGTTTTCTCCCCGGAAGCGATCGGGGCTGCGGGCGTCGAGCACGATCGCCGTTCCGGCTCGGACGTGAGTCAGCAGCTCGGTGCGCCCGATGGTCGGCATGTCGCCGGGGCGTTGCGAGAGCGTGCCGCGCGCGGGCGGGGAGGCCATGCCGGTGGTGGTGGGTAGACCCGCCGCCTGCCAGGCGTCGAAACCACCATCGAGTACGGCCACGGCCCGGTGGCCAAGCCATCGCAGCAGCCACCAGGCGCGGGCGGCGAACATGCCCGCGCTCCGGTCGTAGACCACGATCTGCATGTCATCCGCGGCACCCAGGTTCTCCAGTTGCCCGGCCAGCGTGCCGGCGTCCGGCAGCGGGTGGCGTCCCTGGTCCGGGCGGCCCTTCTTGCTCAATACGTGTTCGACGTCGACGAAATGGGCCCCTGGAAGGTGTGCCCGGTCGTAGGCGCGCCGGCCCGCGTGCGGAGCCGCGAGCTCGAAACTGCAGTCCAGTATCAGAACGTCGCGAGGGTGCCCGTGCCGCAAGGCGGCAAGCGCGCCAGCCGAGATGATCGTGTCGAACCGGGGGGATGGGGAAGCGTGCATGAGGGAACTCCTGCTGGCCATGGGCGCGGTCAAGCGCCGGTGGGTTGGATGCCGGCCTCCGTGCCGGCTTTGCGCCACTTGGCCATTTCATCAGCGACGAAGCGGGAGAAGTCCTCGGGTGAGTTGCGTACGGGGGTGGCGCCCGAGCTCGTGATGGATTCGATCACCTGGGGATCCTGGAGGGCGGCTTCGACCGCCTTGTTGAGCTTGACCACAATGGCACGCGGGGTGCCTGCCGGGGCGAACAACCCTGTCCAACTGGTGAAGACCACGCTGGGGTACCCCGCTTCGGCGGTCGTGGGCACATCGGGCAGCATGGAAGCCCGTTGCGTACCGGTCACCGCCAAGGCCCGCAACTGACCGGACTTGATCAGGGCGGGCACGCTGGGCACGGACGGCGAGGCAAGCGTGGCTTCCCCGGCGACTACCGCCATCACCGCTTCCATCGGCGCGCGGTAGGGCACGTGCAGCATGTCTATCTTGCCTGCCAGGCGGAGCAGCTCGATCGCGAAGCGGGATCCGCTGCCGTTGCCGGCGGACGCGTAAACCAGGCGCTTGGGTTCGGCTCTGGCCTTGTCGACCAGTTGCTGGAGCGCGGTGATTCCCGAGGCGGGATTCACGACGAGCGCGAGCGGCGAATCGTTGATCTGGGAAATCGGTTCGAAGTCCTTGAGGGGGTCGTAGGAAAGGCGTTTTTCCGTGACGGATAGCAGGCCGTGCGTGCTGACCGACCCAATCAGCAGGGTATAGCCGTCTGGCTGCGCCGTGGCGACAGCCTGGGCGCCGATGATGCCGCTGGCCCCGGGTCGATTGATGACGACGACGGTTTGTCCGAGCTGTTTGCCCAGCGACTTGCTCATCACGCGCGCCATGATGTCGGCCACGGATCCTGGTGATTGGGGCACGATGATTTGCACGGAATGCGCGGGGTAATCCGCGGCGTGCGAGGCGCATGCCAGGCTGGCCAGGGCGAGCGCCGGCAGCAGGCGGTGGTGGGGTCTCATGTCTCCTCCCTGATGGGTATGCTTGTCGGACGTATGTCCTGGCGATTCACGACTGCGCGGCGATCGCTTGGTCGACCCAACCGCGAGGCCAGGCATGCCGGCTGATCTGGTCGGCCCACGTCATCTCGACACGATGGTGGGCTTCGGCTCGTTCGATCACGGTTGACGCATCCTGGCGGGGCAGGATGATGACGCCATCTTCGTCTCCCACGACCAGGTCTCCCGGCGCAATGGCCACGCCCCCCGTCACCACCGGACAGCCGATCTCGCCCGGGCCGCTTTTCCAAGGGCCGTTGGGTGTCACGCCGAGTGCATAAACCGGGATGGGCAACGACGCCAGGCCGGCGCGGTCCCGGATGGCGCCGTTGATGACGATGGCCCCGATGCCTCGGCTGGCGGCGTAGCGGCCCATCATTTCCCCGAGGATGGCGTTTTCCTGCGCGCCGCCCGCATCGCAGACGATGACATCGCCCGGCAGGGCAATGTCCAGCGCCTTGTGCAGGAACAGGTTGTCGCCGGGGCGGACCTTGACGGTGAAGGCGGGGCCCGCGAATCCTCGGGCAGCCCGCGAATAGTTGTCGAAACCCGCGGACAGGCAGAACAGGCGATTGCTTACGTCGCCGATGACGGCAACCGGCACCTGCGCGGCCCTGGCCGCGACTTCCTTGGGGACGCGGGCGAACCCGGTGTGTATCCGCCAGCCGGGCGTGCCGGCGCCGGGGGTCTTGTCCGCGGGTGAGGAGCTTTGCTCGTTCATGTCTTGTGTCCTGGGTCAGAGAGAATGGTGACGGAAATTCTAGGATGACTTTTTTATGAAAAAAAGCGAATTTATTCGATAATAAAAAATCGCTTTTAGTGGATTTAAAAAAGAGGCCGAGACGTGACACTGAAGCAATTGGAAGCGTTCTACTGGGCTGCGACCTGCGAGAGTTTCGCGACTGCGGCGCTGCGCCTGCACCTGTCGCAGTCTTCGCTCTCGAAACGCATAGGCGAACTCGAGGCCTGCCTGGGGAAAACACTGTTCGATCGCGATCAGCGCCGCGCCCGGCTCACGCCCGTGGGGCGGGCCTTGCTGCCGCATGCCCGGCAACTGCTGACCAGCGCCGAGCACATCGTCGCCACCATCGGTTCCGAAGGAGATCTGCGCGGCAGTTGCCGTTTCGGCGTGGGTGAGATCGCTGCCTCGTCATGGCTGCCGCGCTTCGCCGCGAAGGTCAAGAAACAATTTCCCGATCTGCTGCTGGAGCCTTATGTGGAACTGGGGCGGGAACTGGAAGCCAGGCTGATCGGAGGGGAGCTGGATTTCGCGATGATCGGTTCGCGCTCGACCCATCCCCAGCTTGATTCCCAGCGGCTGGCCCAGGTGCAGTTCGTCTGGGCCATAGCGGCGGACGTGGCGCCATCGGCGCGCCGCGCCGAGGACGCGATCGCCGAGCTGCCCATTATCAGCATGAGCAAGGGGTCGGGTGCACGGCGCATCCTGGATGCTTGGATGAAAAGCCAGCGGTGCGAGCATGCAGCGGTTGTGACCTGCAACAACATGTCCAGCATGGCTGGCCTGGTCGCGGCGGGGCTGGGTATCAGCTACTTTCCCCGCGGCTGGCTGCGGCCGCTGACGGACAAGGGGATACTGCGTGTATTGCCCAGCCGTACGCCGCTGCAGAAACTGGACTATCACTTCCATTGGCGGGTGGACGATACGCGCGCGTATATCCCCAGGCTCAGGGGGTTGATGGCGAGCGAGGTGGACTACGACGTATCGTTGCTACAGCTGTGACGGACGGACCGTCAACCGGATGCAATCAGCGCTTGCGCCGCCAGCTTCCCGCTGCGGACCGCTCCTTCCAGCGTGGCAGGGTAGCCCGTATCCGTCCAGTCTCCCGCGAGCATCAGCTTGGGGCTGCCGGTCGTGTTGGGCGGCCTTGCCAGCCCCGGGCGGGCCAGGAAGGTCGCGCGCTTTTCGACTATCCAGGCCGAGGCGGCTATCTTCGGCAGCGGCGCATGTCGTCCGGCGGTTAGTTGCTCCCGCAACTGCTCCAGCAGCAGGTCTTCGGTCGCCTGCCTTGGGCGTCGCAGCGCCGGGTCGGCGCAACTGACCACGATGGCCAGTTCGCCGTGCGCCGGTTCGAGTCCCAGCAGGGTTCCGCGGTCGAACACCCACTGTCCGTCATGGCTCCTGGCCGTGTCTTCGCGCAGCATCATCATTGGAAGCGGCAATCGGTATGGCCCGTCCAGGCGCAGGGTAAGCGTGGCGATCGGCGAGTACTCGAAGGCTCGCAGCGCGGCGAGCAGGGCGGGAGGGCGCGCGGGGTGATCTGCAGGCAAGGTGCCGAGCAAGCGGGCCGCCGCGTAGGGCGGCACGGCAAGAACGATGGCGTCGTAGCCTGCGCCGTCGATGGCATACCCCTTGTCCGACGCTTCGAGATGGCGGATGGGACAGCCGTTGCGCAGCCGGCCCAGGCGGGCAGCGGCGTCCGGCCACAATGCCGAGAGATCCTGCCTGGGAAGCAGCAGATCGCAGGCTTTGGCGCCGCCGCCCAAGCTGTCGCGCAGCGTCGCGCAGAACAGTTCGGCGCAGGCCTGGTCAGGCGTGGTATTGAGCGCGGCCAGGCACAAGGGGTGCCACAGCGCCTGGCGCAAGCGGGTTGGCTGGGCGAACCGGTCCAGCAATCCGACGACGCTTTCGCCCGGCGCTGCTTGCCAGCCGGCCCGGCGCAGCCCTGTCATCAGATGCAGCGCGGCGAACTTGTCGGCGGGAGCCAGGCCGCGTGCGGCCAGCAGCGCGGCGGCGACGTGGAAGGGAGCGGGCCAGCGCGGCGCGCGCAGGCGCAGGCGAGCGTCGACACTTTGGAGCGTCAGCGGCAGGCGCCGCAGAGCGCGTTCGACATCCAATCCCAGGTCTCGCATCAGTGCGAGGGTGTCGCGATAGGCGCCCAGCAGCAGGTGCTGGCCATTGTCCAGTGGCGTCTCGAAGCCATGGGCGCGCTCGACCCGCCGTGCGCGGCCTCCGAGGGTGCGGGCCGCTTCGAACACCGTGACGGCATGGCCGGCTCGGGCCAGGTGCACGAGCGCCGACAGCCCCGCCCATCCGGCGCCGACGATGGCGACGTTCAACGCGATATCTGCCGGTGCAGCGCCCGGCCGCCGGTCACGTAGGTCTTCCACGCCAGCCAGAACTTGCGCAGCGGCGTCAGGGAAATGCGCTGGTGCAGCACCTGGTAGCCCGAGCGTTCGATCTCGTCCAGCAGCGCGTAGTAGATGGCGGCCATCATCAGGCCCGGGCGCTGGGGGCGGAGGTCCTCGGCCGGCAGCAGCGCCAAGGCTTCGTGGTAGGTGCGCCGCGCCCGCTCGCACTGGAAACGCATCAGGGCCGAGAAATTATCCGAATAGCGGCCGTTCAGGATATCGGCCGCCTTGACGTCGAATTGCTGCAACTCGTTGACCGGCAGGTAGATGCGGCCCTTGCGGGCGTCGTCGCCGACGTCGCGGATGATGTTGGTGAGCTGGAACGCCAGGCCCAGTCGGTCGGCGTAGGCCAGTGTCTGCGTATCGGCGTAGCCGAAGATGCCCGCCGACAGCTCGCCGACGACGCCCGCCGCCAGGCGGCAATAGCGTTGCAGCGCGGGGTAGTCCAGGTAGCGAGTCTGGTCGAGGTCCATCTCCATGCCGTCCACGATCTCCAGCAGGCGTTCCCGGGTGATACCGCAGGCCACCAGGTGCGGAGCGAGGGCCTGGGTGACGGGATGCTCGGGCTTGCCGTCGAACAGGCGCTCGATCTCGGTCCGCCACCAGGCCAGCTTCAGGCGGGCGACGGAGGCGTCTCCCGCGTCATCCACCGTGTCGTCCAGCTGGCGGCACAGCGCGTACAGCGCGGTGATGGCGCGCCGGCGCTCGGGCGGCAGGAACAGGAAGCTGTAGTAGAAGCTGGAGCCGCTCTGCGCGGCCTTCTCCTGGCAGTACTGGTCAGGCGTCATGATGGGGAGGGGGTGCGGGCATGGCCTGCGGCATGCGCAGCGCGCGCCAGGCAAGCTTCAGCCACTCGGTTTTCTTCAGTACCGGCCGGGCCCGGAAGATGTCGTACCCGCCGGTTTCGATGCGCTCCAGGATGCGCAGCCCGCCTTGGACGACCAGGCGCAGTTCCCAGCCGATGCGCCCCGGCAGGGCCCGGGCCAGCGGTGCTCCCGAGTGTAACAGCGCGCGGGTCCGCCCGATCTCGAAGGCCATCAGCGCGCGCCAGGCCGGCGAGCATCGGCCCGCCGCGATGTCGGCCTCGGTCACGCCGTGGCGCGCGAGGTCTTCCTGGGGAAGGTAGACCCGGTTCTTGGCCCAGTCCACGGCCACGTCCTGCCAGAAATTGGTCAGTTGCAGCCCGGTGCAGATCGCGTCCGACCAGGCCCGGTTGCGCGGCGTGGCGGCTTCGTACAGGTGCAGCATCAACTCGCCCACGGGATCGGCCGAGCGGTGGCAGTAGTCGTTCAGGGTCGCGAAGTCGGCGTAGCGCTTGACGGCCACGTCCTGGGCGAAAGCCGACAGCAGGCGCCGGAAAGGGGAGAGCGGCAGGCGGTGGCGGGCGATGGTGGCGGCCAGCGGGACGAAGATCGCGGCCAGATCGTCATGCGGGGCGGTTTGCGCCAGCGTGCCATTCTCGATGCGGTCCAGTCCCGCGTCGAAACGCGCCAGCGCGGCCAGGCGCTCCTGGTCGGACGCGTCCCCCTCGTCCGCGATGTCGTCGGCGGCGCGCGCATAGCGATAGATATCCAGCACCGCCGTCCGCAGGCGGGGGGGCAGCAGCAGCGAGGCGACGGGAAAGTTTTCGTAGTGACCGGCGGACATGGCAAGATCTGTGATTTCCGGCGCCGATGATACCGGTTCGCCGTGAAGACGGCGTGGACAGGGATGTCCTGCGCGTCTCGCGCCCAAGGGCTACACTTTCCTTTTGCCATCCCGGCGCGCCGCGCCGGTCTGCCCAGCGCCATGCCTCGTCCCATCTTCGCCCGCATTTCACGCCACGCGCTTTCCCACAACCTGGATGCCGTCCGCCGCCGCCTCGATGCCGCGCGCGCCGCGGGCGGCATGGCCAGGATCTGGGCCGTCATCAAGGCCAATGCCTACGGCCATGGCATCGAGCGTGCCGTGGCCGGGTTCGCGCGGGCGGACGGCCTGGCCATGCTGGACCTCGCCGAGGCCGTGCGCTGCCGCGAAGCCGGCTGGACGGGGCCCATCCTGCTGCTGGAAGGCATTTTCGAAGCCGCCGACCTGGACGTGGTCGGCCAATACGGCCTGACCACGGCGGTGCATCATGCGGACCAGCTGGCGCTGCTGCGCCAGGCCCGGCTGACGCGCCGCGTGGATGTCTTTCTCAAGCTCAACAGCGGCATGAACCGCCTGGGCTTCGCGCCGCAGGCCTATGCCGGCGCGCATGCCGAGCTCGCCGCGCTGCAGGCGGCCGGCATGCTCGGCCAGGTCGGCCACATGACTCATTTCTCCACGGCCGATACGGAAGAAGGGGTCGCGGCCCAACTGGAGGTGTTCCGCCGGGCCACGGCAGGCCTGCCGGGCCCGGTCAGCCTTTGCAATTCCGCCGCCAGCCTGCGCTATCCGGAAGTGGCGGGCGACTGGGCGCGGCCCGGCATCGCGCTTTACGGCGCCACGCCCTTCGCCGACGAAAGCGCGGCATCGCTGGGACTGGCGCCGGCCATGGCGCTGAAGTCGCGGCTCATCGGCACGCAAGCGCTGCGGGCCGGCGACGCCGTCGGCTACGGCGGCATGTACCGGGCCGAGGGCCCGATGCGCGTGGGCGTGGTGGCGTGCGGCTATGCCGACGGCTATCCGCGCCACGCGCCCACCGGCACGCCGGTCGTCGTGGCGGGGGTGCGCACCCGCTTGCTGGGGCGGGTCTCGATGGACATGCTGGCGGTCGACCTGAGCCCGGTGCCGCAGGCCCAGGCCGGCGCCCCGGTCACCCTGTGGGGCGACGAGGGATTGTCGGTGGACGACGTGGCCGCCGCCGCCGGCACCATCGGCTACGAACTGCTGTGCGCGGTCGCTCCGCGCGTGCCCATGCATTTCGAGGAGTGACCATGGCCAAGGCCAAGACCGTCTACGTCTGCACCGAGTGCGGCGGCACGTCGCCCAAGTGGCAGGGCAAGTGCCCCCATTGCGGCGGCTGGAACACGCTGGAGGAAACCGTGGCGGCGGCCAGTACCGGCGCCGCGGCCGGGCACCGCTACGCGCCGCTGGCGGGCAGCACGCCGGTACGCAAGCTGGCCGACATCGAGGCCCGCGAGATGCCGCGATTTCCCACCGGCATCGACGAATTCGACCGCGTGCTGGGCGGCGGCATGGTGGCTGGCGCGGTGGTGCTGATCGGCGGCGATCCGGGCATAGGCAAGTCGACGCTGCTGCTCCAGGCGCTGGCCGCGTTGTCGGCCAGCCGCCGGGTCCTGTACGTGACGGGCGAGGAGTCCGGCGACCAGGTCGCGCTGCGGGCGCGCCGGCTGGGCCTGGAGACCGGCAATGTCGACCTGCTGGCCGAGATCCGGCTCGAAGCGATCCAGGCCGCGCTGGCGGAGACCACGCCCGAAGTGGCCGTGATCGACTCCATCCAGACGGTGTATTCCGAGCAGCTCAGCTCGGCCCCGGGCTCGGTGGCCCAGGTGCGCGAGTGCGCGGCCCAGCTCACCCGCACGGCCAAGCAGACGGGCGTGACCATCGTCATGATCGGCCACGTCACCAAGGAAGGGGCGCTGGCGGGGCCCCGCGTGCTCGAACACATCGTCGACACCGTGCTGTACTTCGAGGGCGACACCCATTCGTCCTTCCGGCTGGTGCGCGCGTTCAAGAACCGTTTCGGCGCGGTCAACGAACTGGGCGTCTTCGCCATGACCGACCGCGGGCTGAAAGGGGTCGCCAACCCGTCCGCGCTGTTCCTGTCCCAGCACCAGCAGCAGGTGTCGGGGTCGTGCGTCATGGTCACCCAGGAAGGCACCCGTCCGCTGCTGGTCGAGATCCAGGCGCTGGTGGACTCGGCCAACGCGCCCAACCCGCGCCGCCTGTCGGTGGGGTTGGAAGGCAACCGGCTGGCCATGCTGCTGGCGGTGCTGCACCGGCACGCGGGCACCGCGGCCTTCGACCAGGACGTGTTCGTCAATGCCGTGGGCGGTGTCCGCATCACGGAACCCGCGGCCGACCTGCCGGTGTTGCTGGCCATCGTGTCTTCCATGCGCAACCGGCCCCTGCCGCGCGGCATGGTGGCCTTCGGCGAAGTGGGCCTGGCCGGCGAGATCCGGCCGGCACCGCGCGGCCAGGAGCGCTTGCGCGAAGCGGCCAAGCTTGGCTTCAGCGTGGCGCTGATCCCCAAGGCCAACGCGCCGCGCCAGCCGATCGAGGGCATGGAGGTCTGGGCGGTGGACCGGCTGGACGAGGCACTGGACCGGCTGCGGGGGTAGCCGCCCGGTAACGGCCAGGGACTCCCGGATCGGCAAGGGGGGTGGTATAACCTTCTATCCCCCTGCGCGAGGTAGGGGGATTGAAACCGTTCGAATCGACCTCACATCCAATGTATCCGGGCCCGGGGCCCCCCACTTATTGGCGTGAAAACAATGCGAATCGACCGACTCACCACCAAGTTCCAGCAGGCCCTGGCCGACGCCCAGAGCCTGGCCGCGCGCAACGACAATCCCTATATCGAACCCCTGCACGTCCTGGCGGCGCTGCTGGCCGACGCCGAAAGCGGCGCGGGCAGCCTCCTGGCGCGCGCCGGCGTGGCCGTCAGCAAGCTGACCCCCGCGGTCAATGCCGCCATCGGCCGCCTGTCGCAGGTCCAGGGCAGCGACGCCAACATCCAGATCAGCCGGGACCTGCAGTCCCTGTTCAACAAGGTCGACAAGGAAGCGGCCAATCGCGGCGACACCTACATCGCCAGCGAACTCTTCCTGCTCGCCCTGGCCGATGACAAAGGCGAGGCCGGCCGCCTGCTGCGCGAGTCCGGCCTGCAGCGCAAGGCGCTCGAGGCCGCCGTCGATGCCGTGCGCGGCGGCGCGCCGGTCGATTCGCAGGAAGGCGAAAGCAACCGCGAATCCCTGAAGAAATACACCCTGGACCTGACCGAGCGGGCCCGGCAGGGCAAGCTCGACCCGGTGATCGGCCGCGACGACGAGATCCGCCGCACCATCCAGATCCTGCAGCGCCGCACCAAGAACAACCCCGTGCTGATCGGCGAACCCGGCGTGGGCAAGACCGCCATCGTCGAGGGCCTGGCGCAGCGCATCGTCAACGACGAGGTGCCCGAGTCCCTGAAGGGCAAGCGGGTGTTGTCGCTCGACATGGCGGGCCTCCTGGCCGGCGCCAAGTTCCGCGGCGAGTTCGAGGAACGCCTGAAGGCCGTGCTCAAGGAACTGGCGCAGGACGAGGGCAAGAACATCGTCTTCATCGACGAGCTCCACACCATGGTCGGGGCGGGCAAGGCCGAAGGCGCGATGGACGCCGGCAACATGCTCAAGCCGGCGCTGGCGCGCGGCGAGCTGCACTGCATAGGCGCGACCACGCTGGACGAGTACCGCAAGTACATCGAGAAGGACGCCGCGCTCGAACGCCGTTTCCAGAAAGTGCTGGTGGGCGAACCGTCCGTGGAAGCGACCATCGCCATCCTGCGCGGCCTGCAGGAGCGCTACGAACTGCACCATGGCGTGGACATCACCGACCCGGCCATCGTCGCCGCGGCCGAACTGTCCAACCGCTACATCACCGACCGCTTCCTGCCGGACAAGGCCATCGACCTGATCGACGAGGCCGCGGCGCGCATCCGCATGGAGATCGACTCCAAGCCGGAAGTGATGGACAAGCTCGACCGCCGCATGATCCAGCTCAAGATCGAACGCGAGGCGGTCAAGAAGGAAACCGACGAGGCTTCCCAGCGCCGCCTGCAACTGCTCGAGGAAGAGCTGGGCAAGCTCGAACGCGAGTACAACGACTACGAAGAAGTCTGGAAGGCCGAGAAAGCCGCTGTCCAGGGCGCGCAGTCGATCAAGGAAGAGATCGAGAAAGTGCGCGCCGAGATGAGCGAGCTGCAGCGCAAGGGCCAGTTCGACAAGCTGGCCGAGCTGCAGTACGGCAAGCTGCCCGAGCTGGAAGCCCGCCTGAAGTCCGCCGAAGGCGACGAAAAGGCGGCCGAGGCGGGCGACAAGCCCAAGCTGCTGCGCACGGAAGTCGGCGCCGAGGAAATCGCCGAGGTCGTCTCGCGGGCGACGGGCATTCCCGTTTCCAAGATGTTGCAGGGCGAACGCTCCAAGCTGCTGCACATGGAAGAGAAACTGCACGAGCGCGTGATCGGCCAGGACGAGGCCGTGCGGCTGGTGTCCGACGCCATCCGCCGTTCGCGCGCCGGCCTGTCCGATCCGCAGCGTCCTTACGGTTCGTTCCTGTTCCTGGGCCCGACCGGCGTGGGCAAGACCGAACTGACCAAGGCGCTGGCCGGGTTCCTGTTCGATGCCGACGACCACATGGTGCGCATCGACATGAGCGAGTTCATGGAGAAACACTCGGTGGCCCGCCTGATCGGCGCGCCGCCGGGATACGTCGGCTATGAAGAGGGCGGCTACCTGACCGAAGCCGTGCGGCGCAAGCCATACAGCGTGATCCTGCTCGACGAAGTCGAGAAGGCCCATCCGGATGTCTTCAACGTGCTGTTGCAGGTGCTGGACGACGGGCGGCTTACCGACGGGCAGGGGCGCACGGTCGATTTCCGCAACACGGTCATCGTCATGACCTCCAACCTCGCCTCGCAGCAGATCCAGGCCATGGCTGGACAGCAGTACGACGTGATCAAGGCCGTGGTGTGGGACGAGATCAAGCAGCATTTCCGTCCGGAGTTCCTGAACCGGATCGACGAGGTCGTGGTGTTCCACGGGCTGGATGCCAAGCACATCGAGTCCATCGCGCGGGTGCAGTTGCAGCGCCTGGGCGAGAGGCTGGCGAAGATGGAGATGCGGCTGGAGGTCTCGGACGAGGCCATCGCCCAGATCGCGCGTGCCGGCTTCGATCCCGTGTTCGGCGCGCGGCCGTTGAAGCGCGCGATCCAGCAGGAGATCGAGAACCCCGTGGCCAAGCTGATCCTGGAAGGCCGGTTCGGCCCGAAGGACGTGGTGCCCGTGGATTGGAGCGAGGGACACTTCGTCTTCACCCGCACCCTGCAGTAATCGCCGCACCGCCGGGCGCCGCACCGGTTCGCCGGGGCGGCGCCCGAGGCGGTGGTGAACGGCCAGCACACCCGGATGTCGTTGCCGGGAGGGGGGCGGAAACGCATGCCCTGGCAAGATTTGACAGCAATATTTTTTATTTGCTATAGTTCTTTTCTCGCAACGAAAAACGCGAGAAAAACGCGGGAGTAGCTCAGTTGGTAGAGCGCAACCTTGCCAAGGTTGAGGTCGCGAGTTCGAGACTCGTCTCCCGCTCCAGAATTGTAGAAGGCCCGGATTTCGCCAGCGAAGTCCGGGCTTTTTGTTTTGCCTCCGGAGTCCGTGCGTCATGGCGCGCAACAGAGCTGAAACGTGAATCCCTGATCATCTTGTGCGAGTGCGATGAACGCACATAAAGGGGAAAAGCATGCGCTGGATGAAGACAGGGGTGGTGTTGGCGGCCATGGCGATGGCGGGGTGGGCTCACGCCGACGTGCCCACATCGCGGGAATACAAGGTCATGTTGAACCCGGCGCTGTTCGCCAACCAGCCCAAGGTCGCGTCGAACGCGTACCTGACCGACCTGAAGGCGGCCCTGACCTCGGCCGGCTTCGATCGCACGATAGGCGGAAGCTTCGCCAAGGACAAAGAGCGCACCGTGCGCTTCTACGACTCTCCGGGCACCTGCCAGCTGCGCGCGCAATCCTATTCCTTCCGCGAGCGCGTGGACAGCAACCGCGAGTCGACCCTGAAATTCCGCTCGACGTCGCAATCCGCGGCTGCCGGCGTGACGATCAAGGGTACGCAGTCGGGCGCCAAGTCCAAGTTCGAAATGGACAAGACCGCCTCGGTCGAAGCCTACTCGCGCTCGACCAAGCAGGATTTCTCGACGAGCAAGAACCTGAACAAGATGAAGGATGTGACGGACCTGTATTCCAAGGCGACCGGGCTGACCGTGATCCCGAACGATCCGCTGGTGATCGTGGGCAATCTCTCGGTCTGGGAAAAAACCTACGGCGGCCCGAACAGCGACCTGGGGCAGCAGGGCGCCGATTTTTCCGTCTCGCTCTGGTACATGAATGAAAACGACAATGCGCCGGTGGTGGCCGAGGCTTCGTTCACGGTCGAGGAAAAGGACGGCGATTTCACCAACAAGGTCACGCAGCGTTCGGAACTCATCTTCAACACCATGACGCAGATGAGTTCGTGGACTTCGTCCAACGCCATCCCCAAGACCACGTGGGTCTACCAGTACGACCCCACGTTCTGCAATGCGGGCACGGGAAGCAGCACGGAAAGCGCGGCGGCGATGCCGTTCTGACCGCCACGGGTCGTGGTGATGAAGAAAAGGAGCTTCGGCTCCTTTTTTTGCCGCCGGGCCGCCCCAAGACAAAACGTCCGGGGGGCAGCGCTGCCGCGCAGCGGCAAGCGTAGCGGCTCCCCGGATGTGTCATGAACCCGTCATGCCCTCGGGGCAGGATGGCACCATTCCAGAATGGTGTGCCGATCTTGCCGAGCCGATCTCGCTCTCTGTCATTGTGCCCGCGGCACTACCGTGGGCTTGGCTGCGCGCGCGGCGATGGGAAGCGCGAGGATGACCCGCCGACATGTCCGTGCAAGCGGCCCGCTTGAGTCGATGCGCTGTCATTCTGGGGGTGACAGGCGCATTGCTGGCATCGGTCCCGGCGCAGGCGGCCGATCAGGCCGCGCCGGCCGCTTCGGTGATCGAGTTCGATATCCCCGCGTTGCCGCTCGCGGATGCGCTGGACCGGTTCGCCGTCGTCTCGGGGCGGTCGGCGCTGTTCAGCAGTACCCTGGCCGCCGGCCGCACCGCCTCGCCGGTGCGCGGACGATACCGGTCCGTTGACGCGCTTCACCTGCTGCTCGAAGGCACGGGGCTGGCTGCGGAGGAGGTCGCCACGGCACAGGCCGATGCGCTGGTGATCAGGCCGGCGAGTCCGAAGGAGCGGGCGGACGCCGAGGCGGCTCGCATCGCTGCGCGCGCCAATCTGCTGGCCTATGACGGCCTTCTGCAGGCGCGGGTGTGGCAGGCCCTGTGCGCCGATCCGCGCACGATGCGGCATGACGATCAATCCCTGCTGCGCTTCGAGGTCGACGCAACCGGGCACGTCCATCGCGTCCGGTTGCTGGGCGCCACCGGAGACCGGCGGCGGGATGCGGCGCTGGTCGAGGTCGTCGCCGGTGTCCGTGTCGGCCGCGCTCCGCCGCCGGAACTGGCGCAACCCGTCACTTTGCTGATTCTGCCGCCGCACGAGAGTGCCCCGGCTTGCGACGCGGGAGCGGTGTAGCCATGTCCGAAGAAGTCCGGATCCTGCTGCTGGAATATCTGTCGCGCCATTACGGTGATCTGCGGCGGCGCCTGGCGCGGCACTTGCGCAATCCCGAGCTGGCCGATGACGCATTGCACGACACCTGGCTGCGGGTGCACCGGCTGCATGACCAGGCGCCGGTATTGAACCCGCGCGGCTTCCTGTTGCGGATGTCGGTGAACGTGGCGCTCAACAACCTGCGCAGCCACAGCAGCATCGTGCCAGGCCCCGAGGTCGAGGCGCTGCTGGATGTGGCTGATGAGGCCCCGGGGCCGGAGCAAACCGTCGGGGCGCGCGCGGAGATGGCGGCGTTGCTGGAGATCATCCGGCGCATGCCCGAGCGCCGTCGCGACGTGCTGCTGTTGGTGCGATGGGAAGGAATGGCGCAGAAAGAGGTGGCCAGGCGTCTCGGCGTGTCGCTGCGCACGGTCGAGCTTGAACTCAAGCGTGCCAATGATTATTGTGCGGCTCGCATGGCCGAAAGAAATAAATAGCGGGTTTGGGCGATGCCAAGTGTCTTCCAGAAGAGGGAAGGGCATGCGGGACGCAGATGACCCAATGACATGACAGGATGACGATTTTCATGCCTTCCACGACCACCGGCCAGGGAACCACCGATGCGCTCCGCGAGGAGGCCCGTATCTGGTTGAGCCGTCTGGCCGTCGGGGAAGTCAGGCAGGTGGATCTACAGGCATTCAAGCGCTGGCAGCACGCCAGCCCCGCGCACGCCGCCGCCTTCGAGGACGCCAGGCGCCAGTGGCAGGCGATGAGGCCCGTGATCGGCGAGTTGCTGCGCACCGATCCGAAGATCGCGGCCAGGCACGACCGCATGATGCAAGGCCCGAGGGTGAGCCGCCGTGCGTTCCTGGGAACGGCCGCCGGTGCGGCGGCGATTGCGGGCGTCGCGGTGGCGTATCCGCCGCTCGGCCTGTGGCCGGCGCCGGGCGAATGGGGCGCCGACTATCGTACCGGCACGGGCGAACAGCAGGCCATCGCGTGGACCGAACGGGTTCGCATCACCCTCAATACCAACACCCGTATCCGTCGACGGACAGCGGCCGATGAGATCCCCGGTATCGATCTGCTGTCCGGTGAGGCCGCGATCGACCTGGCCGGAGTCGGCACCGCTTTCCACGTCGTCGCGGGTGCGGGCCGGGCGGTGGCGGAGTCCGGTCGCTTCGAGGTGCGGAATCTGGCCGGCAGTGTGTGCGTGACCTGCGTCGAAGGATCGGTGCGTGTTGAGCACCCCGCCGGCATTCGCCAGTTGCAGGCTCGCCAGCAGGCGATCTACGACGCCATGTCGATCGGTTTTCAGGCCCGCATCGAGCTGGACGAGGTGTCGGCATGGCGCCGTGGCGAGCTGTTGTTCAGGCAGAGGCCCCTGGCACAGGTGGTGGACGAGATCAATCGTTATCGACCCGGCAGGATAGTGCTGATGGCGGTGTCCAAGCGCGAGCAGCCGGTAAGCGGACGCTTTCGCATCGCTGTCCTGGACGAGGCCATCGTCCAGCTCCAGCATACTTTCGACTTGCAAGCGCGGACGTTTCCCGCCGGGGTGCTGGTTCTCAGTTGAGTGGCCGCATGGCCGCGCTGATTCCGGAAGCCGTCGAAAATATTTAGCGGGTTGCGCGGTTGCTGCGTGTCTTCCAGATAGACGGACCGATCTCTGTGGGCGTGCTGCGCCGACAGTCTGACGGCATCGATTCCAACCTACTGGCGGATATCTCCCATGAAGCACGCGCATCGCGGCAGTCACCCTGACCTCAAACGTACAGCGACTCCCCGTGGATCCGAACGGCGTTTTGCGATGGCGCCGATCGCGCTGGCATTGGCGGCGGGTGGCATGGCTGGCGGCGCGCAGGCGCAACAGGCGTTCAGCCCGGCATGGTTCGCCGCCAAGGGGGCCGCGCAGGCGGGTGCGGCCGCAACCGGCAAGCTGCCCAACGGCATGCCGGCGTCCAGCCTGGCGAATCCGTCGCAGCAGTCGGTGGCGGCACGGCAGAAACTGCAAACCTCGATCAACAACCTGAACATGGCGGCGCGGGCCATTGCCGCCCAGCAGGCGCTCCAGGCGCAAATGCGCGCCGAGGCGCTGGCCAATGGCGAGTCCGTGCCGGATGGCCTGGCCGAAGGCGGCCTGAAGGTCGATGGGAACTCGCTCACGGCGGGGTGGCTCAACGCGCAGGCACCGGCGCAGACCGTTGCCAACGGGCGTACCACGGTAGGCATTCAGCAGACCGCCGACAAGGCGATCCTGAACTGGGAGACCTTCAATGTGGGCAAGAACACCACGGTGGAGTTCCAGCAACAGAAGGATTGGGCGATCCTCAACAAGGTCAACGACCCGCTGGCGCGGCCCTCGCAGATCCAGGGCCGGATCAAGGCCGACGGCACGGTGCTGATCGCGAACCGGAACGGCGTCGTGTTCGAGGGAAGCAGCCAGGTCAATGTCCGCAATCTGGTGGCGGCCGCCGCCACCATCACCGACACGCAGTTCCAGATCAACGGCGTGTACGGCGCAACCGCCACGACGCCGACCTTCACCGATGCCCACGGTGCCGTGAGGGTGGAGCGGGGCGCGCAGATCACCACCGACGAGCCTCGATCCGTGACCGATGGGGGAGGCTATGTGATGCTGCTCGGCACGCAAGTGGAGAACGCCGGAGAGATCGTCACTCGCAAGGGCCAGGCCCTGCTCGCCGCCGGTGACAGGTTCGTCATCCGCAAGGGGGCGAGTTCCGACGCCAATTCGTTCTCCACCGTGCGCGGCAGCGAGATCATGCCGCAGTTCAACGCCGACGTCGTGGATGGCGAAGGCAGGCCCGTGCCGAATCCGGCGGGCCGGGTCGCCAACAGCGGCCTGATCGCGGCGCGCGAAGGCGACATCACGCTGGCCGGGCGCGAGGTGCGGCAGGATGGTGTCGCGGTCAGCAGCTCCACGGTGAATGCGCGCGGCAGCATCCACTTGCTGAACTCGGCGACCGACGCGCGCGCCCGCGTGACGCTGGGCGAGGGCGCGACGACGGCCGTGCTGCTCGAGGACGACGGCGGAGCCACGGCGCTCGACGCGCAGCGCGATGCGCTCATCAAGGAGTCCGCCGCGCTGGACCAGCAGCGCATCAGTGCCGCCGCCGTTGCGGGCACTACGGGGAGTTTCGACAACTACTCCGCGCTGGCTGATCGCCGCGATCTTTCGCGCATCGAGATCGTCGGCGGCGGCATGGTCGGCTTCGGGGGAGGCAGCCTCACGCTGGCCACCGGCGGCCAGCTTGCCGTCACCTCCGGCAACAGTGGGTCTGGCACGAAACAGACTCCCGTCTACAACCCGGGTGCCATCGCGGCCGATACGGGAGCCATCCTCGATGTTTCCGGCGCCGTGGGCGTCAACGTCGCCATGGAAAGCAACAACATCAAGGTCAACGTGCAGGGCAACGAACTACGCGATGCGCCTTTGAACCGTGACGCCGGCAGGCTGTTCAACCGCAATCTCTGGGTCGACCGTCGCGATCTCGTGCTGGTGCCTGCCGGCACCGACGGCTACGAAAGCGACCGCTACTACACCGCGGGCGGATTGCTCGAAGTCTCCGGCTATCTGGGCAACGCCGGCCACGGTATCGGAGAGTGGATGGCGCAGGGAGGCAGCATCAACCTCGTCACCGACAGCATCGTCACCGCGGCCGGGTCCCTGGTCAACATCGCCGGCGGCTCGGTTGACGTGGCCACCGGCTACGTGCGGCAAAGCTGGCTCCAGGGGGCGGACGGCAAGCTCTACACGGCGGGACTTGCGCCTGCCAGCTTCGTCTATCGCGGGGTCTACGTGGGGTTCGAGAGCACGAGCGAACGTTGGGGCGTTACCCAGAACTACTACAGCCCGATCATCGCCCCGCAGCAGCGCCTGGAAAACGGCTACACCGTCGGTCGCGACGCCGGCAAGCTGGAAATCTGGGCACAGGCGGCCTCGCTTGCCGGCGACATCGATGCCTCCGTGTTCAATGGCATGCGCCAGACCGATGTCCGTCCGGCCACGGTCAGCGACGGCTACAAACTGAGTCAGACCCAGGCAGCGTTGGCGGGCCGGCTGGTCTTCCAGACCTGGGATCCGACCCTGGATCCGCAAATCGCCGGCATTGCGCGCCTCCAGCGGCAGGCCGACGTCAGCCTGGCGGCGTCCGCGCCCGACGCGCCCTCGGACGCGGGCGTCAAGCTGTTCTGGGCGGATCTGGCCCGTATCAACGCCGCGGGCCTGGGGGGCCTGAAGGTCGATACACGAGGGCGCATCGTCCTCGGCGACGACCTCGCGCTGGCGCCCGGCGGCGCGCTCAACTTCGCCGGCGCCGTCGATCTGCAAGGCTCCATTACCGCGCGCGGGGGAACGGTCAAGATCGATGTCGGTGTCTCGGCGTACGGCGATGCGCTGCCCTTGACCGTGGCCGACGGCATTACCATCGACACGCGCGGTCTGTGGACCAATGCCGTGCTCGACCCGGCCGGCGCGTGGGGCATCGCCTTCCGCAACGGCGGCTCGGTCAGCCTGTCCACGTTCGGCGAGCTGGCGCTGGAGTCCGGCTCGCGCATCGACGCCTCAGGCGGCGGCGCGCTGCGGACCGGCGGTTCCACGCTGGGCGGCAATGGCGGCGACATCAGCCTCAGCGCGGGCGGTCTGGTGATCGATGGCGGCGGCGAGATCGCCTCGTATGGCTTCGGCAAGGGCGGCAAGCTCCGCGTCGTCACCCCGGCGGCCATTTCCATCGGCGGCACCCTGACCGAAACCCGCGGCCTGCTCGCCCCGGGAGAAACCGCACCGTTCGAGTTGACGGTGTCCGAGGCCTTCACCCTTCCCGCGGGCTACACGCTGCCGGTCACCTTGAATGTCTCCTCCGGCCAGTGGGTGCCGCTGGGTGAAGAAATCCCCGGGAGCGTCCTCGACTTGATCGGGGTCGTGCCGCAACACCGCCCCGTGATCGGTCCCAATGGTTGGGTGGTGCCGCTCGCTTCACCCTATGGTGGCAACGTATGGGCCATCGATCCGGTCACCAACGTCCAGAAGGGGTACTTGACCGGCGAGCGGGTGCCGGCCGGGTTCATCGTCACCTCTTTCCAGGGCGCCTTTCCTGCGGGCTACGTGCTGCCGCGCGATGCTTTCACCGGACCGCTCTACATTCCGTATCCGCGCACCGCCACCTATGCCGCCGGCACCACGCTCACGGCCGATCTGCGCGTGCGTTCAGGCACGGTGCTTTCGCGCGGCACCGTGTTGCCGGTCCAGGCCAAAGTCTTGCCGACCTTCGACATCGTCGACGCCAACGCCTTCTTCCAGCAGGGCTTTTCGGCGTACGACCTGAGCGGCGCCGCGGGCCTGATCGTGCAGCCCGGCACGCAGATGGACGTGGCCATGCCGGTCTACCGTTTCAACGATACGGCGCAGGCGCAGTCCCTGGCCGGCGACGCGCTGGCCAGGGCGGCGGAACTCGCGCTGCCGCCGCTGTTCGCGGAAAACCAGGCCAAGGGCACGCTCAGGCAGCGCGCAGGCGCCGATGTCGCTCTGACCGGCGGCCTTCCCGGCCTTCCCCTTTCCGGCAGGCCGGTCGATCCGCTGACCAGCGGCGCCCTCATCGTCGGAGAGAACGCCCGCATCAGCGTCGATCCGGGCCGCGGCATCGACCTGACTTCCCGGGGCCAGATCCAGGTCGAAGGGACGCTGTCCGCGCCTGGCGGACATATCGGCATCATCAACACGCGCACGTTGATGAATGTGTTCGACTCCTATCGCGCCGCTCATCCCAATGACTACGGCTACATGCCCCTCGACCCCACCGATGGCGTGTCGGTGTGGATCGGCGAGCACGCCGTGCTCGATGCCGCCGGTCGCGCCTATACCGCGCTGGACGCGGCGGGCAATCCCTACGGTGTCGTGTTCGGGGGGGGCCACATCCAGTTGGGCGGCAGCAACGCCGATGACCCGTTCAGCACCGGCGTTCTCTCCAGCAGCACCTATGTGGTCGTGCGCGACGGCGCGGAAATCAACGCCGACGGAGCCAGCGCCATCATCGGCGTAGGGGTCGCCACCGGCCGGGAGCGCAAAGAGGTCGCCACCGATGGCGGTTCCATCACCATCAGCAGCTACTCGGGGTTTTTCCTCGACGGGAACCTGCACGCCAGGGCAGGGGGCTCGGGCACCCGTGGTGGCGCGCTGGACCTGCTGCTCGAATCCGCTTTCTACCCCAATGTCACGGACCTGAACGCTCGCCCTGCACGCATTCTTACCCTTACCCAGGACTGGACACCGCAACTGTCGGCCGACCTGCAAGTCGGCCAGGAAGCCCCGGCCTTCACTCCCGGTCGCGCCCGCGTCAGCGCGGCGCAGATCCAGGCGGGCGGTTTCGACAGCCTCACTCTCATGGGGCGCAGCGCCATCGTGTTCGACGGCGACGTCACCCTCGATCTGGGCAAGTCCCTCACGCTTTCCCAGGGCGCGCTCCACAACAGTCGCGAAGACGGTCGTGTCTCGTTGAGCGCCCCACATGTGTTCTTCGATGGTGGCGTCCTGTTCGTCGGTGATTACAACAGCCAGCGCTGGGGACTGCCCACCGGCGGCACCGAGGGCCTGCTCCAGACCGGCAGCCGCCTCGACGTCGCGGCTCGCCTGATCGACGCGGAAGACACCACTCGCATTTTCTATGCGGACACCGTACTCGACAGCGCCGGCGACCTGCGCCTGCTCCCGGCCACCGGCGCTCCGCTCGATGCGGGGTTGAATGGCAGCTCCACTCGCCTGACCGCCTTGCGCGCACAGGGCAACCTCGGCATCGTCGCCGCGCAGATCTACCCCGTGACCAACGCCGTCGCCGAGATCGCCGCTGGCAGCGCCAGCGCGCCGGCCACGCTCTCGCTGTCCCGCAGCACCGTGGAATTGCCCGCGCTGCCGTATTCCGTTTTCGGTGCGCTCAACCTGAATGCCGCCATCATCGAGCAGGGCGGCGTGCTGCGCGCGCCCTTCGGCAACCTCACCCTGGTCGCCGGAAAAAGCGTGCGCCTGCTGCCCGGCAGCGTCACCTCCATCAGTACCCGCGATCTCGTCATTCCCATGGGCGGTACCGTGGATGGCGTCAGCTACCAGTTGAACGGCGCCGACATCCCACCGGCCGATCTCATTACCGGCCAGTACGCCGCGCCTTTCACTTTTGGCGGCCAGCCGCAGATAAGCGGCACGCTTGGCCTGAACATCGACACGCCTTCGCTCACCAGCGAAGCCGGATCGCTGCTCGACGTGTCCGGTGGCGGCTATTTCGCGGGCGGTGCCTTCGTTACCGGCCGTGGTGGTTCGGTGGACACGCTGCTTGCCCCGCTGAACCCCGGCGGCCGGGTCTATGCGATCGTGCCGGGCGCGCAGGCGGCCGTTGCCCCGCCGGCCGGCGGCTACTATGCCGCGTGGACCGGTGCCGTGCCTGAGCCGGGCCAGCAGATCACCATTCCCGAAGGAGTGGCCGGCCTGCCGGCCGGCATCTACACGCTGATGCCGGCCAACTACGCATTGCTGCCCGGCGCCTGGCGTGTAGAACTGGGCGCCACCGGCGCCAGGCATGCCGATCCGGTCAAGCTGCCCAATGGCTCGTATACGGTTTCCGGCAGCCAGGGCAATGCGCTGACCGGCCTGGCGGACAGCCTCAACACCGCTGTCACGTTGACCGACGGTGCCACGCTGCGCACCTGGTCCAACTACAACGAAACCGGCTACAGCGCCTTCCAGCAGAGGCGGACGGCGCTCTTCGGCACCTTGCGCCCGCAACTGGAGGCCGACGGCGGCCAGTTCCGGTTCACCGCCCGCGCGAAGGCGGACGCTCCGGCCAACAGCGCGCTGGTCTGGCATGGCGCGACCGATTTCAGCGCCGCCGAAGGCGGCTATGCCGGCCACTTCATGCTCACCGCGGCCCCGGGGGGCGCTTTCTCGCCGTGGCCGCAGGGCAGGCTCGTCATCACCGGCGAGTCCGGCGGCACTGGCAACGACGCCAACACCATCACCGTCGCCGCTCGTGATCTCGATGCATTGGCCGCCCCCAATCTGTGGCTGGGCGGCACCCCCGTGAAGGACTACAACGCGCCCAATATCTCTTTGCGCGGCAACGTTGGCAATAGCGCCGCCATGGTCCAGCAATTGGTGCTCGAAGAAGGGGTGAACCTGACCGCGGGCCAGATCGTGCTGGGGGCCAACAACCGGATCAGCCTGCGGGAAGGCGTGACGCTGAACACGCTGGGGCAGGGCAGGTCCTGGCTGGACAGCCGCAACGGCCTGTTCTTCGGCGCCGTCGCCTCGACGTTCGGCAGCTACGCCACGCTGCTGGTCAGCAACGGCGAGTTCATGCTGGATGCCCCCTCCGGCCTGTTCGGCAGCAACATCGAACTGGCCGATGGCGTGAAGCTGTACTCCGAAGGGAGCATAGGCTTCTACTCGGATCTTGGCGTTTCCATCACCGGCACCCCCACGCTGGGCACGCGCAACCTGTCGCTGGCGGTGCCGTCCTTCAACATCGGCACGGACGAAGTGCTGGCCGCCGTCCTTGCCGACCGGGGTCCACTCCCGGCGGGCATGAACCTGAACCAGCGCATGCTGGACACACTGTTCGCCGGCAACCCGGCCGCCGGCGTGCCTTCGGTACAGAGCCTTTCCCTCTCCGCCGCCCAGAGCATCAATTTCTTCGGCAGTGTGGAACTGGACACGCTGGATCCGGCCACGGGCCGGTTCCGGCTCGGCCAGCTCGTACTCAACAGCCCGGCCATCTACGGCTACGGCGAAACAGGCGACGTGGTGCGCCTGACCGCCGACACCCTGGTCTGGAACAACACCCAGAAAGTCGTGGATACCGCCAACAGCAGCAGCATTGGCAACGACACGCGTTATTTCTCGGCCAATCCGGGCGCGCTGCTGGCCGGCGGCACCGGGGCGGGCATGTTCCAGATCGACGCCAATGCCATCGTGCTCGGCAATCCGACCCCCGCCAAGCCGGACACCAGCATTGCCTATCACCGCCTGCTGCTTGGTTTTGCCGATGTGAACTTCAATGCGGCCGAACGCATCACCGGCAATGCCAAGGGCACGCTCTCCGTCTATCAAGGTGGCGCCGACCCCGGTGCTGGCAGGTTCGACCCCGAGACCTACGAGGGCAACGGCGGCAATCTACATCTCAATACCCCTTTGCTTACGGGCGAGGCGGGTTCCGTCATCGCCTACCGCGCGGGCGGCGCGCTGGATGTCACGGCGCCGGCAGGCTCCGCTCCGGCGGCGAACGCCGGCATCGACATCGGCGCCACGCTCGCGCTGCGCGGCCATGCGGTGGAGGTGGCGTCCGATGTGCTGCTGCCCAGCGGCAAGCTCACCCTCACGGCCGACCAGGACGTGACCCTGGCCGGAGGCAGCCTGCTGGACGTCTCCGGCCGCCGCCTCACTTTCTTTGACGTGACCCGCGACAGTTGGGGGGGCGACGTGGACATCGTGTCCCTGCATGGCAACATCGTGCAGCACGCCGGTTCGACCATCGACGTCTCGGCGGACGAGACAGTCGGCGCCGACGCCGGCAGCCTGCGCGTCACCGCGCTGGATGCGGCCAAGGGGCGGATCCAGCTCCAAGGCACGCTCGCGGGCGCGGGGGGCGAAGGCCACGCCAACGGCGGTTTTCAATTGGCCGCGCAGCATATCGGCGACCGGGCCACGGATCTCAGTGCCGACTTCGCCGCGCTCAACACCATGCTGACCGCCGCCGGCTTCACCGGTGAGCGCGCCTTTGCCCTCAAGCAGGGCAACCTGAGCGTGGGTGACGAAATCAAGGCGCAGGCCGTCACCCTTTCGGTCGACGGCGGCAGTCTGACCGTCAACGGCAGGATCGATGCCTCGGGCCAGAAACCCGGCAGCATCCGCCTGGCCGCCCGCGACGATCTACGCCTGACCGGCGGCGCCGTGCTCGACGCCCACGGTACGGTCCTGCAGGTGGACAGCCATGGCCAGGCCATCGAGGCGAAGAATCGCGGCATCGTCGAGCTGACCTCGGCCCAGGGTTGGCTGCGGCTGGACGATGGCAGCACGCTGGACGTGTCGGCGCCGGGCGTGGGCGACGGTCGCGTTACGTTGAACGCGCGCCGCGCCAGCGAAACCGGCGGCGAGGTGCTGATCGACGCCGCCGGCCGCGTGAACGTGCGGGGTGCCAGGAGCATCGCCGTCAATGGCTTCTGGACCTATGCGCCCACCGATGCCGCCGGCAGCATCGTGCAGGACAACACCGCCGACAATGTACCGGCCGGTGCGCTGGGCCTGGACCAGATCGATGCGCAGAACCGGGTTTTCTACGCCAACGCGCAGGCCAGCACGGTCTTGCAGGCGCGCCTTGCCGGTCTCAAGGCCTACGGCGATGCCTACCACCTGCGCCCGGGTGTGGAAATCATCAGCAGCGAGGCTTCGGGCGGCAAGCTGACGGTGAAGGGAGATCTCAATCTTGCCGGCTATCGCTACGGCCCGCGGGCCGTGCGCAACCCCGACGCCGCCGATTATGGCGCGGGCGAACCGCTGGCGCTGGTGGTGCGTGCCGAGGGCGATCTCGCCATCCACGGCAGCATCACGGACGGCTTTGGCCTGCCGAAGCGGACGCCGGACGACAGTCCACTGCTGTTGCAAGCCGGCAAGGCCTTGACCGGCGACTACACCCTGCCCGAGGGCGTGACGCTGGCCACCGGCAGCAAACTGGGCGCGGGGGCGATCCTGCCGATGGATGTGGAGCTGCGGCGCGCCCAGGTGCTTCCGCAGGGGCAGGCCGCGCCGGAAACCATCATTCTGGGGGTGAACTATGTCGACCAGTGGGGATCGCAGATCGGCTCCATCTTCGGTGGCCTGAACGCCTGGGGTGAACTGCTCCAACCGGTCACGGTCGTGGCCGGCCGGGTCGACGACTGGAACTACAACGGCTGGACCTTCGGCCCGGGCGAGACCTTCTACTATCCGCTGGGCGCGGGCGCCACCATTCATGCCGGCACCATCCTGAGCGCCGCGAGCTCCGGCTACGCCGATCTGTTGCTCAAGGACGGCGCCAAGATCATGGCCAACCGGGCGCTGCCGCAGCCGGTGAAACTGGGGGCCGACTATGCGCTGGCCGCCGCGATGACGGCGACCGGGCGCATCGTCACCCCCGGCCGCACCTTCGAGATCGGCGATCTGATCCCGGCCGGTACGGCGCTGCCCAGCGGCAGCACGATCGGCGCGGGCGCGGCGCTGCCTTTCGATTTCTATATCGACGCGATCACCTGGCAGGCGGGCAATCCGCTGGTGCTGGCCGGTGGCTATACCCTGGGCAGCGGCCTTGCGCTGGCCGCCGGCACGGTGCTGCCTGCCGGCACCATGGCCGCCGGCAACGTGTATGCCACCAGCCGTCGTCCGGTATGGGCGGTGGCGCCGATGCTGGCGGCCGGTAGCGAGTCGGCGTCCCTGCGGTTGGTCGGCGGCGCCGACCTGGCCGCGGCCGATACCCGCGCCCTGGCATCCTCCGAGGCCTTGGCGGGCAGGGGCAACGTCACCTTGAGCGACGAGCGCATCTCCGCCAGCACCAGCCTCCCCATCTTCAGCGTGCTGCGAACCGGCACCGGCGACCTGGACATCCTCGCCGGCGGGAGTTTTTCGCAAGGCTCGCCCTTCGGCGTGTACACCGCCGGCACCCAAAGCAACCTGGCTTCAGGCAACGAGGCCTACATGCTGCCGCGCGCCAGCCTGACCGGTCTGCCGGACTACGACGCCGCGCTGGAGCAACAGGTGTTGTGGTTCCCCGATCACGGCGGCGACTTCCTGCTGGTGGCCCAGGGCGATGTGTCCGGCTATCAGTGGACAACGAGCAGCAGCGGCGGCCTGGTGCAGAACGACGTGGCCGCCTGGCTCTGGCGCCAAGGCGCCGACGGCATGGGCCATGCCACCGCCTGGGGTGTCAATTTCGGCACCTATGCGGCCTTCGGCGCCCACTACGACGCCGACACACGCACGACCATCCCTCACGCCGGCGTGGTCGGCTTCCAGGGGTTCGGCGCGTTGGGTGGAGGCAATGTCACCCTGCTCGCTGGCGGTGATGCCGGTCTGCTGTCGCCGTCCAATCCGTATGTGGACACCGTCAGCGGCGGCCTCGTGTTGGCCGTGGGCGCCACGGGCCGTGTCACCGAGGTGACCAAAAACGCCGACGGCGGCGTGACCGGTGGCACGTTGGTACAAACCGGCGGCGGCGACCTGACCCTGAAAATCGGCGGCGGCCTCAACGCGGCGCAGGCCAGTGTCTCCAGCGCCGGCAGCATGAACGGCAAGCTGGTCGATCTGCGCGGCGACATCCGCATCAGTGCCGCGCAGATCGGCAGCCTGGCCCGGACCTGGGGCACCACGAACGGGCTCGATCCGCGTGCGGCCGACAACTACACGGCCTATGCCGTGCGCAACCTCATCACGGGGCCCGTGCTGGTGCCGGGCGACGGTACGGTCAGCGTGCGGACCCGTGGCGATCTGGTGCTGTCCGGCTGGCAGGATGCCGGCATGGTCCAGGCCACTTATCTGCAAGGAGGCAGCTTCGCCAGTCCCGACATCTACAGCTTCGCGGGCAGCCTGCTCGACAATCCGGCCAGGACCGGCGTTGACCGCACCTGGTTCTCGCTCTGGACGCCGGACACCGCCGTCGCGCTGTTCTCGGCGGGGGGGCAGCTCGTGCCGTTCAACGGTAACCAGAACCAGGGGATGACCTATTCCCAGGTGTCCTACCTGCCTGGCCAGTTCCGGGCAGTGGCCGGCAGCGGCAGCATCTACTATGGCTCGGAACTGAGCAACAGCGTCCTTACCTATGAGTTGCTGCCTGCGCCCACCGGCCAACTGGAGCTCCTGGCCGCGGACTCGATCCACGCGGCCGCCCGCAGCGCCGGCGCCAGGCTAGGTCTCTCCGGCGCGCGCACCGGCGTCAACGAACTGCCCAACCCTTTCAAGCCGGGCTGGGTAATGGCCCCCCTCGGCTTCACCGGCGATTTGGTCAACTTCCCCCTTGATCCGGCCTGCGTCTGCGGCACCAACACGCTGGTCTCCATCGGCCCCCCTGCCTATGAGGGGGGGCCCAGCCGCTACTTTCCCAAGAGCGGCTACTTTGCCTTCCAGGCCGCCGATGCGCCCACCGGCGCGCTGCACGCGGCGGATCCGGACCCTGTGCGCTTGTACGCGGTCGGAGGCGACATCATCGGCCTGGTGCTGGGCGGCTATCAGGCCGGCAACCGGCAGACCGGGACCGCCGCTTCCTGGCTGCTGGCCAAGGCCACGCAAGTGCGCGCAGGCGAGGACATCGTGGGCTTCGGCGTGTGGGGTACCGGCGTCTACGAAGGCGTCGGCAGTTATCTCATGAACGCCAATGCCACCGACGTGTCGATCATCGAGGCGGGGGGCGACATCTTCTACGCCAACGTCAAGATGGCCGGCCCCGGCACACTGGAAATCACCACCGGCGGCAACTTCTACCAAGGCAACCAGGGCAGTATCCAGAGCATCGGCTCGGTGATTCCCGGCGACACTCGCCCGGGCGCGGGCATCGTGGCGCAGGTGGGTTTCAATGCGACCGGGGCGGACTGGGCGGCCCTGGCCGCGCTGTATCTCGACCCGTCCAGACAGGCCGACATCGTTTCCGGCCTGCCGCTGGCCAGCCAGCCGGGCAAAGTGGCGCACACCTACCAGAAAGAACTGGCCAACTGGCTTGGCGAACGCTTCGGCTACGCCGCGGCGGACAGCACTGACGCGCTGGCCTATTTCGCCGCGCTGCCGGCCGAGCAGCAGCGCATCTTCCTGCGCGAGGTCTACTACGCCGAGCTGCTGGCCGGCGGCCGCGAGTACAACGACAAGGAAGGCCCGCGCTTCCAGAGCTACCTGCGCGGCCGCCAGGCGATCGCCACGTTGTTCCCGGAAGCCGATGCCGAGGGGAGGGCCATCGCGCGCCGTGGCGACTACACCGCTTTCGGTGCGGCCGGCATCCAGACGCAGTTCGGCGGCGGCATCCAGGCACTGGTGCCCGGCGGGCAGATCATCGTGGGCGTGCAGGGGGAACCGCCGCCTGCGACCTCGGGTTTGATCACCCAGGGGGATGGCGACATCCAGCTCTACAGCCAGGGCAGCATCCTGCTGGGTCTCTCGCGGATCATGACCACTTTCGGTGGCGGCATCCTGGCGTGGTCGGCCGAGGGTGACATCAACGCGGGACGCGGCAGCAAGACCACGCTGGTCTACACGCCACCCAAGCGCGTGTACGACGACGTGGGCAACGTCGTGCTCTCGCCGCAGGTACCCAGCACCGGTGCCGGTATCGCCACGCTCAATCCGATTCCGGAAGTGCCGCCCGGCGACGTCGATCTGATCGCGCCGCTCGGCACGATCGACGCCGGCGAGGCGGGGATCCGAGTGTCGGGCAACGCGAACCTGGCGGCGCTGCGGGTCGTCAATGCGGAAAACATTCAAGTGCAGGGCAAGGCGACGGGCTTGCCGGTGGCGGCCACGGTGAATGTCTCGGCGTTGACCAACGCCAGCCAGGCGGCCAGCGCGTCGGCCACGGCGGCTCAGGACGTGATGCAGCGCGAGCGCGCCGCGGTCCGCCAGAACCTGCCGTCGATATTCACGGTACGCGTGGTGGGTTTCGGCAACGAGCCGTCGACCGGAGGCGAGCGACCGCCGTCGCCCGCGCCAGGCGCGCGATCCGATGCGACACGCTATGACCCCAGGCATCGCGTGCAGGTCGTGGGACATGGGCAGAACTTCAATCCCGAACTGCTCTCGCGTTTGACCCCGGAGCAACTGCGCCTCTTGAAGCAGGACCGCTAGGCCAAAACCGTCCAAGGCAAGTGTTTCTCGCCGGTTCCCCGCGCCTGGGGGAGCCGGCCGGGGACGGTTTTGCCTTCGACAGAGGTGATCGTGTCATGACCCTGAGTGCTGTGGATTGCCTGGAGGCGCCCGATGCTGTCGATGGGGTCGCCGGGGATTCGTTCGCCGAAGACGCTGGCGGCGTTGTGCTGCGAGACTTCCTGGCCGCAAACTACGCGCGCCTGCACCGGCGCCTGCAACGCCACCTGGGCTGTCCCGACCTGGCCAGCGAGTGCCTGCACGAGGCCTGGCTGCGTCTGGGCGAGATACCTCTTCGCGCCGTCGTGCAGAATCCGGACGCCTATGTCTACCGGATTGCGTTCAACCTGGCGATGGATCATCTGCGCAATCGGCGCCCGTGGCAGGACGCGGCCGATGCCGGGCTGGAGCATATGGTGGACCATGCGCCCGGCCCGGATGTCATCGCCGAGGCGCGGTCGGATGTGCAAGCCGTCGAGCGCGCGATGCAGCGACTTCCGCATCGGCATCGCCTGGTGCTCGTCGCCCTGCGAATCGAGGAGAAAACCCGCCAGGAAGTCGCGGACTGGTATCGCATTTCATTGCGCAATGTGGACACGACGCTGCGCCAGGCCCTGGAGCAATGCGCCCAGGCATCCGGGCAGACCGTGAGGGTGGGGGTTGGCTCGTCGCGGCGGTGGCGGGAAAAAGTCGCCGCGGTTGCATGACTGCCGCAAGCTCGCGCTAGCCCCTTTCCAGTACCGCCTCCAGCCGCCGGACCGCCGCCGCCGCGTCTTCTGCGGTCACGAAATTGGCGAACCCCATCAACAAGCCCCCCTGCGACGATTTGCGCATCCGCCAGTCGCTCAGGGCCTGAACGGCAAGCCCGTCGGCCTGGGCGGCCAGGGCCAGCCTCTTGTCGCCTTGCCGGGTGAGCAGGCGAGCCAAGATGTGGATGCCGCCCGCCTGCGGCTGGACATGCAGGCGTCCTCCCGGCATGCGCGCCAGCGCGTCGGCCAGATAACCACGCCTGGTCGCGTAGAGCGGACGCATCCTGCGCAGATGCCGGGTGAAGTGGCCCTGTTCCATGAAATCGGCCACCATGGCCTGGGGCAGGGCCGAGCCCGGATCGGGAAGGTGGTTCACCATGTCCCTGAACTTGCCCGCCTGAGAAGCGGGCACGACCAGATAGGCCAGCCGCAGCCCGGGGAACAGCACCTTGCTGAAGGTGCCGGTATAGAGCACTCGTTCGTTGCGATCCAGGCTCTTGAGCGCCGGCAGGGGCCGGCCCTGGTAGCGGAATTCGCTGTCATAGTCGTCCTCGACGATCCAGGCGCGACGGTGGCGGGCCCATTCGAGCAGCTCCAGCCGACGCGGCAGCGAGAGCGCCACGCCGGTCGGGCTCTGGTGGGTGGGCGTCACGACGGCGAATCGCGCCTCGGCCGCGCGTTGCCGGCCGAGGCGGACGTTCAATCCTTCCTCGTCGACGGGCACCGGCGCCAGCCGCATGCCCGCGCGTTCCAGGAATTGCCGGGCAAAGATGTACCCGGGATCCTCGTACCAGCCGAGGTCTCCCGTCCGCAGCAGGGTGCGGCGCACCAGTTCCAGCGCTCCCCGATAGCCCGCCGTCACGAATACCTGCTCGGCCGTGCAGGCGATGCCGCGTGCAATGCCCAGGTACGCGGCGATGGCGCGGCGCAGCGGGCCGTAGCCTGCCGGGTCGGGATAGGACATGGCTACGGTTTCCAGGGTACGCAGCGTGTGACCGGCCAGGCGCGTCCAGGTCTTGCGGGGGAATGCATCCAGCGCGGGCACGCCAAGCTGGAAGGGCTGCGCGCCATGGTCCGGGGCTTGTGGACGGGGGGAGGGACCGGGAGGCGGCGTCGAGGTCTTGGCGCGGCTTGCGTCCGCCAGGTTTCCCAGGCGCGGGGAGACGACCGTGCCCGCGGCGCCGCGGGCCACGAAATAGCCTTCGCCGACCAGCATCTGGTAGGCCACTTCGACCGTGCCGCGCGCCAGGCCGAGCTCGCTGGCGAGGCTGCGTACCGATGGCACCCGGTCTCCCGGCCGCAGCCGGCCGCTGGCGATCGCCTCCTGGTAGCGCCGGTACAACTGGAGATAGATCGGCGCATCCTGTTCCCGGTTCGGCTTGAGGTGTAGCGGATCCGCGCGAGATGTCCCACTCATTTGATCAGTTCTTGCACCTGTTCCATGGGGCATGATTCTCCTAAATTGGTGGCTGTACGACAAGGACATCCCCATGAGCACGTTTCGATTACGCCTCCTGGACAGCGACCAGGACTACCAGGCCGGTTTTTCCGTCATGCGCGAACTGCGTCCGCACCTGGCCGATGCCGCCACCTTTGCCGCGCAGGCGCGCCGCCAGGGCGAGCAGGGCTATCGCCTGCTGGCCGCCTGGCAAGGCAGCGAGGTCAAGGGGCTGGCGGGTTACCGCTTGCAGGAGAACCTGATATATGGACGTTTCCTCTACGTCGACGATCTGGTGGTGACGGCCGATGCCCGGCGCCACGGCGTGGGCGGCCAACTGATCGAGGCCGCGCGCGAAGAGGCCCGGCGGCAAGGCTGCGCGCATTTCGTGCTCGATACGGGGCTGGGCAACGCGCTGGGGCAGCGGTTCTATTTCCGCCAGGGGCTGTTGGCCAAGGGCATGCATTTCTGCCAGCCGCTGGCGGCGCGTGCCTGAACGCCGCGCCGTCCTTCTTTTTTCTACCGGAGACCTTTCATGAGCACCCTTCGTCTGTCCTATTGGACCCTTTCCCCCGAGGCCTACCAGGGCCTGATGGCCACCAAGAAGGCACTGGAGAAGAGCAGCCTCGGCAAGTCGTTGATCGACCTGGTCTGGCTGCGCATGTCGCAGATCAACGGCTGCGCATTCTGCCTGGAAATGCATGCGAAGGCGCTGCGCGCCGACGGTATGCCGGAGGCCAAGCTGGATGCCCTGGCCGGCTGGCGCGTAAGCGGCCGTTTTAGCGATCGCGAACGTGCCGTGCTGGCCTGGACGGAGTCGCTCACGCATGTGGACCGCACCCATGCGCCGGACCAAGACTACGAGCCGCTCAAGCAGCACTTCAGCGACGTCGAGATCGCCGACCTGTGTTTTGCCATCGCGTTGATGAGTGCGTTCAACCGGCTGGCCATTGGCATGCGGCAATAAGGGGCGCCGGGGCATGGCATGAAAATACTGCATATCGATTGCAGTCCGAGGCCGGTGTCGCACAGCCGCCGGCTCTCGGCCGCCATCGTCGCGCGCCTGCGCGCCAGGTATCCCGATGCGACCATCGTGCGCCGCGATCTGGGCCGGGACCCTTTGCCGCATGCCGATCCCGGCTACGCGGCCGCCTTGTCGTCCCCGGCAGCGTTGGCGGCGGGGCTGGCGAGCGGAGCGGCGCGCTTGTCGGAACAACTGATCCAGGAGCTGGAAGCCGCCGACATCCTGGTCATCGGCACGCCCATGAACAATTTCGCGGTGCCTTCGGTGCTCAAGGCATGGATCGACCAGATCCTGCGCATCGGCCGTACGTTTTCGTCCTCGGCCGCGGGAAAGACGGGCCTGCTGCGAGACAGGCCGGTCTTCATCGGTATCGCCTCGGGAGGGGTATTCACGGGCGAGCGGGCCAACCAGCCGGATTTCCTCACGCCCTACCTGCGGGCGGCGCTCGGCTGCATAGGCTTGAACACGCTGCATTTCCTGCCCTTGCAGGCGACGGCCTTTCTCGACGATGAACGGCTCTCGGCAGCCAGGGAAACGCTGCTGGTGGCGATCTGACAGGGGGGCCGGCGGGCAATGCGACAGCGAGGAAAAAAATCGTGTATAGTCTCGCTTCTTCGCTTTGCGCGCCGGTTTTTTGGCAGCGCGAACGCCGGAATCACGCGGGAATAGCTCAGTTGGTAGAGCGCAACCTTGCCAAGGTTGAGGTCGCGAGTTCGAGACTCGTTTCCCGCTCCAGAATTCGATTCATAGGGCAATTCCGCTGCCCGTTGAATATCAGACAAAAGGGGCCTTGTGCCCCTTTTTCTATTCCACCCCTTTCATGTCTCCCTGGCTCGCGACGGTTGCCTTGCGGTCGCGGGCACACGCGTTTACGGAAAATATACGGCGCCCCCTGGTTTTTGAACGGGGAATTTATACGCCTTTCGGAATACTGGTGGCCGGTCATGTCGATCATTCCTTTCAAGTGGAAAACATGCGGCTCATCCCTATTCCTGTTCTTTCCCGCGGCGGCCTTGCCGCGCTGGGTTCCGCGGCCTTGCTGGCCGCCGCGTCGGGCGAGGCCCGCGCGCAGTTGTCGGGCAGCGCGGCCCTGACCTCCGACTATGTGTGGCGAGGTTCGTCGCAAACGCGGGAACGTCCCGCCGTGCAGGCGGGCGTCCGATACGCCCACGAGTCGGGGCTGTATGCCTCGGCGTGGGGATCCACGGTGAAATTCAAGCCTGACAACGGCGCCTACGCGGAATTCGATCTTGCCGCCGGCTGGGCGGGAAAGCTGGCGCCGGATTGGGCGCTCGATGCCTATTTCCTGCGTTATCAGTATCCCTCGACGCAAGGCCATCCGAACTGGAACGAAGCCAACGTCGCCGTGACCTGGCGCGACCGTTACTGGCTGGCCGTGGGACATTCGAGCAACGCCATGGCCAGCCGCACGACGGGCACGTATGCGCTGCTGGGGGCGCGTCACTCCCTGGGCGAGGCGTGGCGTGTCGAAGCCACGCTGGCCCGCTATTTCCTGGACGATGCGTATGCCGACAGCTACACCCACGCTTCGGTCGGCGCGGTGTGGGCGTTCAAGCCTCCCTTCGAGTTGCGGCTGACCTTGCATGGAACCGATGCGGCGGCCCGGCGGCTGTTTCCGGGCATGGCGGGCACGCGTGGCGAGATCGCGCTGCAAGCCGCGTTCTAGGCGGGGCGGGGGGCGATACGGTGTGCGTGGATGGGGTTTTGAAGGGATTTGAAATAAGGGTTACCATGATTCGATGGTTATACCCTGCTGGGATAAAACACCAATTCCTTTCGAACCCGGCGGTGGTCACGCGTAGACCTCACGGAGTGTCTCGGAAGCAATGCATATCCATCCCCGCTGTCTTGTCGCCGTACTGCCGCTGGCAGCTACTCTTTCCGCCATTCTGCTGGCCAGTCCGGCCAGCGCCCAGCAAGCGCCCGACGCGGGCCGGACCCTGCAAGAGTTGCGGCCGAGCCTGCCGCAGCCGACCGCGCCTCCTGCTTTCAAGCTCGATGTGCCGGCGGTCGAATCCGTTCCCCCCGGCGGGCCGCAGGTCGCCATTGCGTCCATTGCCATCGACGGCAATACCGCGGTTCCGTCCGAGCAACTCCAGGCGCTGGTGGCCGATGCTCTCGGGCATCGCCACGATCTCTCCGGCCTGAAGGCCCTGGCTGATCGCATCACCGACTACTACCGTCGCGCCGGCTACCCTTTTGCCCGCGCGCTCATTCCCGCCCAGACGCTCGACCGGGGCGTCCTGCGCATCCAGGTGCTCGAAGGCCGCTACGGCCGGGTCGCGGCCTCCGGCGAGTTGGCGGACCAGGCTCAGCCCTGGCTGTCGGCCTTGAAGCCGGGGCAGGTCATCGGCGGCCGCGAGCTCGAACGCAGCATTTACCTGTTGTCCGACCTGCCCGGCGTGGCGGTCGATCCTGTCATGGGACCTGGTTCGGCCGTGGGGGAAGGCGACCTCGACGTCGGTGTGCGCATGGCCCGGAAATGGGGCGGCCGGGCCAGCATCGACAACTACGGCAACCGCTACACCGGCGCCGGGCGTGCCGGTCTGGGCCTGTGGGGCAACAGCCTGTTCACCTTCGGCGACCGCGCCACCCTCGACGCCTTGCTCACCACTGAGACCATGTGGTTGGGCGCCCTCGGCTACGAGGCCCCGCTGGGCGCCAGCGGCTTGCGCGCGGAGGCTCGTTTTGCCCACACCCGCTACGAACTGGGCAAGGAGTTTTCCTCGCTCGACGCCTACGGGAGAGCCGACATCGCCTCGGCCGGGTTGTCGTATCCGCTGTGGCGGGCGGCCTGGGGCGGAGTGACGGCCGGGTTGCTCTATCAGCACAAGGAACTGAGGGACAACCTGGGCGCGGCTGGCAGCCACACCAAGGCCTACAGCGACAGCGTGCCGCTCAGCCTGCGCTTCGACGCGCGTGACACCCTGGCCGGAATGGGTGGACTGACCTATGGACAACTGAGCTGGACGCCGGGCAAGCTGCATCTGGGCCCGACGCTGACGGCGGCGGACCAGGCGACGGCGCGCACCAATGGTTCTTTTCACAAGCTGAATCTGGATGTGGCCCGCTTGCAGCAATTGCCGGCGAATCTCAATCTGTACGCGCGCTTCGCGGCGCAGTGGGCGAACAAGAACCTGCATTCGTCCGAAAGCTTCGGACTGGGGGGGCAGGGCGGGGTACGGGCGTATCCGCTGGGCGAGGGCTATGGCGATGCGGGGTGGCTGTTGCAGACCGAACTGCGCTACCCGATCGGCAACGTCACGCCTTACGGTTTCTTCGATATCGGCCGGGTGAAGATCAACCAGGATCCGTGGGCGCCGGGCGACAATAACCGGACGCTGTCGGGCGTGGGCTTTGGCGTGCGGGTGTCGGTACAGACCCAGTGGCTGCTGGACGTGAGCCTGGCCTGGCGCACGCAGGGGGGCAAGCCGCAATCGGATACGCATGACGCGCAGCCGTTGGCATGGGCCAGCCTGGCTTATCGTTTTTGACCCGGGCCGGCAGGCCATCCCTCAAGAAAACCCGTATACGCACGAGCTCGAGAGAGACATATGAAGCGCGCAAGCCTGAACACTACGTATCGCCTGGTCTGGAGCGAGGTCCGGGGGGCCTGGGTGGCGGTATCGGAGATCGAGAGATCGCACGGCAAGCGCGGCGGGCAGCGGCTGCGCCGGCTGGCCGAGGCGGGCCTGATGGTGGGCCTGTTGGCTGCGGGGGCCGCGCCGTCATGGGCGGGGCCCCTGCCCACGGGTGGGCAGGTCACCTCGGGCGCGGGCGTCATCCACCAGAGCGGTCCTGACATGACCATTACCCAGTCCAGCGGCAGGCTGGGGATAGACTGGGCGAGTTTCTCCATCGGCCAGGGCAATTCAGTCCGATTCGTGCAGCCGGACGCAAGCTCGGTGGCCGTCAACCGCGTCACGGGTAGCGACGTCAGTTCGATCCAGGGGGCGCTCAAGGCCAACGGACAGGTGTTCCTGTCCAACCCCAACGGCGTCGTGTTCAGTCCTACCGCGCAGGTGGACGTGGGTGGATTGGTGGCGACCACGCACGCCATTACCGAGAAAGACGGCAAGTACGTGCTGCAAGGCCACAGCGGGGCCGGCGTCGTCAACGCGGGCGCGATCCGCGCCGCGGACGGCGGCACGGTGGCGCTGGTGGCGGCGCGCGTGGTCAACCAGGGCAGTATCGAGGCCACGAAAGGCAACGTGCTGTTGGGCGCGGGCAGCAAGGTCACGCTGGACCTGGGCGGGCCGGTGAAGATCAAGGTGGACGAAGGCGCGATCGACGCGTTGGTCGGGCAGGGCGGCGCGATCCGCGCCGACGGTGGGCAGGTGTACATGACGGCAGCCTCGGCCGACGCGTTGACGTCCACGGTCATCAATCACACGGGCGTGACGGAAGCACGAACCCTGTCCACGGGCGAAGGCGGCAAGATCGTGCTCCTGGGCGGCATGGAAAAGGATCGCATCGTGGTTGCCGGCACGCTTGACGCCAGCGCGCCCACCCACGGCGACGGTGGTTTCATCGAAACCAGCGCGGCGCGGGTGCAGATCGCCGACGACGTCCGCGTGACCACCCAGGCGGCCGGCGGCAAGAGCGGCACCTGGTTGATCGATCCGGTGGACTTCACCATTGCCGCCAGCGGCGGCGACATGACGGGAGCCGTGCTCGGCGCCCAGTTGGGCAGCGGCAACGTCACGATCGAATCCAGTGCCGGCGCCGCCACCGGCAGTGGCAACCTCAACGTCAACGACACGGTCGACTGGAGCGCCAACACCCTCACGCTTACCGCCGCCAACAACGTCAACATCAACGCGACGCTGACCGCCGGCGGCACCGCCGGCCTGGCGATGAATCCGGCCACCGCCAATGGCGCCGACGCGGCCGTTGCCGCGGGCACCGTGAACGTCATGCCCGGCCTGGGCCGGGTGGATTTCACCGGCACCGGCAACAGCCTGAGCATCAACGGCACGCCCTACACCATCGTCACCAGCCTGGCCCAACTGCAGGGAATAGGAGGTGGCCTGGGCGGCCACTACGCCTTGGGCGGCGATATCGACGCCACGGCCACGGCCGGCTGGAACCCGGACGGCAGCGGCGGCTTCGCCGGCTTCAACCCCATCGGAGCGGCGGGCAGAGGCCTGGGCTTCTCGGGGGTCTTCGATGGCCTGGGCCACACCGTCGACGGACTGACCATCAATCGCCCAGATGCCGAGAACGTGGGTTTGTTCGGCTATCTCGTTGACGACAGCATCGTCCGCAACGTGGGCCTGCGAGGTGGTTCGACGCATGGCGGCAACAATACGGGCGCCCTGGTGGGAGTCGTCGACGGCGGCCTGGTATCCCATGCCTACTCGACCGGCGGCGTATGGGGCCGGGACAACGTTGGCGGGCTGATGGGTTCCTTCAATGGCAGGGCGGACCATGTATATGCCACCGGCGATGTCGAAGGCAGCGGCAGCGTCGGCGGATTGCTTGGATATGGTGCGAACACCAGCCTCCGGTATGCCTACGCGAGCGGTAACGTCCGCGGCCGCACTGCCGGTGGGCTGGTGGGGGCCGCCGATTCGTTCTCACCCTGGTACACCTACGCGACCGGAGATGTCACCGGAACCTCTTCGGCTGGCGGCCTGGTGGGTGAACATGACCACGGCACCTTGTGGTATTCCTATGCCACCGGCAAAGTGACGGGCGGGACGACCGGTGGCCTGATCGGGGACAGCGACTACGTCACGGTTATCCGTGGCTATTGGGACATGGACAGCACCGGCCAGGCGCAGGCCTGCGGCGGCTGGGGCACCGCATACTGTTCCAGCGCAGCCGGCGCCGAACCGATCGGCCTGCGCACGGCGGATGCCTTCCGCCAGGACAGCTACGGGTTCTTCAACTTCGGCAACGACTGGTACATGGCGGAGGGCGCGACCCGTCCCTTCCTGCGGTTCGAGTACGCCACCTCCATCGGCAACGCCCACCAGTTGCAACTGGTCAACATCGATCCGTCGGCCAGCTATACGCTGGCTCACGACATCGATATGTCCGTGGCCGACGGCGCGCGCGCATCGGGCATGTGGAGCAGCCAGGGTTTCAGTCCGATCGGCGCCTACGGTCACGATGACCCGGCCGGCGCTTTCACCGGCACCTTCGATGGGTTGGGCCATGTCATAGGCGGCCTGACGATCGATCGGACAACTGACTACGTCGGCCTGTTCGGCTACGTGGGCAATGGCGGTACCGTGCGCAACGTCGGTCTGGCCAATGCGGCCGTCTCCGGCGGCCGTTACACCGGTGGCTTGGTGGGGGGCAGCCAAGGCGCGATCGCCAACGCGTATGCGACGGGCGTGGTAAAGGGAGGGGCCGACACGGGGGGCCTGGTGGGTGTCAACCAGGGCACGATCACCAACGCCTATGCAGCCGCCACGGTGGAAGGCAGCGACAACACCGGCGGCTTGGTGGGCCATAACTTGAACGGCGAGATCTCCAACGTCTATGCGACGGGAGAAGCGACGAGCGGCGGCACCAGCGGTGGCTTGGTGGGCTGGAACGACGGCACGGTAACCGGCAGTTTCTACGCCACCACCGATGCCGGCGGCAACGCCATCAACAGCCGCGCGGGAGGGGGCAGTCCAGATGGCGTGACCGGCAAGAGGTTCGATGAGCTGCGGCAACTCTCCACGTTCGCCGATGCCGGCTGGAGTATTTCCGACCGGGGAGGCGACGGTACCGCCTGGCGCATTTACGACGGCAACACCGGGCCCTGGCTGAGAACGTTCCTGACACCGATCACGGTGACTGTCGCCGACGGTGGCAGCAAGGTCTACGATGGCAATACGTCGGCGAGCGGTACATATACCCAGTCGGACGCTTCCGCGAGCCTGGACGGTACGGCTGTCTACGCGCTGGACGACAAGAATGCGGGCAGCCGCACGTTGAATGTGTCCGGCCTGTACTCCGGAGACCAGCGGGGCTACGACATCAGTGTCGTTGGAGCCAGCTACCAGGTGACGCCAAAGGCGCTGGACATTACGGGTCTGGCGGCCGAGGACAAGATCTACGACGGCACCACCAGGGCCACGTGGGCGGGCGCGGCCTTGTCCGGCGTGGTGGCGGGCGACGAGGTGGGGCTGGACCAGCGCGCCGTGACGGCTTCGTTCGTCGATGCCGAGGTCGGCGCAGGCAAACCGGTGGCGCTGCACGGCAGTTTCGGACTGGACGGGACGGACGCCTCGAACTACACGCTGATCCAGCCGACGGCGGGGTTGGCGGCGGATATCCTGCCCGCCTTTCCGCCGCCGTCCGCCGCACGTGATCCGAAAGCCGCCGCGGCGACCACGAGCGCGCAGAGATCGTGGCCGGACATGCGCGCCAGGATCCCGCCGCGGGTGGTCTCCGCCAGCGTCGAGCAGGGTGGGGAGTTCAACGAGGTAGTGAGGATCAGAGGCAGCGGGATCCGGTTGCAATGAAACGCCGGCAGCTCACCGGCTGCCGGGGATTGCCCCGGCCTCCTGCCGGGCCGGCGGTTCGTGCAGGCACGGGGGCAGGGAGGCGCCTCGCGAAGAAGCGCGGCTTCGTGTAGAATAGCGGGCTCTTTCCAGCAAAAGCCCTTTCTTGGGCGGAAAGATGCGAACTTCGTTCGCCATGGCGCGTTAGCAAAGCGGTTATGCACCGGATTGCAAATCCGTGTAGGTCGGTTCGACTCCGGCACGCGCCTCCAGGTTCATCAGAAAATCGCCGCTCCCGAAAGGGGCGGCGATTTTTTTGCAGTGCTCGCAACGGGTCTGTTCGATAAATTGTGCGGCCAGGTTTTGTAAATAATAACGTTTATCATTATTATTTGCATGCTTCATATCCTGTCTTCATCGTCCGAGAGCCACGTTGCACACCTCCGCCCACCAAGATCACCGCGTCGATCACGCCCACCCGGCAAGCCCGGTCCGTTCCGTCCTCGCCCTCGCGCTATTCCTGGCCTTCGCAGCCCGGGCCGCCGCCTCCGAACAGGACGAGAAACCCGAGGCCCCCCGGCAGCTCCCCGCCATCTCGGTCACCGCGACCAGCGAGCCCGCCACGCTCCATGACCTCGAAGCCCCGGTCAATGCCGGTGCGCTGGGCAACCTGACCCAGCTCGAGACGCCGTTCTCGACCACCGTGGTCACTCGCGGCGACCTGGATGACCGGCCCATCGTCAAGCTGGGGGACCTGTTCGCCACCGATGCGTCGGTGTCCGACAACAGCGGCGCCCACGGCGCATGGGCCAGCTACCTGACGGTGCGCGGACTGCAACTGGACTGGCAGAATGCCTTCCGCATCGATGGCAAGCCTTTCCTGAGCTACGCCACGACCCCGCCCTACGAGCACTTCGAGCAGGTCGAACTGCTCAAGGGCGCTTCGGGTTTCATGTACGGTTTTGGGTCGCCGGGCGGCGTCGTCAACTACGTGACGAAGCGGCCGACGGCCCAGCCGGTGCGCAGCGTGAGCCTGGGGTTCTCGTCCGGCAACATCTGGCGCCAGCATGTGGACCTGGGTGGCAGGGCGGGCGAGGACGATCGTTTCGGCTATCGGCTGAACGCGACGCATGAAGAGGGCGACCTCTACAACGACGGTTCGCTGAAGCGCAATGCCGTGTCGCTGGCGCTGGACCTGAAGCTGACCGATCGCCTGACCTGGGATTTCCAGTCTCTTTACCAGAACAAGAAAGTCGTCGGGCAGGAACCGACCATCAATACGTCGAAGATGGCCGGGACGGTGCTGCCGCGGCCCCTGCGCGACAACGACCGCACGCTGGTCGGGAACGGCACCTTCGTGAACAACGAGTTCCAGTTCCATTCGACCGGGCTGACGTATCGGTTGGCGCCCGACTGGAAGCTCAGTACGACGTACAGCCACAGTTCGACCCGGACCCGCCGCAGCGAGTCGGTGCTGTTCCTGACCGACGGCAGCGGCAATTACGAAGACTACCGGTCGGACTATGCGGAGCGTTACGCCTATGACCAGTGGCAGGCCATGGTGCAGGGCAGTTTCGCGACGGGCGCGCTGGAGCACCAGGTAGTGCTGGGCACGTCCTGGCAGCAGCAGAAGAACGACTACAGCCTGAACAGCGTGTACCAGCTGATGGGAACGGGTTCGCTCGGGTCGCAGAACGGCATTTCCTATTATCCGCAGGGGGGGCTCGATCTGTACCGGGCGGGGGAGATCACCCAGAAGGCGCTGTTCGCCAGCGATACCGTCAAGCTGTCGGATCGTTGGTCGGTGTTGGCCGGTGTGCGCTACACCAAGTTCAGCCAGGAGGGCTATACCCCCGCGGGTGCCACGTCCGCGCGCTACGACAAGGGCAGCGTGACGCCCACGCTGGCGGTGATGTTCAAGCCCGATGCGCGGACCATGGCGTATGCGAGCTACGTCGAATCCCTGGAGCAAGGGGCGACGGTGGGCAATGTCTACGAGAATCGCGGGCAGACGCTGGGGCCGCTCACGAGCAAGCAGTACGAAGTCGGGATCAAGACCGAACGCCAAGGCTGGGCCGCTACCGCGGCCTTGTTCCGCATCGAGCGCGGCGCCGAGTATGCCAATGCCGGCAACGTGCTGGTGCAGGACGGCCTGTCGGTCTACCAGGGCCTGGAATTGGGTGCCTCGAAAAGGGCCGGGGCCTGGACGGTGGGCGGCAACCTGATGCTGCTGGATACCGAATATCGCAAGGGCTCGGACTATGACGGCAAGCGCGTCGCCGGCGCGCCGCGCCTGGTCGCCGCCGGACAGGTGGTCTACCGCGTGCCGCAGGTGCAGGGGCTCAAGCTGCGGGCCGATTTCAAGTACACCGGCAGCACGATGCTGCGTCCGGCCAATGACGTGAAGACCTCGGGCTATACGGTCGTGAATGTGGGCGCCAGCTATGAAACCCGCCTGGGGGGCTATGACACGATCTTCCGCGCGGCCGTCACCAACCTGGCCGACAAGCGCTATTGGGAATTCCAGTATGCGGACTATGTGAAGCCGGGTTATCCGCGCGCGCTGACCCTGGGAATGACGCTGACGTTCTGAGTCTGATCTTTATGTGTTTTTTGTCGAAGAGGCGGAAGGTTTAATAAGGAAATAGAATATACATAGGAAAAACGCATCGTTCCTGGTGCAGGGCATTTGCCCCATACTGCAAGGTTACTGTGGCGGCTGCCGTGTTCCGCGCCATGTCGGGCGGGGGCCCGCCGCCGCGTCTTTTTCTATGACTCCGAATTCTTCTTCTCCTTCCGCGCCACCGCTGATCCGGCTCGAAGCGGTCAGCAAGACGTTCAAGCTGCCCGACGGGCGGGTGTTCGAGGCCGTGAGGTCCGTGTCGCTGGACATGGCCGAAGGGCGCATCTTCGGCCTGATCGGCAAGAGCGGCGCCGGCAAGTCGACGCTGCTGCGCATGATCAACCTGCTGGAGCGTCCGGACGCCGGCCAGGTGCTGGTCGACGGCCGCGACCTGACCCGGCTTTCCAAGCGCGAGCTGCGCGAGACGCGGCAGGGCATAGGCATGATCTTCCAGCAGTTCAACCTGCTGCAGAATGCCAGCGTCTACGAGAACGTGGCCTTTCCGCTGAAGCTGCACGGCAACCGGAGCCGGGCCGAGATCGAAGCCCGCGTGCGGGAATGCCTGGCGGTGGTGGGGCTGACCGACAAGCTGCACAGCTATCCCGCGCAGTTGTCCGGCGGGCAGAAGCAACGGGTGGCGATCGCGCGCGCGCTGGCGCCGCACCCCAAGGTGCTGCTGTGCGACGAGCCCACCTCGGCGCTGGACACCGAGACCACGCGCTCGGTGCTGGACACGCTGCGCGAGATCAACCAGCGGCTCGGTGTGACCATCATCATCGTCACCCACGAACTGCATGTAGTCCATGCCTTGTGCGACCACGTCGCGGTGCTCGAGAACGGCCAACTGGTCGAACGCTTCGACGTGGGCGACCAGGCCACGCCGCGCCTGAGCGCGCTGGGCCGCGAGCTGGCCCAGGAACAGGTGCGCGAAGACATCCTCAAAGAACACGCCGCCCGTATCGCCCAGGCGGCCGAACCAACTACCCGGGCCGCCTGACCATGTCCGACAATATCCTCGCCATTCTTCCCGAGCTCTGGATCGCCATCGGCCAGACCTTCATGATGCTGGGCATCGGCCTGGCCGCCGCGATCCTGCTGGGCGGCCCGCTGGGCGTGCTGCTGTTCCTGCTGGGGCCCGGGCAGTCGCTGGAGAACCGGCCGGCCTATCTGGTGCTGAGCTGGATCGTCAATACCGTGCGGTCCTTTCCATTCATCATCCTGCTGGTTGCGCTCGTGCCCATCACGCGCGTGGTGGTGGGCACGTCCATCGGCCCGCTGGCGGCGTCGGTGCCGCTGTCCGTGGCCGCCATTCCGTATTTCGCGCGCCTGGTGGAGCAGAGCATCCGCGAGGTGCCGCGCGGCGTGATCGAAGCCGCGCACGCCATGGGCGCCTCCGAGTTGCAGATCGTCTGGCGCGTGCTGGTGCGGGAGGCCCGGTCCGGGCTGATCCTGGCGCTGACCGTGCTGGCGGTCAGCTTCCTGTCCTATTCGGCCATTGCCGGCGTGGTGGGCGGGGGCGGCATCGGCGACCTGGCCATCCGCTACGGCTACTACCGCTTCCAGACCGACGTCATGCTGCTGACCGTCGCGCTGCTGATCGTGCTGGTGCAGATCATCCAGTTCGGCGGCAATGCGCTGGCCCACCGGCTGGACAAACGCTGATCCTTTCTTTCCGTCGAAGGCACGGTTGGCCGTGCCGGTTTTCACTCCGGGACTCATCATGACCCTACGCCGCACTTTCCTCCTCGGTACCGCCGCCGCCGTCCTGGCGCTGGGCGCCGCCGCCCAAGCCGCCGATCCCGCCAAGAAGGACCTCGTGTTCGGCGCGACCGCCGGCTACAACTACGACGTGCTCAAGCTCGGCATCGTGCCCCAGCTCGAGAAGCAGGGCTACAAGGTCAAGCTGGTCGAGTTCAACGATTATGTGCAGCCCAACCTGGCGCTGGCGCAAGGCTCGCTGGACGCCAACCTGTTCCAGCACATCGCCTACCTGAACCGGTTCAAGGCGGACCAGAAACTGGACCTGGTGGACCTGGTGCAGAGCACGACCGCGCCCATGGGCATCTATTCGAAGTCGCGCAAGAGCCTGGCCGATCTGAAGGAGGGCGACCGCTTCACGCTGCCCAACGATCCGAGCAACCTGGCGCGGGCCCTGTTGCTGCTGCAGCAGAACCGGGTGATCACGGTGAAGGCGGATGTGGATCCGCTGCGCGTCACCGAGAAGGACCTGGCCAGCAATCCCAAGAAGGTCAAGCTGCAGCCGGTCGAAGCCGCGCAACTGCCGCGCACCGTGGGCGACGCCGAGTTCGCGGTGGTGCCGGGCAACTTCGCCATCGCCTCGGGGCTGAAGCTGACCGCCGCGGTGGCGCTGGAAACGCCGCCGGTGCAATTCCAGCAGGTCGTGGCGATCCGCCGTGCCGATCAGGGCAAGCCCTGGGCAAGGGACCTGGCCGCCGCGTTCAAATCGCCGTTTTTCAAGTCCGTGCTGGACAAGGACTTCCCGGGCTACGTGCGTCCGGCGGGGTTGTGAACCGGCCGTTTTTTCACGTTTTTAGAGTACGACCTTCCGGATATGGCGATACGTGGCAGAGGCGAATAGACTCACGTCGGGGATCTTCGCAATCATGAGGGGTTTGACAATCATGGAATACCACGGCGTGGAGTATCGGCCCAGGACGGTATTTCTCAAGCGCTTGCGCGATCTGGCCCTGCTGGCCGGTTTTTCTTTCGGCTTCATGTGGCTGGTCACGAAGCTTGGGGCGCTATGCCCGACGGTGCTGGAGCATTTCGCGATCAGTTCCATCTTTTGAACCGGCCCCTGCGGGGGCGGCGGCCGGCTGTCATGATCCGGTCATCGGGCGGACATAGTATTTACACGATCCTGCGGCGCCGTGGCCGGGCTCTTGCGAGCCGGCGAACGGCGGCGTTTTCTGCTCGTGTCCATCCGTGTCTGATTCCGCTTCCCATTCCGTTTCTACTTTGCCCGGCGCCGCGATCGATATCGAGGGCCTGGTACAGCGTTTGTCCGGCAACACCATCCTGGACGGCATCGACATCCGGCTCGAACCGGGCAAGGTGCTGGCCTTGCTGGGGCCGTCGGGCTGCGGCAAGACCACGCTGCTCAGGCTGCTGGCCGGCCTGAGCCGTCCGGTGGCGGGGCGCATCGCCATTGGCGGCGCCACCGTCGTCGACGGCCGGACTTTCGTTCCTCCCGAGCGGCGCGGCCTGGGCATGGTGTTCCAGGACTACGCGTTGTGGCCGCACATGACCGTGGGCGCCAACGTGGCCTTCCCGCTGGAGGTGCGCGGCGTGCCCAGGCACGAACGGGCAGGGCGGGTGGCGAGCGCGCTCGACATGGTGGGACTGGCGGGCTACGAAGACCGATCGCCGGGCAGCCTGTCGGGCGGCCAGCAGCAGCGCGTCGCGCTGGCGCGGGCGGTGGTCGCGCGGCCCCGGGTGCTGCTGTTCGACGAGCCGCTGTCCAACCTTGACCGGGACCTGCGCGAGACGCTGTGCGGCGAGATCGGGCTGCTGCTGCGCGAGCTGGGCACCACCGCGGTGTACGTCACCCACGACCACGAGGAAGCTTTCGTGCTGGCCGACACGGTGGCGGTTATGCGGGCCGGCAAGGTGTGCCAGGTCGCCGCCCCCGAACTGCTGGTGAACGAACCCGCCAGCCCCGACGTGGTGGAGTTCCTGAAGCTGGGCGCCCTGCGCAGCGGCGTGCGTACCGAACGAGGCTGGCAACTGGCCGGCGGCCTGGAACTGGTCTGCCCCGAGCCCCTGGCCGATGGCCCGGCGGGGCCCGGTCATCTCTTCATTCCCCATGCCGCGCTGAAAGCAGGCGAGCGCCAAACGCTGCGTGGCCATGTGGTCGCCCAGCGGTTCCGCGGCGGGCACTACGCGACGACGGTGCGCGTGGGCAGCGACCACCATGCTTTCGAACTCGCGTGGCTGACCGATCAACGCATGCCCGTCCAGCACCCGGTGGGGCTGGACCTCGATTGGAGCCGGCTGCGCTGGTTTCCGCAGGCGGCGTGACTTTTCCCTCGGCGATATGCCGTTTCTCGACTCAGGAATCTCGATGATGAAAATCAAGCCTCTGATCGGCGCGCTGGCGTTCGGCGCGATGCTGGCCGCCGGCCAGGCCCAGGCCCTGACGGTCTACACCGCCGGCCCGGCCGGACTGATCAAGCAACTGGCCGACGACTTCAAGAAGCAGACCGGCGTATCGGTCGACGTGTTCCAGGCCGACACGGGCAAGGTGATGGCGCGGCTGGAGGCGGAAGCCTCGAACCCGAAGGCCGATGTGGTGATCTCGGCGTCGTGGGACAGCGCGCTGGACCTGCACAAGCGCGGTTGGCTGCTGTCCTACACCAGTCCCAATGCCGCGAAGGTGCCGGCCGAATTCAAGGGACCGAGCTATGTGGCGCAAGGCCTGTCGGCGCTGGCCATTGCCTGGAACACCAAGAGCGGCACGCCGCGTCCGGCGGACTGGGCAGACCTGGCCAGGCCCGAGTTCAAGGGGCTGGTCAACATGCCTGATCCGGCCCAGTCGGGCACGGCGCTGGAGCTGCTGTCCGGCCTGCAATCGGCGCGCGGCGCCGACGCGTGGAGGTTGTTCGCCGATCTGAAGCGCAATGACATGGCCATCGCCGGCGCCAATGCGCAGGCGATGAACCCCGTCCTGCAGGGCGCCAAGGCCGCCGTCTTCGGCGCGGTCGATTACGTGGCGTTGGACAACCAGGCCAAGGGCGAGAGCATCGAAGTCATCTTCCCCGCGAGCGGCACGGTGATCGCCGGCCGGCCGATGATGATCCTCAAGTCCAGCCGCCAGCAGCAGGACGCCAAGCGCTTCATCGACTTCGTGCTGTCCGACGCCGGGCAGGCGCGGGTGGCCGCGACCTACCTGATCCCGGCCCGCCAGGACGTGCAGGCCAAGCGTCCGGTGATCAAGGACATCAAGGCGCTGCCGATGGAGAACGAGTCCCAGCGCGCCGGCCGCCAGGCCCTGCTGGAGCGGTTCACGACGTTGTTCGGCCGCAAGTGACCAGACCTGGCCGGCGCCCATCGGGGCGCCGGCCAGGCATGACTTCCCATATCTAGACCTTCGTCGAGCAAGAGGCGGGCATTCATGCGCGCGAACACGTTGTTGGTGGGGGCCGCGGTGTCCGCCTTGTGCATCCTGGTGGTCATGCCGCTGGGCTTCGTCCTGCTGCAAGCCATCTTTCCAGAACTCGCCCAGGGCTCGCTGGCGCGGCCGTTGGCCCATCTGGCGGGTGTCCTGGCCGATCCCAAGCTGGTCGAACTGACGATCAACACGCTGAAGCTGGGCGCCTGCGTGGTGCTGGCCGCGGCGGCCATCGGCATCCCGCTGGGAACACTGCGCGGGTTGTTCGACCTGCCCGGTGCCAAGCTCTGGGACGTGCTGATGCTGGTGCCCTTCATGATCCCGCCTTACATCAGCGCGCTGGGCTGGATCATGCTGCTGCAGCCGCGTGGATATTTGCAGCAACTGCTGGGCATCCATGCCGGGCCGGCGCTGTTCTCGTTCGGCGGCGTCGTGTTCGTGATGACGCTGAACGTGGTGCCCGTGGTCTATTTCGCCGTCTCCCGCACCATGGCCGCGTCCGGCTCCCGCCTGGCGCTGGTGGGGCGGGTGTGCGGCGCGGGGGCCTGGCGCTGTTTCTGGCGCATCACGCTGCCGCTGGCCCTGCCGGGTATCGCCGCGAGCCTGCTGCTGGTGTTCGCGATGGCGATCGAGGAATATGGCACGCCCGCGGCGCTGGCGGCCAATGCCGGGTTCTTCGTGCTGGTGACGGGCATCGAGCGGCGCTTCTCCGAATGGCCGATCGACCTGCCCGGGGCTTCGGTGCTGTCGCTGATCCTGGTGGCGCTGGCCATGCTGGCCTTCGTCTGGCAGCGGCGCATGCTCAAGGGCAGGGGCTACGAGACCACCACGGGCAAGCCCGCGCGCGGCGAAAGCCTGCCGCTGGGCAATTGGCGCTGGCCCATCGCCGCCCTGTTCGCCGTGATCGTGGCGGTGGCCACTTTCGCGCCCCTGTTCGCCATTGCCGCGACGGCCTTCAGCCGCACGCTGTCGGGCGGCCTGGCCATCGACAATCTGTCGCTGGCGCATTTCCAGGCCATCGCGGCGGGCGGCAGCGAAGCCTCGGGCGCACTGGCCACGAGCCTGCTGCTGGGGCTCGGCGCGGCCATCGTGACGGGCCTGACGGGTGTTCTGGTCGCCTACTGCGTGGTAAAGACCCGCACGCGCGGCCGCGTGGTGCTCGACGCCCTGGCCGTGCTGCCCAACACCATGCCGGGCGTGGTGGTCGGCGTGGGCCTGATCCTGGCCTGGAACCAGGCGTTCTGGCCGGCCACGCCCTACAACACCTGGGGCATCCTGCTGCTGGCCTACTGCTGCCTGCTGCTGCCGTATCCGGTGCGCTATTCCCACGCCGCGCTCATGCAGATCGGCGACAACCTGGAAGCCGCGGCCCGGGTCCACGGCGCCGGCACCGTCACGGCGCTGGCGCGCATCCTGCTGCCGCTGCTGGCACCCAGCCTGGCTGCCGCCATGTTGCTGGTGTTCGCGGTGGCCTCGCGCGAACTGGTGGCCTCGCTGCTGCTCGCGCCCACGGGTGTGCAGACCGTGTCGCTGTTCATCTGGCGCCAATTCGAGCAGGGCTCGGTGGGGCAGGGCATGGCGATGAGCCTTGTCACCGTGGCCTTGACCACGACGGTGATGCTGCTGGCCACGCTGTGGCTGGAGCGGCGGCAGGCAAGTGGTGTGTAACTAGACGCTCATTTTGTGTATTTATAAAAATATCTTGTATACAAGAGAAAGCTGGGGCAAGATGGCTTCATGTCATCCCGCCCCCTTTCCCTCGGCAACGAGAAGAAGCGCTCCGAAACGCTACGCGAGACCATCGAAGAGTTGATCGCCGTCGGCGAACTGTCGCCGGGGGATCCGCTGGACGAGACCGTGCTGGCCAACCGTTTCGGGGTGTCCCGCACGCCCATACGCGAGGCCCTGATCCAGCTGGCTTCGGCCGGGCTGGTGGAAATGCGGCCGCGCAAGGGGGCGCTGGTGGCGCAGATCGGGCCCCAGCGCCTGATCGAGATGTTCGATGTGATGGGCGAGATCGAAGCCATGTGCGCGCGGCTGGCCGCGCGGCGCATGACCGCCGACGATCACCGCCGCCTGCTCGACGCCCATCGCGCCTGCCAGGCCTCGCGCGACGCGGGTGACGCCAACGCCTACTACTACCTGAACGAAACTTTCCATCGGACCATCTACGGCCTGGGCTGCAACGGTTTCCTGAACGAGGAGGCCATCAAGCTGCATCGCCGGCTGGGGCCGTATCGCCGGCTGCAATTGCGCGTGCGCGACCGCATCGCCACCTCCTATGACGAACACGAGGGCATCGTCGAAGCCTTGCTGGCGGGCGATGCCGGGCTCGCGGCCGAGCGCGCGCGCGACCACGTGGTGGTGCAGGGGCAGCGCTTCGCGGACCTGATGGCCTCGCTGTCCAGGCAATCGGGTTGAGTCTTTCAGAAGGGACATGAACGACATGTTGAACAGCGATCGTCACGATATCGCCGATGCGCGGCCCGCCGCGCCGGCCCCCGATCCGCAGCCGGCCCAGTCGCTGCTGGCCCGCTGGAGCAAATGGCTGGGAGGGCGGCCCCAGGCGGCCGCGGAGCCTGGCGAGGCCGCCGAGGCCGTTCCCTTGTCCACGCGCGAGGCCAACCGCCAGCGTGCGCTGCTGCTGCCGTGCTTCCAGGCGCGCCTGACCGATGTGGCGGCCAATCGTGCCGCGTTGACCTGGCAAGAGCAGTATCGCGCCGCCGATGCCCAGCGCCGCGGCGCCATGCTGGGCCTCCTGGCCGAGGTGGGCGCGTCGGCGGCGGGGCCGTCCGAGCCGGGCGGCAAGGAGACGCCTTCCGACTTGTCCCGCGCGCTTTCGAATGCCCGGGTCCGATTCTTCAAGCGCCTGAACGCCCTGCCCGAGGGCCTGCCTTTCCTGCTGGAGCTGCGGACCGACATGCTGGCCTGGCGCGCCAGGATCCCCACCCTGCAGGGGCTGGATGGCGACCTGGAGGGGCTGCTGTCGAACTGGTTCGACGTGGGGCTGTTGGAAATGCGCCGCATTACCTGGGACTCGCCCGCGTCGCTGCTTGAAAAACTCATCATCTACGAAGCGGTGCACGAGATCGCCTCGTGGACGGATCTGCGCAATCGCCTGGATTCCGACCGCCGCTGCTATGCGTTCTTCCATCCGCGCATGCCGAATGAACCGCTGATCTTCGTCGAAGTCGCGTTCTGCGCCGACATGGCCGGCAACGTGCAGAGCCTGCTGGACGAAGGCGCTCCCATGGAGAACCTCGACAAGGCGCGCTGGGCCATCTTCTATTCGATCTCCAACACGCAGCAAGGATTGCGCGGCGTCAGCTTCGGCAACTTCCTGCTCAAGCGGGTGATCGAGGAACTGAACGGCGAACTGCCCAAGATCAAGCGTTTCGCCACGTTGTCGCCCATCCCGGGTTTTTGCGACTGGGTCAGGAAACGCAGCGCCGAGGACCTCGCCGCCATCGTCCGCAAGGAGAAGGCCGGCATGGACGCGGCCACCGGGGCCCAGGTGCTGGCCGCCATCCAGCAGGCGGTGGACGACGATGCGGCGCCGCCGGCCGTGCAGGCCGTGGCCATGAGACTGGCGGCCCGCTATCTGGTGGAACGCAAGGGGTCGCTGCCGCTCGATCCGGTGGCGCGGTTCCACCTTGGCAACGGTGCCCGCATCGAACGGCTGAACTGGAAGGCGGACACGTCGCGCAAGGGCCGCGCCCAGTCATGCGGCATGATGGTGAACTACGCCTACGAATTGGATGCGCTCGACGACAACCTGGCCCGGCTGGGCGAGGGCAAGCCCGAGACGAGCAGGGGGGTGGCCCGGCTGCTCTGACCCCTGGACGCGCACCGCAAGACTTCAATCAGAACTGGCACCAGCCAGCGTGTAGTACCTTCATACCAAAAGAGGAGACAGGAGATGAAACGCAGCATTGCCTTGATCGCCTGCATGGTGGGCGCGGCCGCGGGTGGCCATGCGGAGGGAGCGGAGGCCTGGCCGTCCAGGGCCGTGACCGTCATCGTCCCGTTCCCGGCGGGAGGGGGCACCGATGCCTTCGTCCGGCCGCTGGCGCAGCAGTTGGGCGCGCAGCTGGGGCACAGCGTGGTGGTGGACAACCGGGGGGGCGCGGGTGGCACAGTGGGGGCGGCGATCGCCGCGCGTGCCCAGCCGGATGGCTACACTTTTTTCGTGGGCGGGGCGCATCATGCCATCGCGCCGTCGTTCTACAAGGGGCTGACCTACGATATCGAGAAGGATTTCGTGCCTGTCACGCTCATCGCGCAGCCACCGCAGATCATCGTCGCGGCGCCGACCGCACCCTTCAATGACCTGAAAGGGCTGATCGCCCAGGCGCGCAGCCAGCCGGGCAAGCTCAATTTCGGGTCGGCGGGCAACGGGACCTCCCATCACCTGGCCGGGGAATTGTTCAAGCTCCAGGCCGGCGTGGACATCGCGCACGTGCCGTACACCGGCGCCGGCCCCATGCTGCTCGCGCTGATGGGCAGCCAGGTCGACCTGGCCTTCGACGGCCTGGGGTCGTCGGCCCAGCATATCCGGGGCGGCAAGATCAAGCCGCTGGCGGTGGCGGCATCGCAGCGGTCGTCCGCCTTTCCCGACGTGCCCACCGCTGCCGAGGCCGGCTTGCCGGGCTACGAGGTCTCGACCTGGTATGCGATGTGGGCGCCCAAGGGCACCCCCCAGCCCATCGTCGAGCGCATGTACGCCGAGGTCCAGAAGGCGCTTGGCTCGCCCGAGATCAAGAAGGTTTGGCTGAGCAACGGTTCCGAGGTGCCGCGCTATACCAGCGCCGAGTTCGGCAAGTATCTGCACGAGGAAGTGCAGCGCTGGGCCAAGGTCTCCAGGGACGCGGGCATCAAGGCCGATTGATGGACGAGGCCGCAGCCATGAATCCTGCGCCCGCGCGGGGCCGGATCGACGTGTCGAGAGCGGGCGGTGTCCTGACGCTGACCCTCGCGCACGCGGGCAAGCTCAATGCGCTGACCGCCGGGATGTGGCGCGCGCTGGCCACGGCGATGCGGGACGCGGCCAACCTGCCGGCCCTGCGCGCCGTCGTCATCCGGGGCGCCGGCGGCCATTTCGCGGCCGGCGCCGACATCGGCGAATTCCCGGTGGAGCGCAGCGGCGTCGAGGCGGTGCGCCGCTACCACGAGCAGGTCATCGCGCCGGCGCTGCGGGCGATCGACGATTGCCCGTGGCCCACGGTGGCGCTGGTGCAGGGCGCCTGCGTGGGCGGCGGCCTTGAAATCGCATGCTGCTGCGACCTGCGCATCGCCGCCCGGAGTACCCGGGTGGGCGCACCCATCGCGCGGCTGGGCTTTCCCATGGCGCCGGCCGAGCTTGCCGGCCTGCTGGCGGTGGCCGGCCGCGCGGTGGCGCTGGAGTTGTTGCTGGAAGGCCGCATCCTGGATGCCGCCGAGGCCCTTGCCAAGGGGCTCCTGACCCGCGTGGTGGACGATGCCGAACTGGAGGCCGAGTTGGCGCGCACCCTGGCCCGGATCGCCGCGGGCGCGCCGCTGGCGGCGACCCTCAACAAGCGCATGGTGCGGCGCCTGCAGCGGCCGGAGCCGCTGCAGGAGGCTGAACTGGCGGCATTCTTTTCCTATAGCGATACCCGCGATCACCGCGAAGGCGTGGCGGCGTTCCTCGAAGGGCGCCCCCCCGTGTTCGGCGGCGACGCTTCACCTTCCCGTATCGAAGAAGATAGATGAAAGACGAAAATCTCTACACCCTGCTGGCTTCCGGTTTTCCCGCCGACCGCGATGCGGTCTGCATCGAGGCGCCCGGTGCCGGCGACTATACCTGGCGCGATGTCGAGACCCATACGGCGCGCATGGCGAACCTGTTGCGTTCACTGGATCTACCCCAGGGCGCCCGCGTGGCGGTCCATGCCGAGAAATCCCCGGAGGCGCTGCTGTTCTACCTGGCGACCCTGCGCGCGGGCTATGTCTACCTGCCGTTGAATACCGCCTACCAGGAAGCCGAGATCGATTACTTCCTGGGGGATGCCGAGCCTTCGGTGGTGGTCTGCGCCAGCAAGAACCTGGAATGGGTGCAGCGCTGCGCACGGCGCGCCGGAACGCGTCATGTCTACACGCTGGATGACGATCGCACCGGCACGCTGCTGGATGCCGCCGCCCAGGCCTCGGCCGAGCCGGCGGTGGCCGCGCGCGCCGCGGACGACCTCGCGGCCATCCTGTACACCTCGGGCACGACGGGGCGCAGCAAGGGGGCGATGCTGACCCACGGCAACCTGGCTTCCAACGCTCGCGTGCTGCACGAATACTGGGGCTGGCGCGCCGACGACGTGCTGTTGCACATGCTGCCCATCTTCCATGTGCACGGGCTGTTCGTGGCCGCGCACGGCGCGCTGCTGGCCGGCGCCAGGATGATCTGGCTGCCCAGGCTGGACGTGGCCGCCGCGCTGCGCCTGCTGCCGCGTTGCACGGTCATGATGGGCGTGCCGACCTACTACGTGCGGCTGCTGGCCGAGCCGGCGTTCGGGCGGGATACCTGCCGCAACATGCGGCTTTTCGTGTCAGGGTCGGCGCCGCTCCTGATGGAAACCTTCAACGCCTTCCGGGAGCGCACGGGCCACACCATTCTCGAGCGCTACGGCATGAGCGAGACCGTCATGCTGGTCTCGAACCCCTACGATCCCGCCCTGGGCGAGCGCCTGGGCGGTACCGTGGGCCAGCCGCTGCCGGGCGTGTCGGCGCGGGTGGTCGACGACGCCGGCGAGACGTGCCCGCCGGGCCAGATCGGCAATATCCAGGTTCGCGGCCCCAACGTCTTCAAGGGCTATTGGCGCATGCCCGAGAAAACGAGGGAGGAGTTCACGCCGGACGGCTGGTTCAAGACCGGCGACGTCGGCCGCTGGGGCGGGGAGTCCGGCGGCGCCAGCGTGCCCGACGGCTATCTGTCCATCGTGGGCCGCAGCAAGGATCTCATCATCTCGGGTGGCTTCAACGTCTACCCGAAGGAAATCGAGAGCTTCCTGGATGACATGCCGGGCGTGGAGGAAAGCGCCGTTATCGGCGTGCCGCATCCCGACTTCGGCGAGGCGGTGATGGCGGTGGTCGTGCCCAAGCCGGGCGCCAGCCTGGACGAGGCGGCCATGATCGCCGAACTCAAGGCCAGGATCGCCAACTTCAAGGTGCCCAAGCGCATCCACGTGGTGTCAGAACTGCCCCGCAACACCATGGGCAAGGTCCAGAAGAACGTGCTGCGCCAGAGCTATTCGTAACGCGGCTGGCGCGGGCGAGGGCGCCGGGGCGCATGGGCTACAATACCGCCCGTGCGCCCGTGACGAAACAGGTAGACGTAGCGGACTTCCGTACAAAGTGGAGTGCCCTGGACGAAAGTCCGGGAGTAGAACCCGTCAAATTCGGTGAACCCCTGGCACGGGAACGCCGAGCCAAGCAGGCGGCCGAGGTTGGCCGCTGGGCGTGTGTAGAGACTCGACGGCGGGGACCTAAGGCTGGCGCGGCAAGCTTGCCGCGCGACGCGATGGTCAAGGCAGAGTCCAGACCCCAAACGGCATTGCTTTGCGCAATCCGGCTGCGCGAGCAGTAGCGGGTAAGAAAATCCGCGGCCGTGAGGCGTGCCGGTTCGATTCCGGCCGGGCGCACCATTCCTCTCGTTCCACCCGGACTATTCCGCCCCCGCGCGTGTTCCAGCCACAGGCCGGCGAACACCGGGACCTTTATCCGATGGCGGAAAGGGGGCGCGGGAGGGGAGCGGGACATCCCCGGACCTCCAGAATGCAAATCACCGTCAAGACGCGTGCCGCCGGCCACCCATTGGATGTATAGTCCCGGTTAATTTTTGTAACCTGTGTAGTTCGGTCCATGCGCTGGCTAACGTTATGGGCCACCTTGGTGGTCGCGTGTTTCGGCCTGGTATGCGCGGCCGCGCTATACGACACCCGCCAGGATGCCAGGCGAGCGGCCAGGGAAGCCACGGTCAACCTGGGCCGTGTGGTCGCCGACGGCATCGGCCGCGACATCGAGCTGGTCGACCTTTCTCTGCAATCCATGCTGAACGGCCTGCGGCTTGCCGAAGCCGAAGGGCTGGACCCCTATCGCCGCCACCAATTGCTGTTCGGCAGCCTGCCGCAGATGCGGGGCGTGGGGACCATGGTGGTGCTGGACACCGAAGGCCGGATGCTCACGGACTCCAAGTCGGTACAGCCGCGCGGGGTCGAATTCTCGCAGCGCGATTACTTCCGGATCCACAAGGAATCGAAGGACAGCGGCCTGTTCGTGAGCCGGCCCTTTTTCTCGCGGCTGACCAATCTGTGGTCCATCGCCGTCAGCCGCCGCGTGACGAAAGCCGATGGCAGCTTCGGCGGCGTGGTGGTCAGCACGCTGCGCATCTCTCACCTGGAAAGCCTGTTTCGCCAGCTGGACCTGCGCCAGAACGGCTCCATCATGCTGCTGCGGGCGGACGGTTCGGTCATGGCGCGGTTTCCTGCCGTGCAGGGCCTGCTGGGCAAGCAACTGACCGACCTCCAGCTGTTCACGCGCTATCCCGCGTCGGACAGCGGTTCGTACGAGGCCATGTCGGCGACCGATGGGGTGGTCCGGCTCTATTCCTTCACCGCGGTCGATTCGCTGCCGCTGATCGTGCTGGTGGGCATGGCCGACAGCGATATCTACGCGGCGTGGCGCAACAAGGCGGGGATCATCGCGATCCTGACACTGCTGTTGTGCACGGGCACGATGGTGCTGGTGTGGATGCTGCGCCGCGAGTTCGCGCTGCGCCTGGCGGCCGAACGCAGCGCGCTGCGCAGCGAGGCGCGCTACCGGGTGCTGGCCGAGAACTCCGCCGACATCATCGCGCTATGCCGGGCGGACGGCATCGTCACCTACATCTCGCCCGCCATCAAGGATGTGCTGGGCTGGGTCCCGGGAGACATCGAAGGCCGCAATGTCGACGATTTCGTGCGAGCGGATTATGTCCCGCTTTTTTCCGGCGACGAGCAGTCCTGGCCGCGCATGCTGACTTTTCCCGCGCGGCACCGGGATTCCTCGTGGAGCTGGCTGGAGGCCAGCGTCAAGCGATTGCCGCCCGAGATGGGCGACGAGCGCTGCATCCTGAACATCCGCGACGTTTCGCGCCGTAAAAAGGCCGAGGAGGCGCTGGAAGCCGAGAACGCCCAGTTGCTGGCCATGGCGGCCACCGACGGCCTGACGAATCTGTCGAACCGCCGTCGTTTCGACGAGGCGCTGGAGCGCGAATGGCGGCGGGCCGCACGGGAGGAAAGCTCGCTGGCGCTGCTGCTGATCGATGCCGACCATTTCAAGGCGCTGAACGACCATTACGGCCATCAGCACGGCGACCAGTACCTGCGCACCATCGCGCAGGTGATCCAGGCCAATATCCGGCGCCCGGCCGACATGGCGGCGCGCTACGGGGGCGAGGAGTTCGCGGTGCTGCTGCCCAAGACCGACATCGATGGCGCCTACCTGATCGCCGAGAACATCCGCAAGGCCACGCTGGACGCGCGGATTCCCCATCTGAAGAGCGAGCAGGGCGTGATGACGGTCAGCATCGGCGTCGATGCGATGGTGCCGGGCGCCGGCATGGCGGCGGCGGTGCTGGTCCGCCAGGCCGATGCCGCGCTGTACGCCGCCAAGCGGCAGGGGCGTAACCGCACTTGCGTCTACGAACCGCAGCAGGGGTCGATGTCGCGTTCGGTATGAACGCCATGGCGCGGCGCAGCAGCTAGCCCCGGGCTGGGGTACGATAGGGCTATCTACAGGTACAGACCGCGCCAGGCGTTCCCCGGGGCGACAGGCGCATCATCCATGGCATTCAAGGTTTTCGATCTGCAATGTGAACACGGCCACGTATTCGAAGGCTGGTTCAGTTCGCACGCCGATTTCGACACGCAGCGCGAACGCGGCCTGATCAGCTGCCCGTTGTGCGACAGCAAATCCATCGACAAGAAACTGTCGGCGCCCATGCTGAATGTATCGGGCAGCAAGGCGCCGGCCGCGCCGGCTTCCCGTGAGCCGGGCAAGGCCCCCATGTCCCCCGACATGCAGGCCGCCATGTTGCAGCAACTGCGCGAGGCCCTGCGCCAGACCGAAAACGTAGGCGAACGCTTCGCCACCGAAGCCCGCCGCATCCACCATGGCGACGCTCCCGAACGCCCCATTCGCGGCGTGGCCACCCAGGAAGAGCGCCGATCCCTGACTGAGGAAGGCATAGCCGTAGCCCCCATCCCCGCCCTCCTGGACGACGACCGCCTGCAATAACGACGTTGTTCGTCCCGCAAAGCGGGGCGAACCTGCGCCTGCCCTGCGCCAAAAAAGCGCAAGCAAACCAATAGACGAAACTATGGGGGAGAGGGGGCCACAGGCCCCCAAGAAAGACGAGTCGAAGTGGATCCGGCTTCGCCGGTCCACTTCGACGCCCCCTGGGGGGCGCGCGTAAGCGCGTAGGGGGGGGTTATTTCACCCTGCTACGGTACTCGCCCGTGCGGGTGTCGATCTCGATCTTGTCGCCGATTTCGCAGAACAGCGGCACCGGCAGTTCGTAGCCGGTGTTGACCTTGGCGGGCTTCATGACCTTGCCCGAGGTGTCGCCGCGCACGGCGGGTTCGGTGTAGACGATCTCGCGCACGACGATGGTGGGCATTTCCACCGAGATCGCGCGGCCTTCGTAGAAGACCACCTCGACGGGCATGCCTTCTTCCAGGTAGTGCAGGGCGTCGCCCATGCTCTCGGCCTCGACCTCGTACTGGTTGTACTCGGTGTCCATGAAGACATACATGGGATCGGCGAAGTACGAGTAGGTGCACTCGCGGCGCTCGAGCACCAGGATCTCGAATTTTTCGTCGGCCTTGTAGACGGATTCCGTGCCCGAACCGGTCAGCAGGTTCTTGAGCTTCATCTTGACGACGGCGGCGTTGCGGCCGGATTTGTTGTATTCGGCCTTCAGGACGACCAGGGGATCCTTGCCGACCATGATGACGTTGCCGACGCGCAGTTCCTGAGCGATTTTCATGCTGGAGCAACCTTAGGGGAGGAGATGCTAGTGACAGCCGGCGCGGGCGCCGCGATGTCCAAAGACGGCCATAATGGCCTGTGCAGCCAATTAGTATAGCTCGGGACTGGGTATTTCAGCTAGCGTCAAGCCTGGTTTTCCTGTCGTGCCATGCAGAAATCGGCCAATTGTGTGGCCAGGTCGGGTTGGGCCGCCAGGGTGTCGCTCCAGCCGCGGGCGGCCTGCCGCCAGGTTTCGAAAACCGCCGGCGCCAACGACTCGGCCAGCGATTGCGGGAAGCGGGCCGCTCCGGCATCGCCGTTCCAGGCGGTCTGCAGCGCCCGGGCTGCTTCCGGCGCCGGGTAGCGCCGCAGCCAGGCGTGCAGCTTGTCGACATGGGCGGCCTCGGCCTGCGGGTAGATGTGCCAGACCATGGGCCGGCCGGCCCATTGGGCGCGGATGAAGGAGTCCTCGCCCCGGACGAAGTTCAGGTCGGCGCTCCAGAGCAGGCGGTCGTAGTCGGCCTGGGGCAGGAAAGGAGCCCGCGCGATGCGCAGGCGGCCGCGCGCGGACTCGGTCAGGTAGGGGGCGACGCCGGGCGGGATGGCCAGCAGCGTGGGCGTGTCGCCGTTGGCCAGCCTGTCGGCCAGGGCGGATGCGGGAGCGTCGGGATAGCAGAACAGGGTGACCAGACGTTCGCCTGGGTCGGGCTGGGGCAGGCCGGCGCCGCGCAGGAAGGCGGCCCGGATGGCCGGGTCGGCCTGCAGCGCATCGCGTTCGGCCAGCAGGCCGCGCTCGCGCAGCAGTCCGCCGGTCGCGGGCGTGAACCCGGGAAAGAAGAAGTATTTGCGCAGGCCGTCCGGCTGGAGCGAGGGCAGGGCGTGGCAGTTCTCGACCCACTCTTCGGCGCTGAGGTATTCCAGGTTGACCCAGACGGGCGGGCGGACCCGGTCCCGCATGCGTTGGACGAATTCGGCGGGCGGGTCGCAGGCGAAGGCTTCGATGACCGCGTCGCCCGGCTCCAGCGGCGGCGCCGGGCGGGTCCAATGGACGATGTCCACGCCGTCGGCGCGTTGCGCCGCCGCCCTGGGATCGATGCGGGGCGCGAGCCGTGCCATGACGGGCAGGTCGTCCACCCACAGGCGCACCCGCCAGCCGTGTTCCCGCGCCAGTTGGCGGGCCAGGCGCCAGCACACGCCGATATCGCCGTAGTTGTCGATCACGCGGCAGAAGATGTCGGCGCGCATCAGCGGTTTTCCTCGTCCCAAAGACGGGCATTATCGCCCGTGGCGCGGCCGTCGCCGGGCAGCATGCGGCGGGCCAGGTCCAGCCAGGCGCGCGCGGCGAACGACAGGTAGCGGCCGCGGCGCCAGGCAAAGGCCAGGTGCCACCACAACTGGGGATCTTCCAGCGGGACCACGGCCAGCCGGGAGCGGTCCAGCTGGCGGCTGAACAGTTCCGGCAGCAGTGCGAGTCCGACGCCGGCGGCCACCATGGACGCAATGAAATCCCATTGGCTGCTGCGGCCGGCGATCCGCGGCGTGAAGCCCGCCTGGACGCAGGCGGCGTGGACCACCTCGTTCAGCATGAAACCTTCGCCGTAGAAGATGAAGGATTCGGCGGCCAGTTCGTCCAGCCGGACCTGTTCGCGGCCGGCCCAGTGCGACGATGCGGGCACGATCAGGCGCAGGGGGAAGTTGCAGATGGGCAGGGTGTCGTATTCCTTCTCGTCCGCCGGCAGCAGCATGGCGCCGATCTCGAGCGTGCCCGATTTCAGTTCATCCTCGACCGAGCGCGAGCCACGCTCGAACAGCCTCAGTTCGACCCCGGGATAGTCCTGGTGGAAGCGCGTAAGCAGGGGCGCCAGGAGGTGGTGCGCCAGCGGCGGCGTGCCGACGACCAGTTCGCCCCGGGCGGCCTGCCGCACGTCGGACAGTTCGGCCTGCAACTGGGCATGCAAGGCCAGCAGTTGCCGGCCGCGTTCCAGCACGATGCGGCCGGTGTCGGTGGGTTCGATGCGGCGGCCGAGCTTGCGCAGTACGGGGGTGCCCAATTCGTCCTCCAGTTGCCGGATCATCTTGCTGACCGTGGGCTGGGTGACGAATAGCGCCCGCGCGGCGGCCGTATAGCTCTGGCGCTGGATGACTTCGACGAAGTACCGCAGGGCACGCAAATCCATATCATTCCATATTGGAATTTTCCATATGGATTTTATTCATTTTATAAATGTGAGGGGTTTGCCTAGAATTGCGGGTATACCCGTAGATCCACCATGCAACGTTCTCTGTTTTCTTCCCTCGCCGTACGCGTCTCGCAAGTCCTGGCCCTGGTCGCCGTCTGGTGGGCCGCCGATAGCGCCGTGCGCTGGGCCGGCCTGCCCATCCCCGGCGGAGTGGTGGGCCTGTTCGCCGTGCTGGCGCTGCTGCTGAGCGGCCGCCTGCCGCTTCACCGCATCGACCAGGGCGCGCAATGGCTGCTGGCCGATATGCTGGTGTTCTTCATTCCTGCCGTCGTCGCGATGGTGCGCTACCAGGACCTGCTCAGGACCGACGGATTGAAGCTGGCCGCGGTCATCGTGCTGGGCAATGCCTGCGTCATGCTGGTCACCGCCGTGACCGTGGAATGGATCGCCCGGCGGCGCCGTGTCGGCACCCCGGCGAAGGTGGCGCCATGATCATCGTCCTGTGCGTGGTGACCACGGTCGCCCTGTACTACCTGAACAAGCTGCTCTATGCCCGCCACCCGCGGTTCTGGACGCATCCCATCCTGCTGACCCCCCTCGCGCTGCTGGGCCTGTTGCTGGCCACGGGCATTCCCCTGGACGAGTACACGGCCGACACGCGCGTGCTGCTGTGGTTTCTGGGCCCGGCCACGGTCGCGTTCGCGGTACCGATCTACCAGTACCGGCGCCTGATCCGGGAGCTGTGGCCGGCCCTGGCCGTGGGCACGGTGGCAGGCGTGACGGCGGCCCTGGCGAGCTCCTGGTGGCTGGCGCGGGCCTTCCATCTGGCGCCCGAGGTCGCCCACAGTCTGCTGGTGCGCTCGGTGTCCACGCCTTTCGCCCTGGCCACGGCGGACCGTTTCGGCGGCAACGCCGACCTGGCGGCGATGTTCGTGGTTTTCACCGGACTGGCCGGCATGCTGACCGGCGAGTTGATCCTGGCCCTGATGCCGCGCCGCTCGGGACTGGCCAGTGGCGCATCCTACGGCGCGGCGGCCCATGCGCTGGGCACCGCCAGGGCGCGGGAACTGGGCGAGGAGGCCGGCGTGATGGCCAGCCTCCTGATGATATTCAGCGGCCTGGCGATGGTGCTGCTGGCACCGGTGCTGGGCGTCTGGCTGGCCTGAGGGTCGCGGCGCGGCGGCCTGGCCGGGCGCCCCAGGCGTATCAGCGGCGCTGGTACTGCGTGGCGCCGAACAGGTTCTCCTTCGCGGTGGCGTCCTGCGGCTTGCGCTGGTCGGCCAGGACCTGGATGCCGCGCTGCACGGCCGGGCGGGCGTGGATCTCGTCGAACCAGCGTTTGACGTTGGGGAAGTCCGCCAGGTCCACGCCCTGGTTGGTGTGCGAGCGGGTCCAGGGCCAGGTGGCGATGTCGGCGATGGTATAGGCGCGTCCCGCCAGGAAGGCCTGGCGCGACAGTTGCTTGTCCATGACGCTGTACAGCCGCCGGGCTTCGTTGGTGTAGCGGTTGGTGGCGTATTCGATGCGCTCGGGCGCGTACAGCCGGAAATGATGGGCCTGGCCGAACATGGGGCCGACGCCGCCCATCTGGAACATCAGCCATTGCAGCGTGTTGTAGCGTTCGCGGTCGGTCTTGCCCAGGAACTTGCCGGTCTTGCCGGCCAGGTAGACCAGGATGGCGCCCGACTCGAACAGCGAGATCGGTTTGCCGTCGGGCCCGTCGGGGTCGACGATGGCGGGTATCTTGTTGTTGGGGCTGACGGCCAGGAATTCTTCCTTGAACTGGTCGCCGGCCCCGATGTTGATTCCCGTGACCTCGTAGGGAAGCTTGCACTCCTCAAGCATGATGTGCACTTTGTGGCCATTGGGCGTCGGCCACGAGTAGACCTGGATAGGCTGCTGGGCCGGCTTGGCGATCGGGTCGGTCATGCGGGACTCCGGAAAGAGGTCGAATTCGCTGCGATTATGCGGCAAAGACCATCGCTCGTGGTCCACAGGCCTCCGTTGCGGGAGGGATACGGGCGTGGATCTTTGACCGTGGCGCACAACAGATGCACCGACTGCGGGCTGGGCAGGGGGTCGACAAAGGACGATAATCCGTGTTTACCCTTGGCCGGATCCGCCCTCCGGCCGCTGGCCGCCAGCGCGCCATGCCGCTGCGGCGGGACCAGCGACCGGCTTCGTCCGGAGGCGCCGCGAGGCCTCATGCCCGGCGCCGGGCGCAAGTTTCCTTTGTTTCTCGGCCCTTCCCATGACTCGTCCACGCTTCCTGCCAGACAATTTCACACTCAGCCTCATCGTCGTCGTCACGCTTGCCAGCTTCCTGCCATGTTCCGGGCAGACGGCCGTGGTGTTCGACTGGGTCACCAATATCGCCATCGGACTGCTGTTCTTCCTGCACGGCGCCAAGTTGTCGCGCGAGGCCATCGTCGCGGGCGCCACCCACTGGCGGCTGCATCTGCTGATCTTCGCCTTTACCTTCGTCATGTTTCCCCTCCTGGGGATGGCGTTCAAGCCGCTCCTGGCGCCGCTGGTCACCCCCGATCTGTACCTGGGTATCCTGTTCCTGTGCGCCTTGCCGGCCACGGTGCAGTCGGCCATCGCGCTGACGTCCATCGCGCGCGGCAACATCCCGGCGGCCATCTGCAGCGCCTCGGCCTCCAGCCTGCTGGGCATCTTCCTGACGCCGGTGCTGGTCAAGCTGATGATGAGCACCGCGGGCGAGGCGGCTTTCTCGTTCGATGCGGTGGGCAAGATCCTGGTGCAGCTGCTGCTGCCCTTCGTGGCGGGGCAGGTGATGCGCCGCTGGATAGGCGGCTGGGTCGCGCGGCATCGCGCGGTGCTCAAATATGTGGACCAGGGTTCGATCCTGTTGGTGGTCTATTCGGCCTTCAGCGAGGCTGTGGTGGGCGGCCTCTGGCACCAGACCTCGACCGCGACGCTGGCTGGCGTGCTGGTGGCCTGCGCGGTGATCCTGGCCGCGGCGCTGCTGGCCACCACGGTCATCAGCCGCGCGCTGGGGTTCTCGAAGGAAGACGAAATCACCATCGTCTTCTGCGGATCCAAGAAAAGCCTGGCGACAGGCATCCCCATGGCCAAGGTGCTGCTGTCCAGCAGCGCGGCCGGTGCCATCGTGTTGCCCCTCATGATCTTCCACCAGATGCAGCTGATGGTGTGCGCGGTGCTGGCGCGGCGTTATGCCAGCCGTCCCGAGGAGGCGTCCGAGGCGAGCCCGCGCGCGGCCTGAACGCCTGCCGTGTCCCGCTCAGTGGAAATGGGCGGGACCGGTGTCGGCGTCCTCGGGAGGCTCGGCGTGGACCATTTCCCCCAGCGGGTTGGGGAAATACGGCGCGCCGCAGTCGTCGCAGAAATCCAGGGGCAGCAGGCCCTGCAACTTGCGCAGGTCGGTCACGCCCAGTTCCCGCAACTGGTCGGCGATCACGTCCATGGCCGGGGTGTCGGGATTGTCGTCGTCCCGGCCGAACAACGGCCAGGCCGAGCCATAGATGACATCGTTGCTTTGGCGCTGGGTGAAGCCGATCCGGTATTCCTCGACCTCGGTCTCGCCGCAGGCGGCGATGACGGCACGCAATTGGTCGGGCGCGAGTTCCAGCGTGGCTTCCAGCCAGGCGACCGCCGCGCGTAGCGACAACGGCCGCACGCGCCGGTCGGCCTCGCGGTTGTTGACGTAATAGGCATCGGGCAGCAGGCATTCGAAGCCGCAGCCCGGCAGCAGGTCGGCGAACAGCGGCGTGGCCTGGGCCTCCCATTGCGCCAGGCAGCTTTCGCGCGTGTGCTCGGGTTTGCCAGGGTTCTCCTGCCAGCGAAATACCGGAGCCCCCCGTGGCACGGCGACGGCCGCCACGACGTAGCGGGTGTCGGCCAGCAGGTTCGCGACCTCGGTGGCGCTGTCGGTGGCGGGCATGCGGGGCAGCGTCAGCCCCAGTGCCTGGGCGCCCAGGCGGTTCAGCCATAGCCGGGTGGCGCTGAACGAGCGCGGCATCTGGTCCACGCTGTAGAGTTCAGGCGCCATGGCCAGGCGCACATCGGCGGCCAGGATATGGCCGTGCAACTGGGCCTTCAGTGCGTCCAGCAGGCCGAGGCGTATGGGACCGTAGGGAATGCTGAAGCGGGTCCAGGCCACCACCGGCGCGACCACCAGCAGCACGTCGTGGTCCGCGCCTTCCTTCTGCAGCGTGAGCGATTCCGACAGGGTCTCGGCCTGCTCGACCAGGATCTCGTAGGCGCCGGCGTTGTGCTGGTACAGGACTTCGAGCGCGGCCTCGATGGCGGTGTCCTGCCCGCCGTGCATGAGCTTTTCCAGCAGCGCGCCCAGTTCCCCCTCCCAGTAGCGGTCCTCGACCCGGCTGCCCGAGCCGTTGAGCGACAGGGACAGCGAGACGAGTTTTTCGGCATCGCGATTGAGGCGGGAGGAGGATGTGCTGCGGGAACGGGCCATAGAGGGGTCGCGGCTGACGAAAGGATGGTGTGAATCCGCTAGTTTATCTCCCCGGCGCGGGATGAGTGCGCAGGCGCGGTCCCGCGGCCAGCAATTGGCTGGGCACTTCGCGTTTCACCAGCCCGGGCAGCGTGGCCACGATCTCCATCAGCGGGGCGAGCGAGACGCCGGTGTCCACGCCCATGCAGGCGAACATGTGGACGAGTTCCTCGGTGCTGGCGTTGCCGCTGGCGCCCGGCGCGTAGGGGCAGCCTCCCAGGCCGCCCACGGCGGCGTCGAAACGGCGCATGCCGGCCTGCCAGGCCGCCAGCGCGTTGGCCAGCGCCATGCCGCGGGTGTTGTGCAGATGCAGGGTCAAGGGGGCCGAGGCGGGCAGGGCGGTGGCCAGCGATGCCGCCAGATCCGCCACCTGCGTGGGGTAGGCCATGCCCGTGGTGTCGCAAAGCGTGATCCCGGCGGCGCCGGCGCCAGCGAAAAGCCGCGCCAGCCGACCTGCCTCGGATGGCGCGATGTCGCCCTCGAACGGGCAGCCGAACGTGGTGGACAACGATACGTTGCAGGGCACGCCGGCCTGCCCGGCGCGCTCGAGCATGGCCAGCAGCTGGGCCGTGGATTGCTCGCGCGTCATCCGCAGGTTGGCCTGGTTGTGGGTCTCGCTGACCGACATCACCAGGTTGAGCGCGTCGGCGCCGCTGTCCAGCGCGCGTTCCATGCCGCGCAGGTTGGGCACCAGGCAGGTGTAGATCACGCCGGGCCGGCGGCGGATGCGCCGCATGACGGCCTCGGCGTCGGCCAGCGCGGGAATGGCCCGGGCCGAGGTGAAGCTGGTGACCTCGATGCGGGCGAAGCCGCAGTCGGACAGCGCATCGACCAGCGCGACCTTGTCGTCGGTGGGGACGAAGGCTGGCTCGATCTGCAGCCCGTCGCGCGGCCCGACCTCGTTGATCTCGATCATGCGATCACTCCCTTGCCGCGCAGTGTCCGCAACGCCTCGTCGTCCAGGCCCGCGCCGCGCAGCACGGCATCGGTGTGTTCGCCCAGGGTCGGCGCGCGGTGGCGGATGGCGCCCGGATGCGCGGACAGCTTGGGCACGATGCCGGGCATCTCGACTTTCAGGCCGTTGGCGGACGTGACCTCCTGGATCATGTCCCGGGCGCGGTAGTGCGGGTCCTGGGCGATGTCGCGGGCATTGTAGATGCGGCCGGCGGGGACGTCGGCCTCGCGCAGCGCCGCCAGCACCGCGCCGCTGTCCAGCGTGCGGGTCCAGGCGCCGATGGCCTCGTCCAGTTCCGTCGCGCGCTGCGCGCGGCCGTCGTTGCGGGCAAGGCCGGGGTCCTGGGCCAGGTCGTCGCGTCCCATGCGCCGCATCAGGCGCACGAAGATGCCGTCGCCGTTGCCGGCGATCAGCACGTATTCGCCATCGGCGCAGGGATAGGCGTTCGAGGGCGCGATGCCGGGCAGGGCGCCGCCGGCAGGCTGGCGCACGGCGCCGAACACCGAATACTCGGGCAGCAGGCTTTCGCTCAGGTTGAATACGCTTTCGTACAGCGCGGTATCGATCATCTGCCCCTGGCCGCCGCGCGCGTCGCGGTCGTACAGCGCCAGCAGCACGCCCATCGCGCCATGCAGGCCGGCGATCGTGTCGCCCAGCGACAAACCCGCGCGCACGGGCGGGCGTCCCGGTTCGCCGGTCAGGTAGCGCAAGCCGGCCATGGCCTCGCCGATCGCGGCAAAACCCGGTTCGTCGCGTTTGGTGCCGGTCTGGCCGTAGCCCGACACGCGCAGCATGATCAGGCGGGGATTGAGCGCGTGCAGGGCGTCCCACGACAGGCCCCATTTTTCCATGGCGCCGGGGCGAAAATTCTCGATCAGCACGTCGGCCTGCGTGGCCAGCCTGCGCACCAGCTCCTGTCCTTCAGGCTGGCGCAGGTCCACGCACACGGACTGCTTGCCGCGCGACTGGGCTTCCCACCAGACCGAGGTGCCTTCGTGCAGCATGCGCCACTTGCGCAGCGGGTCGCCCTGGCCGGGCGGTTCGATCTTGATGATTTCGGCGCCGAAGTCGGCCAGTGTCTTGGCGGCGAACGGACCGGCGATCAACTGGCCCAGTTCCAGGATGCGGATGCCTTCGAGGATTTGGCGTGGCATGGATGTCTCGTTGGGAGGGGGCTGGCAACCGTGCGGCCCGAAACGTCTCGCGGCGGAGCGTGGCCGGACGTGGCTTGCGCAGACGCGGCGAGGCCCGCGCCAGGTGCCGCGGGGCACCGCAAGCGCAGGCCTCGGGGGCGGCCCCGGGGGGGCCGCCGGCTTCAGGCTGCCAGCAACTGGCGCAGGACGAAGGGCAGGATACCGCCGTGGTTGTAGTAATCCACTTCAATGGGCGTATCAATGCGCAGCAGCAGCGGGACCTGCTTGCTGGTGCCGTTCTCGTAGTGGATGGTCAGCGTCACGTCCTGCTGCGGCTTGATGCCGTGCTCCAGTCCGGTGATGTCATAGGTCTCGCGACCCGTGATGTTCAGGGACTGGATGCTGTCGCCCGCCTTGAATTGCAGCGGCAGCACGCCCATGCCCACCAGGTTGCTGCGGTGGATGCGCTCGAAGCTGCGTGCGATGACCGCCTTCACGCCCAGCAATTGCGTGCCCTTGGCGGCCCAGTCGCGCGACGAACCCGTGCCGTACTCCTCGCCGCCGAAGATCACCGTGGGCGTGCCCTCGCCGATGTACTTCATGGCCGCGTCGTAGATCGACAGTTGTTCGCCGCTGGGCTGGTGCAGGGTGATGCCGCCTTCGACGCGCGTGCCGTCGGCATTGGGCGGGATCATCAGGTTCTTGATGCGCACGTTGGCGAAGGTGCCGCGCATCATGACCTCGTGATTGCCCCGGCGCGAGCCGTAGCTGTTGAAGTCGGCCTTCATCACGCCGTTGGCTTGCAGATACTTGCCCGCGGGCGAGCTTTCCTTGATCGAGCCGGCGGGCGAGATGTGGTCGGTGGTGATGGAGTCGCCGAACAGGCCCAGGGCCCGGGCGTTCTTGACCACGGCGTTGGCCGCGCCCGGCTCCATCGTGAAGTCCTCGAAGAACGGGGGTTCGGCGATGTAGGTCGACTTGGGCCAGTCGTAGATCTGCCCGGCCACGCCCTGGATGTCCTGCCACAGCTTGCCGGGGTTGCTCTTGACCTGGGCATAGTTGCTCTTGAACGCCTTGGGATCCAAGGCGTACTTCATCAGTTTCTCGACTTCCGCCTGGGTGGGCCAGATGTCGCCCAGGTAGACGTCGCCCTTGGTGCCGCGGCCCACAGGCTCGGTCATCAGGTCGCGCTTCATGGTGCCGGCGATGGCATAGGCCACGACCAGCGGCGGCGAGGCCAGGAAGTTCGCCTTGATGTTCGGGTGGATGCGGGCCTCGAAGTTGCGGTTGCCCGACAGCACGGCCGCGCACACCAGGTCGTTCTTGGTGATGACGTCGTTCAATTCGGGCGCGAGGTCGCCGGCGTTGCCGATGCAGGTCGTGCAGCCATAGGCCGCCACGTCGAAGCCGAGCTGCTCCAGGTAGGGCAGCAGGTCGGTCTTGCGGAGGTATTCGGTGACGACGCGGGATCCAGGGGCGAGCGAGGTCTTGATGTGCGGCTTGACCTTGAGGCCGGCCTTCACCGCCTTCTTGGCCAGCAGGCCCGCCGCCAGCAGCACGCTGGGGTTGGACGTGTTGGTGCAGGAGGTGATGGCGGCGATCAGGATGTCGCCGTTCTGGATGGGAAGGCCGTTGTCGGTCGTGAAGACCTGGTCGAGCTTGGCCGCGGGTTGCGAGAAACCGTTCTCGGCGACCGGCTTGCTGAACAGTTCGCCGAAGGTGGCCTTGACGTCGCCGATCTCGATGCGGTCCTGGGGACGCTTGGGGCCGGCCAGCGAGGGCGCGACGGTGGACAGGTCCAGCGTCAGCAGCTTGGTGTAGTCGATGTCCTTGGCGTTGGGCACGCCGAACATCTTCTGGGTGCGGTAGTAGGCTTCGAAGGCGTCGATTTCTTCCTTGGTGCGGCCGGTGCCCTTGAAGAAGTCGATGGTGCGCTCGTCCACCGGGAAAAAGCCCATGGTGGCGCCGTACTCGGGCGCCATGTTGCCGATGGTGGCGCGTTCGGAAACGGTCAGGCTGGCCGTGCCCGGGCCACAGAATTCGACGAACTTGCCGACGACCTTCTCGCGGCGCAGCATCTCGGTGATGGTCAGGACCAGGTCGGTGGCGGTGACGCCTTCGCGCAGCTTGCCCTTGAGTTCCACGCCGACGACATCGGGAGTCAGGATATAGACGGGCTGGCCCAGCATGGCGGCCTCGGCCTCGATGCCGCCCACCCCCCAGCCGACCACGCCGATGCCATTGATCATGGTGGTGTGGCTGTCGGTGCCCACCAGCGAGTCAGGGTAGTAGACCTTGTCTCGCTTGTGCACGCCGCGCGCCAGGTATTCGAGGTTCACCTGGTGGACGATGCCGAAACCTGGGGGCACCACGCCGAAGGTATCGAAGGCCTGCATGCCCCATTTCATGAACTGGTAGCGCTCGTGGTTGCGCTTGAATTCCAGTTTCATGTTGATGTCGAGGGCATTCTTGGTGCCGTAGGCGTCGATCATGACGGAGTGGTCGACGACGAGATCCACCGGAACCAGGGGTTCGATGGCCTTGGGATTCTTGTCGAGCTTGGCGGCGACGTTGCGCATGGCGGCCAGGTCGGCCAACAGGGGAACGCCGGTGAAGTCCTGGAGCACGACGCGGGCGACGACAAAGGGGATTTCCTCTTCACGCCTGGCGTTGGGCTTCCAGTTGGCCAGTTGTTTGATGTGTTCTTCGGTGACTTTCTTGCCGTCGCAGTTGCGCAGGACGGATTCCAGCACGATGCGCAGGGAGACGGGCAGTCGCTCCACCGCCACGCCCAGGGCCTTGCCGAGCGCCGGAAGCGAATAATACTGGCCGGTTTTGCTGCCGACCTTGAACTCTTTCAGGGTTTTGAACGTGTTGTGCGGCATGATGGGCTCCGAAGGAAAACCGGTTAAATCTACCACTTATGTTGCGTCGTTGCGATGTAGGGGGGCGGATGACTTTCTATAAGGGTAGATCCTATATCTTATATAAGATATAAGACATAAAAATGCAAGTGATGGTTGGACTGCCGGGTGGAGGATTGGTTCTTGAGACGACCTGCTTCCGGCCCCCGGCCGGCCTGTGCGGGCGCAGCGAAGCCGGTCCCGGCTTTGCCGGGACTACCCGGCGTTTGAGCGGTTGGCGGGGCGGGCGCAGAACTCGCGCCAGGATAGCCCCCCGGGCTATCCTGAAAGCCGCGCTCAAACAGCTGCGCCCTTGCTTCCCCGCCAACCGCTCAAACGCCGGCGGCTCCGTATGCGCCCGCACAGGCCGGCCGGGGGCCGGAAGCAGGCCTGCACCGTGGCTTGCGGGGTAGGTCCTGTCATCCGCATGGAGTTGAGGTGGGGTGGGGGGCGCAGAGGGATCGGTGGGTAGGGGCGGATCCTGATCACGAGGCAGTAGAGACGCGCCACGGCCTGGGCGGCTCTCCGCTATGCTTGAGCGTTCACTTCCATAAAACAAAGAAGGGGGAAGATCATGAAACGTCTGGGAATGGCGGTGCTGGCCAGTGCGCTGGCCGGCTGTGCCACGAATCCGGGAGTGTCCGGGGGCGCGCTGGCGCCGCACCTTGAAAGCTGCAAGGGCGTCAGCGAGCAGGAGATCGCCGGCCTGTTCGATCGGTGGAACCGCTCGCTGCAGACCGGGGATCCGCATCGGGTGGTTGCCAACTACGCGCCGGATTCGGTGCTGCTGCCCACCATGTCCAACCAGCCCCGCTACAGCGCGCAGGCCAAGGAGGACTACTTCCATCATTTCCTGGAGGACCGGCCGGCGGGCCGGGTCGACGAGCGCCGCATCGCGCTGGGGTGCAATACCGCGGTCGATTCGGGGCTGTACACCTTCACCTTCGCCCGGACGGGGGCCGCGGTCAAGGCTCGCTATACCTATACCTATCGCTGGGACGGGCAACAATGGCTGATCACCAGCCATCACTCGTCGGCAATGCCGGAAAGGAAGTAAGGGGCGCCGGGCGGCGCAGGGTCGCCCGGACGGGTGTTCTAGAATGGCCTCCATCAAGCCATTGCGAACGATCCATGAGCACTCCCATACGCCTGACGCAGTACAGCCACGGGGCCGGCTGCGGCTGCAAGATATCGCCCAAGGTCCTGGATGTGATCCTGGCCGGCAGCGGCGCGCAGAATCTCGACCCGCGCCTGTGGGTCGGCAACGCCTCGCGCGACGACGCGGCGGTCTACGGCCTGGATGACGAGCGCGGTGTCGTGTCGACCACGGATTTCTTCATGCCCATCGTCGACGATCCCTTCGATTTCGGCCGCATCGCCGCCACCAACGCCATCAGCGACATCTACGCGATGGGCGGCGATCCGCTGCTGGCCATCGCCATCCTGGGCTGGCCGGTCAACCTGCTGCCGCCCGAGGTTGCGCGCGAGGTGGTGCGAGGCGGCCGGGCGGCCTGCGACGCGGCGGGCATCCCGTTGGCGGGCGGGCATTCCATCGACGCTCCCGAGCCCATTTTCGGGTTGGCCGTGACCGGTGTGGTGGACAAGGCCCGGCTCAAGCGCAACGATACCGGCACCGTCGGCTGCAAGCTGTACCTGACCAAGCCGCTGGGCATCGGCATCCTGACCACGGCCGAGAAGAAGTCGAAGCTGCGCCGCGAGGATGTGAACCTGGCGCGGGACTGGATGTGCACGTTGAACCGGCCGGGCAGCCGCTTCGGCCGGCTGGCCGGCGTCAAGGCCATGACCGACGTCACTGGCTTCGGCCTGCTGGGCCATCTGGTGGAGATGGCCGACGGCAGCGGCGTCAGCGCCCGCATCGAGTTCGCCAGGGTGCCGCGCCTGCCGGGCGTGGAGCACTATCTGGCCGAAGGCTGCGTGCCGGGCGGCACCGGCCGCAATTTCGACAGCTACGGCCAGCGCATCGCTCCGATCGGCCAGGACCGCATCGATCTCTTGTGCGATCCGCAGACCAGCGGCGGCCTGCTGGTGGCGGTGGCGCCCGAGGGCGAAGCCGAGTTCCTGGCGGCGGCCGCCGAGTGCGGATTGGCGCTGGACCCCATCGGGGAACTGATCGAACGGCGGGACTACGCGGTCGACGTGGTGTGATGCGCGGCGACATCGACGACTATCGCGCGCTGTTCCTGCGGGGCGTGCCCTTGATGGACACTCGCGCGCCCATCGAATTCCGCAAGGGCGCCTTCCCGGGGGCCGTCAACCTGCCGCTGATGACCGACATCGAGCGGCAGAAAGTCGGCACCTGCTACAAGCAGCATGGCCAGGACGCCGCGATCGCGCTGGGCCATCAACTGGTCCGCGGCCAGACCAAGACCGAACGGATCGAGGCCTGGGCGGCCTTCGCCCGCGCTCACCCCCAGGGCAGCCTGTATTGTTTTCGCGGTGGCCTGCGTTCGCAGATCGTCCAGCAGTGGCTGCGCGACGAGGCGGGCATCGTCTATCCGCGCGTGGTGGGTGGCTACAAGGCCATGCGCGGCTTCCTGATGGACACGCTGGAGCGGGCCGTGGCCGAGTGCGGCTTCGTCGTGCTGGGCGGCATGACGGGCACGGGCAAGACCGATGTGTTGCGCGAACTGGACCATGCGCTGGACCTGGAAGGACATGCCCATCATCGCGGATCGAGCTTCGGCAGGCATGTCACCGGGCAACCGCCGCAGATCGGTTTCGAGAACGAGCTGGCGATCGATATCCTGAAGAAAAGGGCGGCCGGCCATGCCCGCTTCGTCCTGGAGGACGAGAGCCACGCGATAGGCAGTTGCAGCGTGCCGGTCAGCCTGTTCCAGGGCATGCAGGAATATCCGGTGGTCTGGCTGGAGGACAGCCTGGAGAATCGCGTGGAGCGCATCCTGCGCGACTACGTGGTCGACCTGTGCGCCGAGTTCGTGGCCATCCATGGCGAGGAGGCGGGCGTGGAGTCGTTCGGCCAGCGCCTGCGCGAAAGCCTGGACAACATCCGCAAGCGGCTGGGGGGCGAGCGGCACCAGCGCCTCGCGACAATCATGGATGCCGCCCTGGCGGGGCAGGCGCGCAGCGGGGACGTCGAACCGCACCGGGCCTGGATCGAGGAACTGTTGACCGGTTACTACGATCCGATGTACGTCTACCAGCGCAAGCTGAAGGCGGCGCGCATCGTGTTCACGGGCGACCCGCGCGAGGTACTGGATCATCTGCGGGAGCAGGCAAGGGCGTAGCGGGCCCCGCTTCTGCGTGGGCAAGCCCTGCCGGGGCGGGTTCGAGCAGGAGGCCAGCGCCTGGGATTGACGGCATGTCCGCACCCTAGGGTTTTCACTGATCAATCCGATGTCGATTTCCGCGTTTCCCACTCGTCGCAGGTATGTATCCACCCAGACGAAAGGAGATTCACCATGGCTACCGGTACTGTCCGACTCCACCGTGTCCTGCGCGCCACCCCCGAGCGGGTCTATCGCGCCTTCGTCGAGGCCGACGCGCTGGCGAAGTGGCTGCCGCCGTATGGCTTCACCTGCCAGGTCCACCACCTGGAAGCGAAGGTGGGCGGGACGTTCAAGATGTCCTTCCGGAACTTCACGTCCGGCAACGCGCATTCCTTCGGCGGCGAGTATCAGGAACTGGTCCCGTTCCAGAAGATCCGCTACACCGACAAGTTCGACGATCCCAACCTGCCGGGGGAAATGGCGGTCACGGTCGTGCTCAAGCAGGTGGCCTGCGGCACCGATCTGGATATCGTGCAGGCCGGCATTCCCGAGGTCATTCCCACGGAGATGTGCTACCTGGGTTGGCAGGAATCGCTGCTTCAGCTGGCCAAGCTGGTCGAGCCGGAAATCCCGGATTGAAGGCCATGGACGACGCCCCGATCCAAGGCAATCCCTCGGACCTGATCGATGCCCGGATCCGCGAGCTGGGCGATTGGCGGGGCGCGATGCTGGCCAGGATACGGGCGCTGATCAGGCGCGCCGATCCCGAGGTGGTCGAGGAATGGAAATGGCGTGGCGTGCCGGTATGGTCGCATGCCGGGATCCTCTGCACCGGCGAGACCTACAAAGAGGTCGTGAAGATGACCTTCGCCAAGGGGGCCGCGCTGGAGGATCCCACGGGCCTTTTCAATGCCAGCCTGGATGGCAATACGCGGCGCGCCATCGATTGGCGCGAAGGCGACGAGATCGATGAAGCGGCCTTGATGGCGCTCATCCGCGCGGCGGTGGCGCTGAACGCCGCCAAGCCCTCCAGGAAGCCTGCCGGCAAGGGCAAGGCGCCCGCCGGCCGCTGAGCCGGCGCCGCGGTCAGCGCGTTTTCATCAGGTGCCGTGCCAGCGCGTCGTAAGCCGGTAGCGACGTCGGGTCGTTGGCGGCGTTCGCCGCCAACGGATGCGAGGCGAAGCGCGCGATCACCATTTCCGCCTTGGGGTCGATGTAGATGGTCTGTCCGTGCACGCCGCGCGCGGCGAAGGCGCCGTGCGCGTTGTGCGTGATCCACCACATGTCGCGATAGGTCCAGCCCGCCAGCAGCGTGTAGCCGGCCTGGGCGAAATCCGCCTGGTCGCCGCCGCGCCGGATATCGGCCACCGCGGCGGCGGGCAGGATCTGGCTGCCGTTGAAGAAGCCATTGTCCCGGATCATCTCGCCGAAGCGAGCGAGATCGCGCAGGCCCGTGTTCAGGCCCCCGCCCGCGAACGGCGTGCCGGTCGAGTCGACCGTCATGTAGGCGTCCTGTTCGGCGCCCAGCCGGCTCCAGATGCGCTCCGACAGCAATTGCGCGACCGATTTGCCGCTGACGCGGGCCAGCACCCAGCCCAACGCGTCGGTGTTGGCCGTGCGATAGTGGAAGGCCGCGCCGTGCCGGCCCTCGGGCTTCACTGTTTGCAGGAACTCGTAGTAGCTGCGCGGGCCGGTGTAGTCCTGGGGCTTGGGCAGCGGATTGCCGGCGGCCGCGTGGGCCCAGACCTCGGCGTCGGGATCGGCGTAGTCCTCGCTGAAACGGATGCCGGTGGTCATGTCCATGAGCTGGCGGACCGTGGCGTCGCCAAAGGCGGACGACGCCAGTTCGGGCACGTATTCGGCAACGCGGCGCGACGGATCCAGAGTGCCCTCGGCCACGAGCATGGCGGCCAGCGTACCGACGAAGGATTTGGTGACCGACATCGCGCCATGCTGGCCCTGCGGGTCGAGCACCCCGAAGTAGCGCTCGTAGACGATGCGCCCCTTGTGCAATACGACGATGCCGTCGGTGTAGTTGGCTTTCAGCGATGCCTGCCAGGTCATGGTCCGGTTGGAACCCAGCGGCTGGAAGCGCACGCCGTCGATGTCGTCGCGCAAGGCGCGCGGCAGCGGCGCGGGGGCGCCCAGGCCGCGCGAGACGTTTACCGTGGGCATGAGCTGCCGGAAATGGGAGACGCTCCAGCGCAGGGCCGGAAAGCGGAAGTACGAGCCGTCGTCGAAGCGCAGGATGCGGTCCGGCGGAGGGGGCGAGCCGACCATCCAGCCGAGCCTGGCGGGGTCGCTGGCGTCGGCGTCGGGGTAGGCGGGGGCAGGGGAGGCCGCCAGGGCGGCGCAGGTTGCCAGGCAGGACAGCAGGAGGGCGGCCAGGGGGAGAAGGCGCGGTCGGCGTGGCGTATCCATGGGACCTCCATTTGGTTCCGTTCCCGTCATTGGCTAAGATTGTTCCGGCTGCCACTGACAAGGCCCGGAATGTCCGCCTCACTGGCCGGGAACGTCATCGCACTGTACCAGGAGCATGCGGCTGTGTTCGAGAAACCGCGCGGTGCGGCATGGCGCGCCAAGGCGACGTGGGGCGGAGCGACGACTGGATTGGCAACGCCTCTGAATGCAACGTGATTGGATGGAACCATGAGCACCATTGCCCTTCCCACCTATGAAGACGTCCAAGCCGCGGCCCGGCGTATCGAGGGCCACGCGCACAGGACGCCGGTCATGACCTCCCGAACGGTCAACGAGGCATTCGAGGCGGACGTGTTTTTCAAGTGCGAGAACCTGCAGCGCATGGGCGCGTTCAAGTTCCGCGGGGCGTTCAACGCCCTATCGAAGTTCAGCGAGGCGCAGCGCAAGGCGGGGGTGGTGGCGTTTTCGTCGGGCAACCATGCGCAGGCGGTTGCGTTGTCGGCCAGGCTGCTGGGCATTCCCGCCACGATCCTGATGCCGCTGGACGCGCCCGCGGCGAAGATGGATGCGACGCGGGGCTACGGCGGCCGCGTCGTGACCTACGACCGCTACACCGAGGACCGCGAACAGATCGGCCAGGATCTTGCCCGCGAGCACGGGCTCACGCTGATCCCCCCCTACGACCACGAAGACGTGATCGCCGGGCAGGGGACGGCCGTCAAGGAGCTGTTCGAGGAGGCTGGCGAACTCGACGCCTTGTTCGTACCGCTGGGCGGCGGAGGGCTGCTGTCGGGCTCGGCGCTGTCGACCCGTGCGTTGGCGCCCGGCTGCAAGCTCTACGGGGTGGAGCCGGAGGCGGGCAATGATGGCCAGCGTTCGTTCCGGTCGGGCGAGATCGTCCACATCGATACGCCGCAGACGATCGCCGACGGCGCGCAGACCCAGCACCTGGGCTTGCTGACCTTCGCCATCATCCGGCGCGACGTGGATGACATCCTGACGGCCCGCGACGAAGAACTGACCGCATGCATGCGGTTCCTGGCGGAACGGATGAAGCTTGTCGTCGAACCTACCGGCTGCCTGGGTTTCGCCGCCGCGCGGTCCATGAAGCAGCAACTGCGGGGCAAGCGCATAGGCGTGCTGGTCAGCGGAGGCAACGTGGACATCGATCGGTTCGGCGCGCTCATGCGAAACGCATGAACGGCCTGGCCGGTGCATTCAAGGACGCCGTTCCTCAATCCTCCGGCCGCAAGTGCGGGAACAGGATCACGTCCCGGATGCTCGGGCTGTCGGTCAGCAGCATCACCAGCCGGTCGATCCCGATGCCGCAGCCGGCCGTCGGAGGCATGCCGTATTCCAGCGCCCGGATGTAGTCGGCGTCGTAGTACATGGCTTCTTCATCGCCGGCGTCCTTGGCCTCGACCTGCTTGCGGAATCGCTCCGCCTGGTCTTCGGCATCGTTCAGCTCCGAGAACCCGTTGGCGATCTCGCGCCCGACCATGAACAACTCGAAGCGCTCGGTGATGCCCGGGCGGGTGTCCGAGCCGCGCGCCAGCGGCGACACTTCCACCGGATAGTCGATGATGTAGGTCGGCTGCCACAGCTTGGCTTCCGCCGTCTCCTCGAACAGGGCCAGTTGCAGCGCGCCCAGGCCGGCACGAGCCAGTTGCGGGCCTTCCACGTGGGCGCCCAGCCGCTTGAGTTCCGCGCGGACGAAGGCTTCGTCGTTCAACTGCTCGTCGGTGTAGCCGGGCTCGGCATACTTGTGGATGGCCTCGCTGATGGTCAGCCGGTCGAAGGGCTGCGACAGGTCCACTTCGCGGCCCTGGTAGGTCACCTTGGCGTTGCCGGTGGCGTCGATGGCGGCCTGGCGGATGATCTGCTCGGTGAAGTCCATCAGCCAGCGGTAGTCGCCGTAGGCCGCGTAGAACTCCATCATGGTGAATTCCGGGTTGTGCCGGGGGCTGACGCCTTCGTTGCGGAAGTTGCGGTTCAGCTCGAACACGCGCTCGAAGCCGCCCACGATCAGGCGCTTGAGATAGAGCTCGGGCGCGATGCGCAGGTACATGGGCATGTCCAGCGCGTTGTGGTGGGTCGTGAAGGGCTTGGCCGCGGCGCCGCCGGGGATGGCGTGCAGCATGGGCGTTTCCACCTCCAGGAAGCCGGCCTCGGTCATCAGGCGGCGGATGGAGGCGATGGCGCGGCTGCGCGCCACGAAAGTGTTGCGCGTCGACTCGGTCATGACGAGGTCGACGTAGCGCTGGCGGTAGCGCATTTCCTGGTCGGAGATGCCGTGGAACTTGTCGGGCAGGGGGCGCAGCGACTTGGTCAGGAGCCGCACTTCGGTGGCCTGGATCGACAGCTCGCCCTTGTTGGTCTTGAAGACCTTGCCGCGCACGCCCAGGATGTCGCCGATGTCCCAGTGCTTGAAGGCGTTGTAGACCTCCTCGCCGACGAGCTCCTTGCTCAGGTAGATCTGGATGCGGCCGGTGGCGTCCTGCAGGGTGGCGAAGCTGGCCTTGCCCATGACGCGCTTGAGCATCATGCGGCCGCCGACGCTGGCGGAGATGTCGGTGGCGTCCAGCGCTTCTTTTTCGGTGCCGTCATGCGCCGCGTGCAACGCGGCCGCGCGGTCGGCGGGCACGAAGTCGTTGGGGAAGGCCGGCCCGGCTTCGCGCAGGCGGGCGAGCTTGGCGCGCCGTTCGGCGATGATCTGGTTTTCGTCTTGCGCGGGTTCGTTGGCGGTGGGCCGGTTGTCGGTCATGATGGCTATCGTGTCAGTAATGTCGGATGTCGGCGAGGTCGGGGGGGCGACGTCGCCGCGCTCCCCGGGGCCGGTCAGACGCCTTGTTTCAGGCTGGCTTCGATGAAGGGATCGAGGTCGCCATCGAGCACCTTCTGGGTGTTGGAGATTTCGAGGTTGGTGCGCAAATCCTTGATGCGGCTCTGGTCCAGCACGTATGAACGGATCTGATGGCCCCAGCCCACGTCGGTCTTGGAGTCCTCGAGCTTCTGCTGCTCGGCCATGCGTTTGCGCATTTCCAGCTCGAACAGCTTGGATTTCAGCATCTGCATCGCCTCGGCGCGGTTGCGGTGCTGCGAACGATCGTTCTGGCACTGCACGACGATGCCCGTGGGGACGTGGGTCATCCGCACCGCGGAGTCGGTCTTGTTGATGTGCTGGCCGCCCGCGCCCGACGCGCGGAAGGTGTCCACGCGGATGTCGGCGGGGTTGACCTCGATCTCGAAGGAATCATCGACTTCCGGGTAGACGAACACACTGGCGAACGAGGTGTGGCGGCCGCCGGACGAGTCGAAGGGGCTCTTGCGCACCAGGCGGTGTACGCCGGTCTCGGTGCGCAGGTAGCCGAAGGCGTACTCGCCCTCGATCTTGATGGTGGCGGACTTGATGCCGGCCACTTCGCCCTCGGACTCTTCCATGAGTTCGGCCTTGAAGCCTTTGCGCTCGGCGTACTTCAGGTACTGCCGGAGCAGCATGGAGGCCCAGTCCTGCGCCTCGGTGCCGCCGGCGCCGGCCTGGATGTCCAGGAAGCAGTTGAGCGGGTCGGCCGGATTGGCGAACATGCGGCGGAATTCCAGTCCGTCCACTTTTTCCTCGATGCCCGCGGCATCGCCGACGATGGATTCCAGCGTGGCGTCGTCGCTGTCGGCGGCGGCCATCTCGAACAGCTCGGTGGCGTCGCGCAGGCCCGAGTCGATCTCATTGATGGTCTGGACGATCGTTTCCAGGGCCTTCTTTTCGCGGCCCAGGTCCTGGGCGTGCTTGGGGTCGTTCCAGACGTCGGCGCTTTCCAGCTCCGCGTTTACGACCTGCAGGCGTTCATCTTTGACATCGTAGTCAAAGATACCTCCGTAGATCCTGGGTGCGAGCAGCCAGGTCCTGCAGTTGGGCTTCGAGTTGGTTGAGGCGTTCTGCTTCCATGCTGAATTCCAGGTGATTTTTCGCGTAACCCATTATTTTAACGTAGGCTGGGCGCCCACCGCCGGGCCGCGCGGGGTATTCAGCGCGCGGCGTCCTGGCCGTGCTCGATCACCAGTTGCACCGACACCATCCCGTTCCAGTTGTTCAGGGCCAGGCGGTAGGCCAGGTCCACGGCGGGCGGCAGGGCGTCGGCGTGGCCGAACCAGATCGCGTCGAACCGCTGGCTGCCGCGCTCCAGGGCGAGCTTCAGGTGTTTTTCGCCCACCACGCGCTGGTTGCGGACGATGAAGGCATCGACGAACACGGGGGCCGGGAACCCCGCGCCCCAGACCTGCTGGTCCAGCAGGGTGGCGACCTCGGCGTTGGCGTAATCGGTCTCCAGCGAACCGTCGGTCTCCAGCGCCGGTTCGAAGCGGCTGCGGCCCGTCAGTTCGCGCACGGCGGCGTCGAAGGCCGGCCCGAAGGCGGCGAAGTCCGCCTCGTGCAGGGTCAGGCCGGCAGCCATGGCATGGCCGCCGAACTTGCGGATCAGGCTGGGGTAGCGCTTGGATACGAGGTCCAGCGCGTCGCGCAGGTGTACGTCGGGCACGGAGCGGCCCGAGCCGCGCAGTTCGCCGTCGCCGGCCGGCGCGAAGGCCAGGGTCGGGCACCAGAAACGGTCCTTCAGGCGCGAGGCCACCAGGCCGACCACGCCTTGGTGCCAGGAGGCGTCGAACACGCACAGGCTGGCCGCCGAGGCCGCGGGCAGAGCATCCAGCGAGGCCAGGGCCTGGTCGCGCATGCCCGCCTCGATCTCGCGGCGCTCGCGGTTCATGGTGTCGAGTTCGCGCGCCAGCGTCAGGGCTTCGTCCTCGTCGTCGGTGACGAGGCAGCGTATGCCCAGGCTCATGTCGGCCAGGCGGCCGGCGGCGTTGATGCGCGGGCCCAGGGCGAAGCCCAGGTCGAAGGTGCTGGCCTCGCGGGCCTGGCGGCCGCTTACGGAGAACAGCGCGCGCAGGCCGGGCTGCATGCGCCCGGCGCGTATGCGCTTCAAGCCCTGCGCCACCAGCAGGCGGTTGTTGGCGTCCAGGCGGACCACGTCGGCCACGGTGCCCAGGGCGACGAGATCGGTCAGGGCATCGAGCCTGGGCCCGCCGTCGCCGCCGAAGGCGCCGCGCTGGCGCAGCTCGGCGCGCAGCGCCAGCAGCAGGTAGAAGATGACGCCGACCCCGGCCAGGTGCTTGGACGGGAAGCCGCAGCCGGGCTGGTTGGGATTGACGATGGCCAGGGCGTCGGGCAGGACGTCGCCGGGCAGGTGGTGGTCGGTGATCACTACCTGCATGCCGGCGTCGCGGGCCGCCGCCACGCCATCCAGGCTGGCGATGCCGTTGTCGACCGTGATCAGGATGTCGGGCTTGCCGGCCGGATGGGCGCAGGCCAGGTCGACCACCGCCGGCGACAGGCCGTAGCCGGTCTCGAAACGGTTGGGCACGAGGAAATCGACCATGGCGCCCATGGCGCGCAGGCCGCGCAGGCCCACGGCGCAGGCGGTGGCGCCGTCGCAGTCGTAGTCGGCCACGATCAGCAGCCGCTTGCGCGTGGCGATGGCGTCGGCCAGCAGGGCGGCGGCGCGGCCGGCGTGGGTCAGCAGCGAGGGGGCCAGCATGGCCTGCCAGTCGGGCGCGGTTTCCTGCGGCGCGGCCACGCCGCGCGCCGCCCACAGGCGGGCCAGTAGGGGATGGATGCCGGCCAGTTCCAGGCGGCGCAGGGCCGCCGGGTCAGGCTGACGGGTCAGGATTCTTGGGGCAGCCACCAGCGTTTCCAGTCATGTCGGGGGGAGGGCAGCCAGCGCAGCAGGGCGGGCCGCCGTTCTATTGTCAGGGTGACCAGCCGTTCGCGGGCCGGCAGCACCAGGGTCAGTTGTCGCAGCGAGCCGGCGCGCAGCGCCGCCTCGGCCGGGGCGAACCAGTCGCGGTCCAGCCGTGCGGCGGCGTCCAGCCAGCCGCGCCAGTCGTCGGTGCGCTCGGGCACGGCCAGGTCGTCCAGTTCCACCCGCGCGCCGGCTTGGATCGCCGTGGCCGTCCCGGCCGCGGGCTGCCAGGGCAGCCCGTCGCGTTCGGCCAGCGTGCGCAGCCAGGGCGCGCCGCCGGCCAGCAGGGATGGCCGGCCGGCGGGCCAGTCGGGCAGCCAGGGCGCGGCGCCGCCGTACAGCCACAACGCGTTGACCGGGGCGAGTCCCCGGGCTTCGCGGACGGCATTGACCGGCGTCTCGTGCCAGTGCATCTGGATTTCGTTGACCAGCTTGCGCCAGGGGCGGGCCTGGGGCGAGCGCGGCCACCAGGCGTCCAGCGCGGCGCCGGCCACGGCCTCTGGCGTGCCGGTATGCTGGGCGGCGCCCTCGGGCAGGTCCAGGCGCCAGCGGCGCGTGCCGACGGCGCTGGCCGTCGCCCCGTGCTCATCCAGCGCCGGCCGGGCCGCGGCCAGCAAGGCCTCGCTTTCGTCCCGCGTGGTATCCAGTCCGGCGGGGTCGGTCAGGACCAGGCCGTCGCGGCCGACCTGGATATGGGCCAGGTCCGCCAGCCAGACGGGCCGGCCGGCTTCCGGGTCGTGCGCCAGCAAGGGGGCGAGCCCCGCGCCGTATCTGCCGTCCGGCGGCCGATAGCCAGCCTGGTGCAGCCACCAGTATTCCCGCGCGGTGCAGCCGGCCTCGAAGGGGTCGAAAGCCTGCTGGACCGGCCGCGCGGCGCCCAGCCAGGCAACCAGCGTGCGCACGGCGGGCTGGTCCGAGAGCTGGCGCGCCAGCTCGGGCGCGATGGCGGCATCGGTCAGCAGGCCGGGAAGCAGCAGGGTCAGGGCGGTGGAGGAGGCGGACACGGCGGTCAGATCCGGATACAGGGCCCGCGGGGGGCGGGCCGAATGGCCGGTATTGTAGGGGGTGGGGCGGTGCGGTGCGGGCCGTCGCCTTCTGCCATAATACGCGCGTGCTCAAGATACCCTACGAATTCTGGATAGGCTGGCGCTATACGCGCGCCGGCCGCGGGCGGCGACGCGATCGCTTCATTTCCTTCATTGCCGCCAGCTCCATGGCGGGCATAGGCCTGGGCGTGGCGGCACTGATCATCGTGCTGTCGGTCATGAACGGCTTCCAGAAAGAAGTGCGCGACCGCATGCTGTCGGTGCTGCCGCATATCGAGCTGTATCCGGTGGGCGGCGAGCGCGGCGCGGCGTTGGCCAACTGGCGCGAACTCACGGCGCTCGTCAAGAAAAATCCCGAAGTCCAGGCCGGGGCGCCCTACGTGGCGGCGCAGGCCATGATCGCCCGCGACCAGGTGTTGCGCGGCGTGCAGGTGCGCGGCATCGACCCCGAGGCCGAGCGCGATGTGTCCGACGTGGCCAAGAACATGGTGGCCGGTTCGCTGGACGCCTTGAAGCCCGGGAGCTACGGCGTGGTACTGGGCCGTGCGCTGGCGCAGGGCCTGGGCGTCGGGCTGGGCGATCCCGTCCTGATGCTGGCGCCGCAGGGGTCGGTGACGCCTGCCGGCTTCACGCCCCGCATGCGGCAGTTCACCGTGGTGGGCGTGTTCGAGGCCGGACACTATGAATACGACTCCAGCCTCGCGTTCGTGAACGTGGACGACGCGGCGCGGCTGTTCCGCGACAGCGGCGTCGGCGGGGTGCGGCTGCGCATCGCCGACATGCAGAAGGCGCCGCTGGTGGCGCGCGAGCTGGCGCAGTTGCTGCCGCCGAACATCGCGGCGGCCGACTGGTCGCGCAACAATCGCACCTGGTTCGCCGCCGTGCAGACCGAGAAGCGCATGATGTTCCTGATCCTGGCGCTGATTATCGCCGTGGCGGCCTTCAACCTGCTGTCCTCGCTGGTCATGGCGGTCAACGACAAGCAGGCGGACATCGCCATCCTGCGCACGCTGGGGGCCGCGCCGGCCGAGATCGCCCGCATCTTCGTGGTGCAGGGGGCGCTGATCGGCGTCATCGGCACCCTGCTGGGGGTGGCGGGCGGCACGTTGATCGCCTACAACATCGACGTCATCGTGCCCGCCATCGAGCATATGCTGGGCATCCAGTTCCTGCCGCGCGACATTTACCTGATCACCGAGCTGCCGTCCGATCCGCGCCTGTCCGACATCGTCACCATCGGCGTGACGTCGCTGGTGCTGTCGTTCCTGGCCACCTTGTATCCCAGTTGGCGCGCCTCGCGCCTGCAACCGGCGGAGGTGCTGCGCCATGACTGATCGCCGCGTGGTGCTGGAAGGGCGAGGCATATCCAAGGTCTATGCCGAAGGCGGTGAGCGTGTCACCGTGCTGCGCGGCGTGGACCTGCGGGTGCGCCAGGGCGAAATGGTGGCTCTGGTGGGGGCGTCGGGCTCGGGCAAGAGTACGCTGCTGCATGTGCTGGGACTGCTGGACCAGCCCAGCTCGGGCGAGGTCCTGCTGGACGGGCAGGCGGCGGCCGGCTTCAACGAAAAGCAGCGCAGCCTGGCGCGCAACCGCAGCCTGGGTTTCGTCTACCAGTTCCACCATCTGCTGGCTGAGTTTTCGGCGCTGGACAACGTCGCGATGCCGCTGATCGTGCGCCGCATGGACCGTGCGCAGGCCCGTCGGGCCGCGGCCGAGATGCTCGAGCAGGTCGGGCTGGCGCAGCGGGCCAGCCATCATCCCGGCCAGTTGTCCGGCGGCGAGCGCCAGCGCGTGGCGCTGGCCCGCGCGCTGGTGACGCGGCCGCTGTGCGTGCTGGCCGACGAACCCACCGGCAACCTCGACCGCCACACGGCGCGCGAGGTGTTCGGCCTGCTCAAGCGGCTGAACCGGGAACTGGACATGGCCTTCGTCATCGTGACCCACGATGCCGAACTGGCGGCGCTGGCCGACCGGCAATTGAAGATGGCCGACGGCCTGCTGGCCGAGGAAGCTCCCGCCTAGGACGGCGGAGGCGGTAAAGTGGATCGATGCTGATCGATACCCATTGCCATCTCGATGCGGCCGAGTTCGACCGCGACCGTCCGGACGTGGCCGAGCGGGCGCGCGCCGCAGGCGTGGCTGGCATCGTCATCCCGGCCGTGGCGCGCGGCAATTTCTCCACCGTGCGCGACCTTGCCCGGGCGATCCCGGGCGGCGCCTATGCGCTGGGCATTCATCCCATGTACGTGCGCTACGCCGCCGACGAAGACCTGGACCGGCTGCGCGACGCGGTCGCGCAGGCCATGGGCGATCCGCGCTTCGTCGCCGTGGGTGAGATCGGCCTGGATTTCTTCGTCGAGGACATCGCCCGGGGCGAACAGCGCGAGCGCCAGGAGCGCTTCTACCATGCGCAGCTCAAGCTGGCGGCCGAGTTCGGGCTGCCCGTGCTGCTGCACGTGCGCCGGTCGCAGGACGTGCTGTTGAAATACCTGCGGCGCGTGGAGGTGCCGGGCGGCATCGCCCATGCTTTCAACGGCAGCCGCCAGCAGGCCGATCTGTTCGTCGCGCATGGGTTCGCGCTGGGCCTGGGCGGGGAAATGACCTTCGAACGTTCACGCAACATCCGCCGGCTCGCGGCCGGGATGGACCTGGCCGCGCTGGTGCTGGAGACCGATGCGCCCGACATCCCGCCGGCCTGGCTGCCGCGCGAGGATCGGCGCAACGAACCGGGGGAACTGCCGCGCATCGCGGCGGTCCTGGGCGAACTGCGCGGCCTGCCGGCGGAGGCGGTCGCCGCGGCCACGTCCGCCAATGCGCGCCGGGTGTTGCCGCGCCTGGGCGAGGCACTGGCGGCCTGAGCGCCGCGGCGAATTCCGGACAGATTCATCCCAGCGGGGGCTGCGCGGCGGTCCCGGCATGCCTACCATCCTGGCCTTGGGCCGGAGGAAGGACATGCTGCGTTTCGCGTTGGTGGCGTTCGTGCTGGGCACCGCATGGGTGCATGGGCTGCCGGCGGTGCCGCCGGCCTGGGTCTCGGTACTCGCGGGCGTGGCGGTGCCGGGGGCGTGCGCCGTGTGGGGGCGGGCGTGGCGGAAGCGCCGGGGGCTTCGCGGCTTGGCTGTTTTGCTGGCGATCGCGGCTTTCGCGGCGGGGTCCGGCCTGGCGCTGGCACGCATCGACCTGCGCTTGCGGGATGGCTTGTCGCCGGTGCGGGAGAATGTGCCGCTGGAGTTGGTCTACCTCGTCACCAGCCTGTCCACGTCGACGGCGACCGGCCAGCGTTTCGAGGCGACGGTGCAGGATCCGCCGGACGGCGTGCCCGCCCAGGTGCAGTTGTCGTGGTGGGGGAAGGCCGCGGCGGTGGTGCCGGGTGAACGCTGGCGTGGAACCGTGGTGCTGAAACGGCCCCACGGCACGTTGAATCCGCACGGCTTCGACTACGAAGCCTATCTGTTCGAACGCGGCATACGTGCGACCGGGACGGTGCGGGGGCGGCCGATCCTGCTCGCGGACGATCCTTTTTCCAGTTTCGACGTGGCGGTGCAGCGCGTGCGCCACGTGTGCCGCGAGGCGCTGCGCCAGGTGCTGGAAGACAAGCGCTACGGCGCCGTGCTCGCCGCCCTGGCGATCGGTGACCAGGCCGGCGTGGAGCGGCGCGATTGGGACACGTTCAACCGCACCGGCATCACGCATCTGGTCTCCATCAGCGGCCTGCACGTGACGATGCTGGCGGCCTTGGCGGGATGGGCGGTGTTGCAGGCCTGGAAACGCTGCAACTGGGGCGGCATCCGGCTGTCCGAACGCCATCCGGCCCAGGTGGCGGCGGCCGGCGCGGCGCTGGCCGTGGCGTGGCTGTATTGCCTGCTGGCGGGGTGGGGCGTGCCGGCCCGGCGGACCTTCTTCATGCTGGCCGTGGTGGCGGGCGCGGCGGCATGGCGCATGCCGGTGTCCGGTTCGCGGGTGCTGGCGCTGGCGGCGGCGCTGGTCTGCGCGCTGGATCCGTGGGCTCCGCTGGCGGCCGGATTCTGGCTGTCGTTCGGCGCGGTGGCCCTGCTGATCTTGTGCGGCGGCGGACGCTGGCGGCGACGTGCCGAGCCCGCCCGGGGCGCCGCGTGGCCTGCACGACTGGCCGCGTCGGTGCGTGAGGGCGCGCGTGCGCAGGCGGCGCTGACCGTGGGCCTGTTGCCCGCGCTGGCGCTGTTGTTCCAGCAGGTGTCGCTGGTCTCGCCGCTGGCCAATGCCGTGGCCATTCCGGTGGTCAGCCTGCTGGTCACGCCGCTGGCCCTGATGGCGCTGGGGTTGTGCGTCGTGCCGGGCCTGCACGGCGCGGGCGCGATCGTGGCGGCCGTCGCGCATGCCGTGTTCGACGGTCTGATGGTGCCTTTGCAATGGCTGGCCGACACCGATCTCGCGGCCATTTCGGTTGCGGCGCCCCCCTGGCCACTGTTCGCGCTGGGGTTGGCGGGCGTGGTGTGGGCCTTGCAGCCGCGCGGCCTGCCCGGCCGTTGGCTGGGGCTGGTGCTGCTGGTGCCGATGCTGGTCTATCGGCCCGCGCGCCCGGCGCCGGGCGAATGGCGCCTGGCGCTGCTGGACGTGGGACAGGGCACCGCGATCGTCGTGGAGACGGCGCGCGCCACGTTACTGTACGACACCGGTCCGCCCTACGGCGAGCAGGCCGATGCCGGCGGGCGCGTCGTCTGGCCCTATCTGCGGGCGCGAGGCATCCGCAGGCTGGAGCATGTGGTGGTGTCCCACGCGGACGCGGATCATGCGGGCGGGCTGCGTTCGGTGCTCGCGGCCTTGCCCGTTTTCCAGGTACACGCATCCTACGACCTGGTGCCCGCGGGCTTGGGGCAGGCCGCCTTCTCGCGCTGTGCCGCCGGGCAGCGGTGGACGCTGGATGGCGTGGAGTTCGCGTTTCTGCATCCGGCCTCGCCGGCAGGCGAGGTCCCGCCGCGGCAGCGCAATGCGCACAGCTGCGTGCTGCGGGTACGCGGCGCCCACCACGCGGCGCTGCTGACCGGCGACATCGGCGCCGCCGAGGAAGCCGGCCTGGCGGCTGGCGCGGATCTGGCCGTCGACGTGGTGGCCGTACCCCATCACGGGTCGCGGGGGTCTTCCAGCCAGGCGCTGGTCGACGCCACGCGGGCCTCGCATGCGGTGGCCCAGGCGGGTTATCTGAACCGCTATCGCCACCCGCACCCCGACGCGGAGCGGCGGTGGCGGGGGGCGGGCGCCGTGTTCCATCGTACCGACAGCCACGGCGCGCTGGTATTCGCCTCGCATGCGGCGGGACTCCGGGTCGAGCGCGAGCGAGAGGCAAGGCGCCGCTATTGGCATGCCGCGCCTTGACGGCGCTGGCTACAATCCGGAGTCCGGCCCAGCAAGGAACGCCTTCATGAATTACGACGCCTCGCCCGATTCTCTTCAGCCCCGCCTGGAATTCGTGACTTGCCTGAGTCCGGCGGGCCTGCACCGTATGGCGTATTGGGAGTGGGGGGACCCGGCCAACGACCACGTGCTGGTCTGCGCGCACGGCCTGACCCGCTCGGGCCGCGATTTCGACACCCTGGCGCGGCGCCTGGCCGGCCGCTACCGGGTGGTCTGCCCGGACGTCGTCGGCCGCGGCCGTTCGGACTGGCTCGCCAATCCGGCCTATTACACGGTGCCGCAGTACGTGGCGGACATGATGCCCCTCCTGGCCCGTGTGCAGGCCGAGACCCTGCACTGGTTCGGGACTTCGCTGGGCGGCCTGATCGGCATGGCGCTGGCGGGCCTGCAGGCATCGCCTATCGACAAGCTGGTGCTGAACGACGTGGGCCCGCACCTCGATCCGGCCGCGCTGGCTCGCATCGCGCAGTACGTAGGCAAGGCGCCGGCTTTTGGCAGCTTCGACGAGGCGCGGGCCTACGTGAGCACCGTATCGGCCTCGTTCGGCCCGCATACCGAGGAACAATGGGACGAGTTGACGCGGCACGTGGTGCGGCAGGTCGACGGCCCGGCCGGGCCCTGGACGATGCACTACGACCCGGCCATCGCCGAGGCCTTCGCCGCAATGGATCCCGCCACGGCCATCGCGGCCGAGGCCACGCTCTGGCACGTCTACACCAACATCGAGTGCCCCATCCTGATCGTGCACGGCGAACATTCGGACCTGCTCACCGAAGACACCGTGGCGGGGATGCTGGCCCGCAACCCGCATGCGCGGCGCGTCGACGTGGCCGGCGTCGGGCATGCGCCTACATTCATGACGCCCGCGCAACTGGATCTGCTGGACGATTTTCTGCGCAGCTAGGGGTCATCGCGGCCTGCTATGCTTGCGACTCCGAATCTGCTCCACAAAGAGGAAAACTCCATGAGCATCGAGCGTTTCAGTGTCGGCAAGCGCATGTCCGAAATGGTCGTGCACGGCGGCGTGGCCTATCTGGCCGGACAGGTGGCCGATGATCCGTCGAAGGATCCGGCGGACCAGACCCGCCAGGTGCTGGCCGCGATCGACAAGCTGCTGGCCGCCGCCGGCACCGACAAGACCCGCATCCTGCGCGCGCAGATCTTCCTGGCCGACATTGCCGATTTCGCCGCGATGAATTCGGTCTGGGATGCCTGGGTGCCGGCCGGCCACACGCCCGCCCGCGCCACGGTCGAGGCCAAGCTGGCCGCGCCGGAATACAAGGTCGAGATCGTCGTCACCGCGGCGGCCTGATCCCGATCCGCCGGGCCGCCGCCGTTCAGCGGGGCAGCGCGGGCCCGGTTCCCAGCGGATCCTGCCGGTAATAATGAGTCAGCAGCGCATACCATTCGGGCATCGCGCGCGACAGCGGCTCGGGATGCACGAAGAAGGCCTCGGAACTGACGGCGAAGAACTCGGCCTCGTCCGTGGCCGCATACGGATCCAGCGGCAATTGGGCATACCAGTGATCCGCCTCCTCGGATTCCGGGTCCACGTCGGCCGGGATGGCCGCCTCGACTTCCTCCAGCCGGGCCAGCAACGCGTCGTAGCTGCGTTCCAGGACGGCGCGCCACAGCCTGGGCCGGATTCCGGCATGCGCGTGCAGGCTGGGCATGCCGTCGGCCTGGCCATGTTGCAGGTCGAGCTTGTGGGCGAACTCGTGGATGACCACGTTGAAGCCCGGAGGCCGTTCCAGGCCTGGGCCGGCGTCCTCCCAGGACAGGACGACGGGGCCGCCGTCCCAGGCCTCGCCGGCGGCTTCCTGGACATATTCGTGCACGACACCATCCTCGTCCACGTCGGAACGGGGGATCAGGAACCCGCTCGGGTAGACGATGACTTCGGACCATCCTTCGTACAGGCCGGGATCCAGGTACAGGATGGGCAGGCAGGCTTGTACCGCGATGGACAGGCGGATCTCGTCGGTCAGGACCTGGCCGCCCGCGCCGGTCATGGCCTTGCTTGCCAGGAACCACGCCGTGCGCGTCCGCAGGGCTTCGCGTTCGTCCCCGGTCAGGCGTCCGAGGAATGCATGCGAGGCCAGCGTTTGGGTCCATAATTCCGGATTGATGCGAGCCTGCATCCGCTCCACGCGTTGCTTCGAGGCGCCGCGGGCAAACAGCCATCCCAACATACAATGAACTTCCCTGGTGGATAAGCGACTAGAGTACCGTGCCGGCGGCCAGGACGGGCCGGCATCGCCCAAAGTGTAAGACCATGAACGAATCCGCTCCTGATACTTCCGCGGCCCTGTCGGCGACTTTCGGTCCCGATTGGGAGCAGGCGGCCAATGCCGGCCTGTCGGAGGCGGCGCAACTGGATTTGCGGAAGGCGCTCGAATGGTCGTTCCCCCGCTATGCGCGCGAGCCGGCCGTTCCCGGGGGCGAGGGCTGGGCCCAGCACGCCGCGGGCGTGGTCGCGATCCTGGCGGGGTTGCAGGTGGACGGCCATACCCGCATGGCGGCGCTGCTGGCGATCGCCGTGGGCGACCGGGACGTCAGCGCCAATCCGCACAAGGATCCGGTCACGCTCCAGTTCGGTCCCGAGATCGGCAAGCTCGTGCACGGCTATCGGGCCCTGATCCGCCTGGGCCAGGTCACGCGCGACGCCAGCGATGCCTCGGCCGGCAGCGGCGCGCAGGCCGAGATGCTGCGCAAGATGCTGCTGGCCATGGCGGCCGACCTGCGCATCGTGCTGATGCGTCTGGCCTCCCGCCTGCAAACTCTGCGTTGGCACGCCCAGCACAAGGTGCCGTTGCCGGAGGCGCTGTCGCGCGAGACGCTGGAGCTCTACGCGCCGCTGGCCAACCGCCTGGGCATCTGGCAGGTCAAGTGGGAAATGGAGGACCTGGCCTTCCGCTTCCTCGAACCGGTCCGCTACAAGGAGATCGCCCGGCTGCTGGAGGAAAAGCGCGTCGAGCGCGAAGCCTTCATCGCGGACGCCATCGCGCGGGTGCGCGAGGCCCTGGGGAGCGCGGGTATCGCGGCCGATGTCACCGGCCGGCCCAAGCACATCTACAGCATCTGGAACAAGATGCGCAACCGGCGCCTGGATTTCGCCGATCTCTATGACCTGCGCGCGCTGCGCATCATCGTCGAGGACATCCGTACCTGCTATACGGTGCTGGGTCTGGTGCACCACCTGTGGACGCCGGTGCCCGATGAGTTCGACGACTACATCTCGCGGCCCAAGCCCAACGGCTACCGCTCGCTGCATACGGTGGTCTACGACCACGACGGCAGGCCTTTCGAGGTGCAGATCCGCACGCGCGAGATGCACCAGTTCGCCGAGTTCGGGATGGCGGCGCACTGGCGCTACAAGGAAGCTGGCGCCAAGGGCGGGCAGGTCAGCGCCGATTCGGAATACGACCGCAAGCTCAGCTGGATACGCCAACTGCTGGCCTGGAAGGCCGATGTCCAGGTCGACGACCAGTTGGGACAGGCGGCGCTCGATACGCTGGCCGACAGCATCTACGTGCTGACGCCGCAGGCGCGGGTGATCGAGCTGCCCCCGGGCGCGACGCCGGTGGACTTTGCCTACCAGGTCCATACCGACCTCGGGCACCGTTGCCGCGGCGCACGGGTGGACGGCGCCATGGTGCCGCTCAACACACGCCTGATCACCGGCCAGACGGTAGAGATCATCGCGGCGAAGTCGGGCGGCCCCTCCCGTGACTGGATCAACCCCCAGTTGGGCTATCTGGCCAGCCAGCGCTCGCGGGCCAAGGTGCGCGCCTGGTTCAACGCCATCGACATCCAGGAGCGCATCGCCCAGGGCCAGGGCATGTTGGAAAAGGAACTCCAGCGCCTGGGCAAGACCGCGACCAATCTCGAATCGCTGGCCCAGCAACTGGGCTTTGCGTGCGCCGAGGACTTGTACGTCGCGCTGGCCAAGGACGAATTCAGCCTGCGGCATGTCGCCGTTGCCTTCGAGGCGCCGCCGCCCGATGCCGGTCCCGATCTGTCCGCGCTGACGCGCGACAGCCGTCCGGAAAGCGCGGTGCATGCCGGCAAGAGCGGCGTGCTCGTGGTGGGCGTCGATTCGCTGCTGACACAATTGGCCAAGTGTTGCCGGCCGGCGCCACCCGACCTCATCTCTGGTTTCGTGACCCGGGGCAGGGGCGTCTCGATCCACCGCTGCGATTGCAAGAGCTTCCGCTCGCTGGCCGCGCGCGAGCCCGAGCGCGTCATCGACGTGACCTGGGGCGATACGCGCGAAGCGGTCTATCCCGTGGACATCGTGGTGCTGGCCAATGACCGCCACGGACTGCTGCGCGATATTTCGGAAGTGTTCGCGCGGCAACGCATCAACGTCATCGGTGTCAACACCCAGAGCCGGCAGGCGATCGCCCGCATGGTCTTCACCGCCGAGGTCGGCAACGGCGAGCATCTGGTGCGGGCGTTGGCGGGCATACGCGAAGTGCCCGGCGTGCTGGAGGCCGACCGGCGCTGAGCGGGCCGGGCGTGGAGTGTGTCCGCCGGCGGCCGGGGCCGCTTATTTGGCGTCGGCCGATTTCTGCGTGGAGGCCGGCAGGGTGATGCGGGCGGTCAGGCCGCCGCCATCCCGGTTCAAAAGATTCAGGGTGCCCCCCGCGCGTTGCAGCAGCCGCTTGACGATGGCCAGGCCCAGCCCGGCGCCGCCGGCGTTGGTCCGCGCATCCGAGCCCCGGGTGAAGGGGCGGGTGAGCCGGGGAACGTCCTCGGGCCGGACGCCGGGGCCGCGGTCGGAAACGTCGATCAGCACATTGCTGCCCTGGCTGCTTACGGTCAGGTCGATGTGGGGCGCTTCGCCCGGTTTGTGTCCGTAGCGCCGGGCGTTCTCCAGCAGGTTGCCGACCACGCGCTGCAGGTCGGCCGAGGCAATGCGCGCCCACTGGTTGGGCGAGATCGTGACCTGTAGCGAGCCGCCCAGCGTTTCGGTGTGGCTGCATTCGCGCTCGACCATCTCGGACACGAGTTCGGAAATGTTGGTGTTGCGGTCGGGCGTGCTGGCGGGCCGGGCATATTCCATGAACTGCCCGATGGTGCGGTCGATCTGGGCGAGATCCTCGTCCACGGCATCGCGGCTGGCCTCGGAAACGCCGCTCAGCTCGATTTCCAGCCGCAGCCGCGCCAGCGGGGTGCGCAGGTCGTGGGAAATGCCGGCCAGCATCAGCGCCCGGTCCGCCTCGGCGCGGTCCAGTTCCTCGATCATGCTGTTGAAGTTGGTGTTGACGCGCCGGATTTCCTCGGGACCGCTTTCCGGCAGCGGCGGCGGGGTTTCGCCGCGCGACAGGGCCAGCGTGGCGCGCGACAGGCGCGACAGCGGCCGGTTGACGAAGCCGACGATGACCGCCGCGCCCAGGAGCGACAGCAGCAGGGCGGCCGCGCCCCAGCCCAGCCATTCGACGCCGGGAACGCGTTCGGCCCGGTCGCGTTCGACCACCATCCAGTAGTCGTCGTCGTCGATGGAGAAGCTGACCCACAGGCCGGGGATGCGGTTGACTTCCCAGGCCACGATGGTTTCTGGCCCCAGGCGGTCGATCACCTGCTCCTCGACCCGCTGCAGGACCTGGCGGTCGGGCAGGCGGACGGTGAGGTCATCCTTTTCGTGGGGGTAGATCTGGATGCCTTCGTTGGTGGCCAGATCAAGAAGCAGGTAGCGGCGTTCCTGCGGCGCGGAATGGATCAGGGCGGCGCGGGTGATGTTGACGACGGTGACGATCTGCTGGGCGACTTGCTGCGCGCGCGGCTCGACCTCCATGCTGCGGAAGGCCTGGAGCCACGCTGCCAGGCTTGCCGTCATCAGGACAGTCAGCAAAAGAAAGGTCCGGCTGAACAAACCCAGCCTGGACGCAACGCGCAGGGCGACCGACATGAATGCCTACGAGCGGATCAACTGCCCCCATCGGGTACGAACACGTAGCCGAGGCCCCATACCGTCTGGATGAACACGGGTTTGGCCGGGTCGGGCTCGATCAGCTTGCGCAGCCGAGAGATCTGCACGTCCAGGCTTCGATCGAAAGCTTCGTATTCGCGGCCGCGCGCCAGCTCCATCAGCTTGTCCCGAGACAGGGGGATCTTGGGATGGCGGGCGAAGACCTTGAGCACGGAGAATTCGCCGGTGGTCAGCGCCACGGGTTCGTTGTCGCGCGTGAGGGTGCGGGTTGCCAGGTTCAGCACGTAAGGGCCGAACGTAACGGATTCGTTGTCCTGGCTGGGAGCGCCCGGATGCTCCTCCGGACCGCGCCGGCGCAGCACCGCGTTGACGCGCGCCAGCAGTTCGCGGGGGTTGAAGGGCTTGGGCAGGTAGTCGTCCGCGCCCATTTCGAGCCCGACGATGCGGTCGACGTCCTCGGCCTTGGCCGTCAGCATGATGATGGGAGTGCTGTCGCGGGCGCCACGCAGGCGGCGGCAGATCGACAGGCCATCCTCGCCCGGGAGCATCAGGTCGAGCACAAGCAGGTCGAAACGCTCGCGCTGCCAGAGCTTGTTCATGGTCTGGGCGTTTTCTGCGACCCAGACGGAGAAGCCCTGTTCTGCGAGATAGCGGCGCAGCAGATCGCGCAGCCGCACGTCGTCGTCGACGACGAGGATTTTCTTGGGGGCGTTGGCTAGTGACATGGCGCGAATGTAACGGAGGAGTTTGTGTCAATCCAGGGAGGGACATTGGTTGTTACATAAATGCCCGTTTGGTCACGCAGGCATCTATGACGCTGTCATGGGTACATCGTATGATTGAAACGTGAACAAAGTATTCGACTCCACTCGTACGGCAGGACCCAGCGCAGCACTCATGCTGGGCGGGCTGTTCGTGATGATAACGGTATTGGCCGCCGGCGCGGCGATCGGCCAGGTCAGGGATCCGCGCGCGCCGCTGTCTCGCGCCGAGGGGGCGCGCTCCGCCTCCGCGCCGGGCGGCTTTGCCAACCAGGTCGAAAGCGCGGTTTCACGGGCCGATGCGCAGGCCAGCGCGGCCAATGCCGCCCAGGCGGGGCAGTCCGGCGTGATGCGCGCCGCCATGGATCCCTGGGCCGGGCCGGTCAGCCAGGACGAAAAACGGGTCGGGCCGCGCAAGCTGTCCTCCGAGGAGCGGGTCTTGCTGCGGCAGGAAATCCGCCGCGCCAGTGAAGAAGTGTACGAGCCCTATCGCAAGCACAAGCACTGAAAACCGGCCGGCCATCCCGGTATTTCTTCTCGTCTGGTCTTACAATCGCAGCCCATGTCGCTGCATATCCTTTCTCTAGAAACCTCCTCCGCCTGGTGCGGCGTCGCCTTGTTGCGCGCCACGGACGCCGGCGCCGTCGACCTTGTCGTGCGTGAGCACCAGGGCGTGCAGGAGCATTCGGCCCGGCTGCTGCCCATGGTGCAGGAGGTGCTGGACGAGGCCGGTATCGCCCGGACGAAACTGGATGCCATCGCCTTCGGGCAGGGGCCCGGGGGGTTCACCGGGCTGCGGGTCGCCTGCGGCGTGGCGCAAGGACTGGGGTTCGCCCTGGAGCGGCCGGTGATACCCGTGGTGTCGCATGCCGCCGTGGCGCAGCAGGTCCAGGATGCCGGCCAGCGGCCGCTGGTGGTGGCCATGGACGCGCGCATGCAGGAAATCTACCTGGCGGTCTACCGCCGCGAATCGCCGGACCGGCTGGCCTGCCTGATCGAGCCGCAACTGATGGCGGGCGAGGGGCTGGAGGCATGGCTGCGCGCGAGCCTGGCCGGCCTGGGCGGGCCAGCGATGCGGTCGCCCTGCCTGTGCGGCGACGCGGCGAAGGCCTATCCGGAGGTGTTCGCCGGTTTCGGCGCGGACGAGCGGGCGGACGTTGCGCGGCCCACGGCCGCGGCGGTCGCCCGCCTGGCCCACGGTGCCTATCTGCGGGGCGAAACCGTCGCGCCGGAGCTGGCCGCGCCGTTGTACGTGAGGGACAAGGTGGCCTTTACCACCGCGGAAAGGGAAGCCGGGGCGGGGGGCAACCCCCGTGTCGCCCCATCGTCGGGAGCGCAATCATGAATGCGGTGCAGGGCCGGGCGCCGATCGACGCGGCGCGCATCCTGGCGGCCTGGGGACAGGCCTGCCGTCCGATGGCTGAAGCGGATCTCGACCAGGTGGACGAGATCGAGCGCCAGATCTATTCGTTTCCCTGGACGCGCGGTAATTTCGCCGATTCGCTGCGGTCGGGCTATGACGCCTGGGTGGTGCGCGACCAGGAGTTGCTGCTGGGTTATTGCATCGTGATGGTGGCGCTGGACGAGGCGCACCTGTTGAACATCAGCGTGGCGCCGCCGGCGCAGGGCCAGGGCCTGGGCCGGCGGCTGCTGGGCTGGGTCGAGCAATGCGCGGCCGCCCGCCATGCGCAAAGCCTGCTGCTGGAAGTGCGACCCTCGAACCTGGTGGCCAAGAGCCTGTACGAGCGCGCGGGCTACGAACGCATCGGCTTGCGCCGTGGCTACTATCCGTCGATGCGGGGGCGGGAAGACGCGATCGTCATGCGCAAGATGCTGGCGGTCCATCCGGTGTCCGGAGGTACCGATGGCAACTGAGCGCAAAGCCGCCGAAGGCGTCAACCCGGTGCGGCGCGCGTGGCTGCGAGAGCTGGGCGTGGAGCGGTTGTGGAGCCTGCCGGCCGCGGTGGCGCCGGCATCCGCGCCTGAAGCGCCCGGGGTGGCCGCCATGCCCGACGCAGCCGTGCCCGACGCCGCCGGCGCCGGACTGGCGCCGGTCCCTCTTGTGGCCGGGTCCGCCGCGGTGTCGCCGGGTCCGGCCCCGGAGGCCGTCGTGGCCGCGCCGGCGCCCGCCGACCCCGAGCAGGCCTGGGCGGCCTTGCAGGACGAGGTGCGCGATTGCATGGCCTGTGGCCTGTGCCAGGGGCGTACGCAGACAGTCTTTGGCACCGGTTCGCCCAAGGCGCGGTGGCTGCTGGTGGGCGAGGCGCCGGGAGAGCAGGAAGACAAACAGGGCGCGCCTTTCGTCGGGCGGTCGGGCAAGTTGCTGGACAGCATGCTGGCCTCCATCGCGCGTTCGCGCCAGCACGATGTCTTCATCGCCAACGTCATCAAGTGCCGCCCGCCGGGCAACCGCGATCCGCTGCCCGAGGAAGTGGCGCGGTGCAGTCCTTACCTGATGCGGCAGATCGCGCTGATCAATCCGGAAATGATCCTCGTCCTGGGGCGGTTCGCGGCGCAGACCTTGCTCGAAACCGATGCGCGCATCGGCAGCCTGAGGGGCAAGGTGCACAGCCTGTCGGTGGCGGGGCGCAAGGTGCCGGTCGTGGTGAGCTACCACCCGGCCTATCTGTTGCGCAGCCCGGCCGAAAAAATCAAGGCCTGGCAGGACCTGCAACTGGCCTTGTCGGCGAGCTAGGGCCTGTCCACGCCAAATCCCCGCCCGCCTTGGCTCGGATCACCCGCATGGCCCGCGGCATGGGCCATGGAGGGCCGGGTCACTCTCCGCGCAGCGCCGTGCCGTGCGCGCGGCTGCCTATCACCAGATCGAGGTCGGGGTGGGTGCGGTGGTTGTGGCGGTTCCAGGCCATGATCAGCAGCATGAGGCATGCCACCAGCGTGCCGAAGATGATGATGATGGTGTTGATGGGAATCTGCATGCCCAGCATCAGCGAATAGACGGCCACCATCAGCAGGATGTTGAGCTGCTCGTTGAAGTTCTGGACCGCGATCGAGTGGCCGGCCGACAGCAGCACATGGCCGCGATGCTGGAGCAGGGCGTTCATCGGCACGACGAAGAAGCCGCCCAGTCCGCCGATGGCGATCAACAGCGCATAGACGAACCAGGGTTCGTAGGCCAGCGGCATCAGCATCACGACCAGCCCCATCACCACGCCCATCGGAAGCACCATCAGCGCATGGGGCAGCGGCACCTTGCCGGCCAGTGTGGCGCCCAGGATGGTGCCGACGGAAGCCACGCCCATCAGGATGGACGCCTTGTTCAGCGGGAGCCCGAGCTGCACGCGGCCCCATTCGATCACGATCAGTTGCAGCGTCGCGCCGGCGCCCCAGAACAGGGTGGTCACCGCCAGCGAGATCTGGCCCAGCTTGTCGCGCCACAGCGTGGACACGAAGCAGCCGAAGGTGGTCAGCAGCCTGATCGGGTTGCGTTGCTGGCGCGGGTAGTGGACGCCGGTGGAGGGGATGAGCAGATTGAAGAACGCGGCGATCAGGTAGACCACCGCGATGACCATGATGGCCGCCTCGGCCGGCGTCTGCAGGGCCGGGCCGAAGCCCGGGCTGAGGTCCAGGGACAGCAGCCAGGCCGACACCTTGGGGCTGATGAGCGCGCCGCCCAGGACGACGCCCAGGATGATGGACACCACGGTCAGCCCTTCGATCCAGCTGTTGCCCTTGACGAGCTGCTCGGGCGGCAGCAGCTCGGTGATGATGCCGTACTTGGCGGGCGAATAGGCCGCCGCGCCGATACCCACCAGGGCGTAGGCCGCGCATACCGTGTAGACCTGATGGTGGTCGGCCAGCCCGAAGCTGGCGTGCGCGAACATCGTCAGGCAGCCGATGATCTTCACCGAGTTGGTGGCGAACATCACCCGCCCCTTGGGGAAGGCGTCGGCGAACGCACCCACGAAGGCCGCCAGCAGGACGTAGGCCAGGGCGAACGACCATTTGATCATGGGCGTCATCCAGTCCGGTCCGTCCAACTGCTGGATCAGGGCGATCGCGGCGATGAAAAGCGCATTGTCGGCCAGCGAAGAAAAGAACTGCGCCGCCATGATCAGGTAAAAGCCGCGTTTCATCGGTAGGCGTGGACTCGTGTGCCTGTGAGTGGATCGGGGAGTGCCGCACTCGGGGCACTACGGCAGGGATGCGTGCCGCGCATCGTAGCGCAGGTTCCGCAGCCGCGTCCCGGCCGATCCGGTGGTAGTTACCCGCGGATATTGCTGCCGGGTGCGAATTCCTGCAGTTGCACGGCCGGCTGCGGCGTCCAGCCTGGCTGGCGATGCTCGGCGACGACGTTGGTGAAGATGCCGCCGCGCACGTACCACTTGGCGGTGATCCGCATGAAGCGAGGGGACAGCGCGCGCACGAGGTCGTCGAGGATTTCGTTGGTGACGGCTTCGTGGAACTTGCCTTCGTTGCGGAAGCTCCAGGCGTAGAGCTTGAGGCTTTTGAGCTCGACGCACAACTGGTCGGGGATGTAGTCGATGACCAGCAGGGCGAAGTCCGGCTGCCCGGTCATCGGGCACAGGCAGGTGAATTCCGGCACCTCGATGTGTATCTGGAAGTCCCGCCCCGGGCTGGGGGTGGCGAAGGTGTCTAGGCTCTTGCTGGGTTGGGAGGACATGTCGCTTGCGATCTATACGTAACGAAAATGAAAAAACAGGTTGGGCGGCGGCTCCTGGCGTAACCTTGCCGATGGCCCTTTGGTATTATACGAAGCACTGATGGGCCCACCCCTCCGCGCTGCGCGCGGCCCCTCGAAGGGGGGACGGCACTGACGGACCGGCGGGGCCGGATCCGCGGTGCCCCGGGTCGGAGGGTAGGGCGCGTTTCGTCATATCCGACCGGCTTGGGCGTGGATCGGTTCCTTTTCCAGTCTTTTTTAAGCGAAGCTTCCTTTCCGGTGCGACTTACCCAGATCAAACTCGCAGGTTTCAAGTCGTTCGTCGACCCCACTTCCATCCAGGTGCCGAGCCAGCTGGTCGGCGTGGTCGGCCCCAATGGCTGCGGAAAGTCCAACATCATCGATGCCGTGCGCTGGGTCCTGGGCGAATCCAAGGCCTCCGAGCTGCGCGGCGAGTCCATGCAGGACGTGATCTTCAACGGGTCGGTCAACCGCAAGCCGGCGGCGCGCTCCTCGGTCGAGCTGGTGTTCGACAACGCCGAGGGACGGGCCTCTGGACAATGGAGCCAGTACGGTGAAATCGCCGTCAAGCGGGTGCTGACCCGCGACGGCACCAGCAGCTATTTCGTCAACAACCAGCAGGTCCGCCGGCGCGACATCCACGACATCTTCCTGGGCACCGGCCTGGGGGCGCGTGGCTACGCCATCATCGGCCAGGGCATGATCTCGCGCATCATCGAGGCCCGGCCCGACGAGCTGCGCGTGTTCCTGGAGGAAGCCGCTGGCGTGTCCCGCTACAAGGAACGCCGCCGCGAAACCGAGAACCGCCTGTCCGACACGCGCGAGAACATGACGCGGGTCGAGGACATCCTGCGAGAACTGGCCACCCAGCTCGAGAAGCTCGAGGCGCAGGCCGAGGTCGCGCAGCGCTACCAGGGGTTCCAGGCGGAAAGCGAGCAGAAGCAGCGCTTCCTCTGGCTGCTGAAGAAGCGCGAGGCCGATGCCGACCGCATGAAGCACGCACTGACCATCGAGCAGGCCCAGACCGACCTGGAAGCGGCCACGGCCGGCCTGCGCAAGCTGGAATCCGACCTGGAAGGGACGCGCCAGGCGCACTACGCCGCCAGCGATGCCGTTCATGCCGCCCAGGGAGGGCTCTACGAGGCGAATGCCGAGGTCAGCCGGCTCGAGGCCGAGATCAAGTACGTGGTCGAGGCGCGCAACCGCATGCAGGTTCAACTGGCGCAACTGCAGCAGCAGATCGCGCAATGGAACGAGCAGCACGAGACCGGCAGCGACCAGCTGGCCCAGGCCGAGGAAGACCTGGCCGTGGGCGAGGCCCGCGCCGAGGAGGCGCGCGTCGTCGCCGAAGAGGCGCAGGCCCGGTTGCCCGACGTCGAGGCCAAGGTACGCGACGCCGCTTCCGGCCTGTCCGAGCTGCGAGGCGCGTTGTCGCAGGTCGAGCAGAACCTGGCCCTGACCGCGCAGGAACAGCGCGAAGCCGACCGCCAGTTGCAAGCCCTGGCGCAGCGCCGCGAGCGCCTGGAGCAGGAAGAACGCAACCTGCAGCGCCCCGATCCGGCGCGGCTCGAGCAACTGACGGGCGACCTGGCCGATACCGGGCAGCGTGTCGATCATGCCCAGCAGGAGCTGTCCACCCTCGATACCCAGTTGCCGCAGGTCGATGCCGGCCGCCGCCAGGCCCAGGAGCTGGTGCAGAAGGAAGCCGCCTCGGTGTCGCAGATCGAGGCCCGGCTCTCCGCGCTGACCCGTCTGCAACAGGACGTGCAGAAGCAGGGCGCCCTGCATCCCTGGCTGGAGAAGCATGAACTGACTCAACTCGGCCGGCTGTGGCAGAAGCTGCATATCGAACCCGGCTGGGAAACCGCCCTGGAAGCCGTGCTGCGCGAGCGGCTGGCCGCGCTCGAGGTCAGCAACCTCGAATGGGCCAAGGCCTTCTTCGGCGATGCGCCGCCCGCGCGGCTCGCTTTCTACCAGATGCCGTCGGCCACCGCGCCGGCCCAGGCGCCGGCGGCACTGACGCCGCTGGTCTCGCTGCTGCGCATCACCGATCCGGGCCTGCGTTCCCTGATGGCGGACTGGCTGCGGGACGTCTACACGGCCGCGGACGCGCCCCAGGCGCTGGCCGCGCGCGCCCAATTGCCCGAGGGTGGCCAGTTCGTGGTCAAGGACGGGCACCTGATCGGGCACAACAGCGTCCGTTTCTACGCCGCCGATTCCGAGCAGGCCGGCATGCTTGCGCGCCAGCAGGAGATCGAGAACCTGCAGCGCCAACTGAAGGCGCAGCATCTCATCGCCGACGAGGCACGTTCCGCCGTGGCCCGCGCCGAGGCCGCCTACCAGCAGGTGGCCCAGGCCTTGCCCGCTTCGCGGCAACGCCTGTCCGAGGTCACGCAGCGCCTGCATGCCATCCAGCTTGAACATTCCAAGTTGTCGCAGCAGGCCGCGCAGTCCGAGGAACGCGCCGGGCGCATCCGGGAGGAGCGCGCCGAACTCGAGGCCCAGGAAGAGGAAGCCCGCATCCGCAAGGAAGAGGCCGAAGGCCGCTTCGAGATCCTGGATACCCAACTCGGCGACAAGCAGTCGGCGTTCGAAGATGCACAGATGGCCCAGGAGCAGCGCGAGGCCGATGTCCAGCGCGCGCGCGATCGCCTGCGCGAACTCGAACGTTCGGCCCAGGAGGCCGGCTTCGCCGAGCGGGGCCTGCGCGCCCGTATCGACGAACTGCGCCGCAGCCTGCAGTTGGCGGGCGAGCAAAGCCAGCGCGCCGCCACCGAGGCCGAACGGGTCCAGCAGGAGTTGCGCGTATTGGACGATGCCGCGGCCCAGGCCGGCCTGCAGTCCGCGCTCGAATTGCGCGGCGAGCGCGAGCAGGTACTCAATCGCGCCCGCATCGAAATGGATACCCTGGCCGCGCAACTGCGCGCGGCCGACGAGCAGCGGCTGGCCATCGAACGGTCGCTGGAGCCGCTGCGGGCCCGCATCACCGAGCTGCAACTGAAGGAACAGGCTGCCCGCCTGGCCCAGGAGCAGTATGCGGAGCAATTGGCCGGCCAGGAACTGGATATGGCGGCGCTGGGCGAACAGCTCGATGCACTGCCCAAGGAATGGCAGCGGCCCAATTGGCTGCAAGCCGAGGTGCAGCGCCTGGCCCGCGAGATCGCCGCGCTGGGCGCGGTCAACCTGGCCGCGCTGGACGAACTGAACACGTCGCGCGAGCGCAAGGCCTATCTCGATGCCCAGCAGTCCGACCTGCAATCGGCCATCGACACGCTGGAAGACGCCATCAGGAAGATCGACCGCGAGACGCGCCAACTGCTGCAAGAGACCTTCGATACGGTCAACCGCAATTTCGGCGAACTCTTCCCGTCGCTGTTCGGCGGCGGCGAGGCCAAGCTCGTCATGACGGGCGAAGAAATCCTGGATGCGGGCGTGCAGGTCATGGCCCAGCCCCCGGGCAAGCGCAACAGCACCATCCATCTGCTGTCCGGCGGTGAAAAGGCCCTGACCGCCACCGCGCTCGTGTTCGCCATGTTCAAGCTCAATCCCGCGCCGTTCTGCCTGTTGGACGAGGTCGATGCGCCGCTGGACGATGCCAACACCGAGCGCTACGCGAATCTGGTGCGCCGGATGAGCGAGCAGACCCAGTTCTTGTTCATCTCGCACAACAAGATCGCGATGGAGATGGCGCACCAGCTGGTCGGCGTAACCATGCAGGAGCAGGGCGTCTCTCGCATCGTGGCCGTCGACATCGACTCGGCCATGCAACTTGCCGTCGAGGCCGCCTGATGAGCCGGCAGTCCACGAACCGGCACTCTTTCCACCATGCCCGCCACCGGGAACACACCAATGAGTGATCTACAAACCGGGCTCATCGCCCTTGGCGTTCTGGCCATCGTCGTCGTGCTTGGACTGAACTGGTGGCAGGACCGCCGTGCCCGCAAGCAGATACAGGACGGCTTCCCCGATTCGGGCAAGGATCCCTTGCTGCACGGGGCCGAGGCGAGCCTGCCCAAGGCGGACGGCGTGCGCCGCGAGCCCGGACTCGGGGCGGGTGAAACCGCCGAGGCCGACGCCGTGGGAGGCCTGGACACCCAGGCGACCGGCGCGGGCGCGCCGCCGCAGCATGACGCGGACGAGGCCGACGAGGCCTGCGAGACCGTCATCGACGTTTCCTTCCTCGAACCCGTTCCTGGCGACGAACTGGCCGCCTTCACCCAGGGCATCCGCCACGCCGGCCAGAAATCGCTGCGCGTCTTCGCCGAAACCGCCGAGGGGCTGCACCGCTCCGCCATCCGCAGCGGCGAGAGCTACGCGTCGGTCCAGGTGGCCGTGCTGCTGGCCAATCGCAGCGGGCCGCTCAGCGCCGGCGAATGGGCCGAGGCACTGTCGCGCTCGCGCGTGCTGGCCGATCGGTTCGACGGCACGGTGGAAGCCAGTGATACCCAGGCTGTCCTGGACCGGGCCAACAAGCTGGATGCCGTCTGCGCCGCGCTCGATGCGCAGGTCGGACTGACCCTGGTGGCCAGCAGCCGCCGCTGGTCCTCGGGCGACGTGCTGACCGCCGCGCGCGAGGCCGGTTTCTCGTCCATCCACGACGGCCGCCTGCCTTGGGTGGACCAGGATGGCGCGGTACGTTTCACGCTGGGCCGCAGCGATGGCGTGTCGCTGGGCTCGGCCGGCCCGGCCACCATCGGCCAGCTCAGCCTGATCCTGGACGTGCCTCGCGCTCCCGCCCATGAGCATGCCTTCGCGCAGATGGCCCAGGTCGCCCGCGGGCTCGCCGCGCGGCTGGAGGCGACGGTGGTCGACGACAACGGCCGGCCCCTGGCGGATGGTGCCGAGGCGGCCATCGACAAGCAACTGCTGGCGCTGTACGCGCGGCTGGAACAGTCCGGCCTGAAGGTCGGTTCGGTGCGTGCCCTGCGGGTATTTGGATAAGTCACGCGGGCGGAGTGGATATGGTGTCGGGGGGCGATCGGGAAAACCAGGCCATGCAACGGGCGGCGCAGTTGCGCCAGGAACTGGCCTTGCACAACGCCCGTTACTACGTGATGGATGATCCGCTGATCAGCGACGCCGAGTACGACGCGCTGTTCGCGGAACTGGTCGGGCTGGAACAGGAGTTTCCGCTCCTGGCCACGCCCGATTCTCCCACTCAGCGGGTGGGTGGGGCGCCGCTGACGGCTTTCGGTTCGGTCAGCCACGCGGTACCCATGCTGTCCTTGAACAATGCTTTCGAGGACGAGGACGTCGAGGCCTTCGACAAGCGCGTGCGCGACGGCCTGGAGACGGACTCTTGCGTCGGGTATGCCTGTGAGCTGAAGCTGGACGGACTGGCGGTGAGCCTGCGCTACGAAGAGGGCCGGCTGGCCCGGGCGGCCACCCGGGGCGACGGCCAGACCGGCGAGGACATCACCGCCAACATCCGGACCGTCCGGTCGATCCCGCTTACGCTGGCGGGGCCCGTGCCCGAGGTGCTGGAGGTCCGCGGCGAGGTCCTGCTGTTTCGCAAGGACTTCGAGCGCCTGAACGACGCCCAGCGGGAAGCGGGCGAGAAAGTCTTCATCAATCCTCGCAATGCCGCGGCGGGCAGCCTCCGGCAGCTTGATCCGCGCATCACCGCCCGCCGTCCGCTGCGCTTCTTCGCCTATGGCTGGGGCGAGATACGCGGCAGCCTGCCGGGCAAAGAGGCCTTCGTCGACGCGCCTCCCTTCGATACCCACATGGGCATGCTGGACTGGCTCCAGGAGCTGGGCATGCCGGTCAACCGCGAGCGCAAACTGGCGGCGGACGCGGCCGGCCTGCTGGCGTTCTACCGGCGGGTGGAAGGGCTTCGTGCCTCGCTGCCCTACGATATCGACGGCGTGGTCTACAAGGTCAATGCGCTCGACGCGCAGCGCAGGCTGGGATACGTTTCGCGCGCGCCGCGCTTCGCCATCGCGCACAAATTCCCGGCGGAGGAAGCGACCACCGAACTGCTCGGCATCGAGGTGCAGGTAGGCCGTACCGGCGCCATTACGCCCGTGGCCCGGCTCAAGCCGGTATTCGTGGGCGGCGTCACGGTCACCAACGCGACGCTGCACAACGAAGACGAGATCGAGCGCAAGGACGTGCGCATCGGCGATACCGTGGTGGTCCGCCGTGCCGGGGACGTCATTCCCGAGGTCGTGACGCCCGTGCTGGACAAGCGTCCGGCCGACGCGCGCAAGTTCGTCATGCCTACCGAGTGCCCGGTGTGCGGGTCGGCCATCGAGCGGCCCGAGGACGAGATCATCGCGCGCTGCACCGGAGGCCTGTTCTGCGCCGCGCAGCGCAAGCAGGCGCTTTGGCATGCCGCCCAGCGCCGGGCGCTGGACATCGAAGGACTGGGCGAGAAACTGATCGATCAACTGGTCGAGCGTGGCCGCGTGCACACGCTGGCCGATCTCTACACGCTGAACGCGGAAGAGCTGGCCGGGATGGATCGCATGGGCGAGAAGTCCGCGCACAACCTGGTCGAATCCATTGCCGCGACGCGCACGCCGCCGCTGGGAAGGTTTCTTTTCGCGCTGGGGATACGGCACGTGGGCGAATCCACGGCCCGCGACCTGGCGCGCCATTTCGGCAACCTGGATGCGGTCATGGACGCGGCGGAAAGCGAGCTGCTGGCGGTGCCGGACGTCGGCCCGGTGGTGGCCGCGTCCATCTTTCGCTTTTTCGCCGAACCGCACAACCGGGAGGTCGTGGCCGATCTGTTGCGCAACGGCGTGACGCCCGGCACGGAAACCGTCGTGGACCGCACCGCCGGCCCGATCGGCGGCAAGACCTTCGTGCTGACCGGCACGCTGCCCACGCTCACCCGCGAGGACGCGGCCGAGCTGATACGTGCCGCCGGCGGCAAGGTGACCGGTTCGGTGTCCAAGAAAACCCACTATGTCGTCGCTGGCGCCGACGCCGGCAGCAAGCTCGCCAAGGCCCAGGAGCTCGGCATCGCCGTGCTCGACGAGGACGGCCTGAAGGCCTTGTTGCAGTCTTGACAGGGCGAAGCGCCGCTTCGCCGGAAGGAAAACCATGCAGGCAATCATCGGAGGCACCGGCCTCTACCATCTGACCGGCCTGGTCGTGACGCGCCGCCAGGTCGTGCGCACGCCCTATGGCGAACCCTCGGGGGCGCTGACCTACGGCCGTATCGGCGACGGTCCCGAGATCGTCTTCCTGGCCCGCCACGGATATGGCCATACGCTGGCCCCGCATCGCATCAACTATCGCGCCAACCTGTGGGCCCTGCACGAGGTGGGGGTGCGGCGCATCGTCTCGGTGGCCACCGTGGGGGGCATCACGGCCCCCCTCCTGCCGGGCGCCATTGTCGTGCCTGACCAGATCATCGACTACACCACGGAACGGCCCCGCACTTTCTTCGAGGGGGGCGACCAGCCGGTGGCCCACGTGGACATGACGCAGCCCTATGGGGCCGCGATGCGGCACGACCTGCTGGAGTCGGCGCGGAAGTGCGGCGTGGAGGTGGTCGACGGTGGCGTCTACGGCTGCACGCAGGGCCCACGGCTGGAGACCGCCGCGGAGATCCGCCGGATGGGGCGGGATGGCTGTGACATGGTGGGCATGACCGGCATGCCCGAGGCCGCCCTGGCCCGGGAACTCGACCTGGACTATGCGGCCCTGTGCCTCGTCACCAACGATGCGGCGGGCCAGCGCGCCAGCGTGGGCGAGATCTCCATGCAAGGCATGCGGGTGGTGGTGGACGACAGCATGCAGGATGTCCACTGCATTCTGGGGCAACTGGTGGGCGCCGGCTGCGCGGACGGGACCGCCTGAGGCGGATCGGTCCCGCCGCCTGGGCGGTCAGCCCAGCAGGCCTTCGGCCTTGAGCGCCGCCTGCACCGCCGGGCGCTGCGCGATCCGTTCGCGGAAAGCCACGATGGCGGGCCAGCGCGACAGGTCGTAGTTCAGGCGCGAAGCCCACCCGGTGGTCACGAACAGATAGATGTCGGCCACGGAAAAGCCGCCGGGCATCAGGTATTCGCGCTGGGACAGCTCGCCTTGCAGGTAGTCCAGGCGCGTGGCCAGGATCTGGCGGAAGATGTCCTTGCCTTCTTCGCTCAGCGTGGGCTTGAACATGGGCGAGAAGCCCTTGTGGATCTCGGTGGCGATGAACACCAGCCAGGTTTGCAGCGCGTAGCGCTCGGCGCTGTCGGGCGCGGGCGCGAGCTTGCGCGCGGGCGCGAGGTCGGCCAGGTACTGCAGCAGCACGGCCAGTTCGGTCATCACCACGCCGGGCGACACTTCCAGCGCCGGTACGTAGCCCTTGGGATTGATCTTGCGGAAATCCTGCCCGCTTTCGGTGGTCTTGGCCTTGAGGTCGACCTTTTCCCACGTGAAGTCGATGCCTGCCTCGCGCAGGGCGATGTGGGGCGCCTGGGAGCATGCGCCGGGGGTGTAGTAGAGCTTCATGGAACCTCGATGAAAGGACGGGAGGAAAACAATTATTCTCTCACCTCAGAGTGTGTTCCATCTCGGCCTCGTCGTACAGATCGACCGGCACCGGCCCGACGTTCCAGATCTGCCCGGCGTACTCGCGGATGCTGCGGTCCGACGAGAATTTGCCGGAACGCGCGGTGTTGAGGATGGACATGCGTGTCCAGCCCTCGGTGTCGCGATAGGCCTGGCTCACGAGATCCTGGCACTCGATGTAGGACTGGTAGTCCGCCAGCAGCAGGTAGGGATCGTGCCGCAGCAGATTGTCGACCAGGGGCCGGAACAGCCCGGTGTCGCCGCGCGAAAAGAAGCCGCTTCGCACCAGGTCGAGGCAGGTGCGCAGTTCGCTGTGGCTGTGGTAGTAGTCGCCGGGATGGTAGCCCGCGGTCTTGATGTGGCGCACCTCCGCGGCGGTATGGCCGAACAGGAAGAAATTCTCGGCTCCGACCTGGTCGCGCAGCTCGATGTTGGCGCCGTCCAGGGTGCCGATGGTCAGCGCGCCGTTCATCGCGAATTTCATGTTGCCGGTTCCCGAGGCTTCCTTGCCCGCCAGGGATATCTGCTCGGACAGTTCGGCGGCCGGATAGATGCACTGGCCTTGCGTGACGTTGAAGTTGGGGATGAACACCACCTTGAGCTGGTCGCGCACGTCGGGATCGTGGTTGACCACCTCGCCTACCGAGGTGATCAGCTTGATCATCAGCTTGGCCGTGTGATAGCCGGGCGCGGCCTTGCCGCCGAAGATGAACGTACGCGGCAGGAGGTCGCGCGCGCGGCCCGATTTGAGCCGGTGGTACAGCGTGACGACGTGCAGGATGGCCAGGTGCTGGCGCTTGTATTCGTGGATGCGCTTGACCAGCACGTCGAACATCGAGTCCGGGTCGACCTTCACGCCGGTGCGCCGCAGGATCAGCGCGGCCAGATCCACCTTGTTGGCGCGCTTGACCGCTCGCCATTCCTGCCGGAAGGCTGCGTCGTCGATGTAGTCCTCGATCAGGCGGATGCGGGGCAGGTCGGTCACCCAGCCGTCGCCGATGGCGCCGGTGACCAGCGAGGTCAGCCGCGGATTGCTCAGGACCAGCCAGCGGCGAGGCGTGACGCCGTTGGTGATGTTGGTGAATTTCTCGGGCCACATCTCGTAGAAATCCTTCAGCAGCCCATGCTTGAGCAGGTCCGAGTGCAGTTCGGCCACGCCGTTGATGGCGTGACTGCCCACGCAGGCCAGATGCGCCATGCGCACGTAGCGCTCGCCGGTTTCGTCGATCAGGGACAGGCGGGAGATACGGGATTCGTCTCCCAGGAAATGGATGCGGACGTCATTCAGGAAGCGCGCGTTGATCTCGTAGATGAGCTCCAGGTGGCGCGGCAGGATGCGCTGGAACAGGGCCAGGGGCCAGCGCTCCAGCGCCTCGGGCAGCAGCGTGTGATTGGTGTATGAGAAGCAGCGGGTGGTGATGCCCCAGGCCTGGTCCCACGGCAGCAAGTGTTCATCGACCAGCAGCCGCATCAGTTCGGCGATGGCGATGGCCGGATGGGTATCGTTGAGCTGGACCGCGAACTTCTTGTCGAAATCGCCGACGGTGCCGCCGCGGGCGAGGTGGATGCGTATCATGTCCTGCAACGAGCACGATACGAAGAAGTATTGCTGCTCCAGCCGCAGTTCCTTGCCCTGGGCGGTCTCGTCGTTCGGGTAGAGCACCTTGGTCAGGTTTTCGGAGGTCACCTTCTTGTTGACCGCGCCCAGGTAGTCGCCCTGGTTGAAGACCGAGAAATCGAAAGATTCCGTGGCCTCGGCCCGCCACAGGCGCAGCGTGTTGGTGGTGTTGACGCGATAGCCGGGGATGGGCGAGTCGAACGGCACGCCCACCACGGTTTTCTCGGGGGCCCAGCGCACGCGCAGATAGCCGCCCTCGTCGGTGTGCTGCTCGGTGTGGCCGCCCAGCTTGATCTCCACCGCCCATTCGGCGCGCTGGATTTCCCAGGGGTTGCCGTAGCGCAGCCACTTGTCGGTGTTCTCGACCTGCCAGCCGTCGATGATGGTCTGGAAAAAGATGCCGTACTCGTAGCGGATGCCGTACCCGAAGGCGGGAATCTGCCCGGTGGCCAGCGAATCCAGGAAGCAGGCGGCCAGGCGGCCCAGGCCGCCGTTGCCCAGGCCGGGCTCTTCTTCCTGGCGCAGGACCTCGCCGAAGTCCAGCTTCAGTTCGGCCAGGGCCTCGCGCACGCTGTCGACGATGCCCAGGTTGATCAGGTGGTTGCCCAGGTGGGGGCCCATCAGGAATTCGGCCGACAGATAGGCGACGGTGCGCGGCGCGGTCCGGTTGTACTGGGCCGTGCTGCTGATCCAGCGTTGCAGGCTGCGGTCGCGTATCGCGTGCGCCAGGGCCAGGTAGAAGTCGTTCTTGCCCGAAATCTTCGGAAACTTGCCTATCGTGTAGAACAGGTGGTCGAAGAAGGCACGCTTCAGGCTTTCCTTGGAGAACGACGTGCGGTCGTCATTGCCATTGGCAGGCGGGGGAACGGGTGCGGACACGTGCGGGGCTCCCATCGGTACGCCGCCCCTGGGGCGGAGCGACCCGGCTATTGTTGCTTTCGGGATCCGGGCGGCGCAAGCCGCATTTTCAATTGGTTAAGCCTGCGATGGTTCCGCCGGGGCGGATCACTGCAAGGCTTCCAGCAGGTCCTGCTCGAACTGGATCTGGCTGCGCGCGTTGTTCAGCGTGTCTCCATCGATCAGGAAGGTGTCCTCGACCCGTTCGCCCAGCGTCATGACCTTGGCCGTCTTCAGGTTGATGCCGTGCTTGACGAAGGCGCGCGCCAGGGCGTGCAGCAGGCCGGTCCGGTCGGACGCCGTCACGCTCAGTATCCAGGACTGCCCGCGTTCGTCGGGCCGCAACTCGATGGTGGGCGTGATCGGGAACATGCGCGATTGCCGCGACCGGCGCGGGCCCAGCGGGACGGATTGGCCCGCCGCGGCCGGTCCGATGGCGGTGGGCGTGGCCAGCCGCTGGGTCAGTTCGTGCTCGACCAGGCTCAGCAGCGACCGCTGTTCGCTGGGCGTGCCCTGGGCCAGCACGATGAAGCTGTCCAGCGCCCACCCATGGCGGGTGGTGTGGATGCGGGCGTCCTGGATGCTCAGGTGGCGTTCGTCGAAATAACCGCAGATGCGGGCGAACAGATCGGGCTGGTCCTTGGCATAGACCACGATCTGCAGCCCTTCGCCGATGGGCGCCAGGCGGGCGCGCACGATGGGCGCCTCGCTGTTCACCTTGTTGTACAGGTGCCGGGTCTGCCAGGCGATCTCGGGCGCTTCGTGGCGCAGGAAATAGGCCACGTCCAGCTGTTTCCACAGCGCCTCGTGGGCGTCCTCGGTCAGCCCCGCCAGCCGCAGCGCGCCCAGCGCCTCTTCCTTGCGGTTTTCCAGGATGGCCCGGGAGTCGGGAATCTCGCCGCCCAGCGCCCGCCGCGTCTTGACGAACAGGTCTTCGAGCAGCTTGCCTTTCCAGGCATTCCAGACCTTGGGGCTGGTGCCGCGTATGTCGGCCACGGTCAGCAGGTAAAGCGCGGTCAGGTGCCGCGTGTCGCCCACCCGCGCGGCGAATTCCTGGATGACCTGGGGGTCCGACAAATCCTTTTTCTGGGCCACCGAGGACAGCGTCAGGTGGTGGCGCACCAGGAACTCCAGCAACTCCGCGTCGGGCTTGGCGAGGCCATGCTCGCGCGCGAATTTGCGCGCTTCCGCCGCGCCGAGTTCGGAGTGGTCGCCACCGCGGCCCTTGGCGATGTCATGGAACAGGGCCGCCGCATACAGGATCCAGTGGCCGTCGAAATTGGCGATCAACTGGCTGCACAGCGGGTATTCGTGCGCGTGCTCGGGCATGGTGAAGCGGCGCAGGTTGCGCACCACCATCAGGATGTGCTGGTCCACGGTGTAGGCGTGGAACAAGTCGTGCTGCATCTGGCCGACGATGCGGCGGAACGGCAGCAGATAGCGGGGCAGGATGCTCAGTTCGTTCATCCTGCGCAGTTCGTGCACGATGCCGCGCTGCTGCTGCAGGATGGACAGGAAAAGGTGGCGGTTGACCGGGTTGCGCCGGAACTGGGCGTCGATGCGCCGGCGCGCGTGCCAGATGGCGCGCAGCATGCGGGCCGACATGCCCTTGAGCGCGGGTTGCTGCTGCATGACCAGGAAGGCGCGCAGCAGCAGCGTCGGATTGCGTTCGAACGCGTCGTCCCGGAACATGTCCAGCCGTTCGTGCAGGCTGCGGAAATCCTCGTCGATGGGCTGGGCCTCTTCGCCGGGGTGCGCGAACAGGCGTTCCTCCAGGTTCTGGACCAGGACGGTGTTGAGCTGGGTCACCAGCTTGGCCGCCCAGTAGTACCGCTGCATCAGCATTTCGCTGGGGCGGCGCGCGCTGCCCGCCTCGATGCCGTATACCTTGGCCATGGCCGGCTGGATATCGAACACCAGGCGATCCTCGCGCCGTCCGGTCAGCAGGTGAAGTTCGATGCGCAGCCGCTTGAAGGCCTGCTCGGCGCGCCGCAGGTGGCGGGCCTCGTCGGCCGTCAACAGCCCCGCGCGGGCCACCTGGGCCCAGGTCTTGCCGAAGCCCGCCGCCCGGGCCATCCACAGGATGACCTGCAAGTCGCGCAGGCCGCCGGGAGATTCCTTGCAATTGGGTTCCAGCGCATACGGCGTGTAGTTGTACTTGGTGTGCCGCTGCTGCATCTCCAGCTGCTTGTCGTGGAAGAAGGCGCGCTTGTCCAGCCGGCCGCGCATGGCGGTCTCGAACTGGCGCATCAGCGTCCGGCTGCCCGCCAGGTAGCGGGCCTCCAGCAAGGCCGTTTCCACGGTAATGTCCTTGGCCGCCTCGGCCATGCATTCGTCGACGGTGCGGGCGCTGTGCCCGGGCTCCAGGCCGATGTCCCACAGCGCCGTGATCAGGGCGCCTATCCTGGCCTCATCGTCGTCGTCCGGAGGTTGCCGCAGCAATACCAGCACGTCCACGTCGGAGTAGGGGTACAGCTCGCCCCGGCCATAGCCGCCCACGGCCGCCAGCGTCGCGCCCTCGGGCAGCGGATGGCGTTCCAGCAGGGCCGCCAGCGTGCGGTCGACGATGCGCCGCAGCTCGGTCAGCAACCCATCGGCGCGAAGATTCTCGCGGTAGGTGGCGATCGCGCGTTCGCGCGCCGCCCGCATGGTGTTGCGCAGGTCCTGCAACTCGTTCAGGGCGGGCGAAGTCAGCGTGGCGGTGGACATGGGGAGGGGGTCAGGCGGCCTTGGCGGCGACGAAGCTGGGCGGGGCGGGCATGCCGGGCGAGACGGTCAGGGTCTCGTAGCCCGTGTCCGTTACCACCACCGTGTGCTCCCACTGGGCGGACAGGCTGTGGTCCCGCGTCACGATGGTCCAGCCGTCGGCCAGCTCGCGGATTTCCCGGCGCCCGGCGTTGATCATGGGTTCCACCGTGAAGATCATGCCCGTCAGCAGCTCGATGCCGGTGCCGGGTTTGCCGTAGTGCAGCACCTGCGGGTCTTCGTGGAACACCTGGCCGATGCCGTGGCCGCAGAACTCCCGGACCACGCTGTAGCCGTGCGCCTCGGCATGCTTCTGGATGGCATGGCCGATGTCGCCCAGATGGGCGCCGGGCCGGACCTGTTCGATGCCCAGCCACATGCATTCGTAGGTGACCTGCGCGAGGCGGCGCGCCAGGATGGACGGTTCGCCGGCGAAGAACATGCGGCTCGTGTCGCCGTGCCAGCCGTCCTTGATGATGGTGACGTCGATGTTGAGCGAGTCGCCGTTCTTCAGGACCTTGTCGCCGGGGATGCCATGGCAGACCTGGTGGTTGACCGACGTGCAGATCGCCCCGGTGAAGGGCGGGTAGCCCGGCGGCGCATAGCCGATGGTGGCCGACTTCACCTTCAGTTCGTCGGTCATGTATTCCAGGCAGAGCCGGTCCAGTTCGCCGGTGGTCACGCCGGGCTTGACGTGGGGCGCGATGAAGTCCAGCACGCTGGCCGCCGCCTGGCAGGCCTCGCGCATCTTGCCGACGTCCTCGGCCGATTTGATGGTGATGCTCATGATCTGCATTCCCGCGCTATCCGCGCTCCATGATGGCTCCGGGTCGCCAGCGCCGCTCGAAGCGGCCTGCGAGGGCTTTCTTGTAACAAGACGCGACGAAGGCCAGGGCGTGGCCGGGCGGGTCGCTTGAGCAGGTGGCCCGGAAAATAGTAGAATTATAGGCTTCCTGTGATTTCAGGAAGCAAAACAGGAAGCAAGAGGCCCGAACGGGTCGGGGGGCCAGGAGTGATTCCTGGGTGGCGGGGCGCCGTGTGGTGTACCCATCATGCCAGAAAGCCTGGAGTTTCTCCAGGGATGCCTTCTCCCGAACGTTCAGGCCGGATCGTCAGCCGCGCGCCGTGTCATCCAGGGTGCCGGCCGGGCCAAGCAAGGCCTGGCGGGTGCTGATGCGGTGCAAGACCCAACCCTCGGAGTCAATATGTCCGTTAGCATGCGCGAAATGCTGGAAGCCGGTGTCCACTTCGGTCACCAAACCCGCTTCTGGAACCCCAAGATGGCCCCCTATATCTTCGGCCATCGCAACAAAATCCACATCATCAACCTCGAGAAGACCCTGGCCCTGTACCAGGACGCTCTGAAGTTCGTGCGTCAACTGTCGGCCCGTGGCGGCACGATCCTGTTCGTCAGCACCAAGCGAGCCGCTCGCGAGATCATCGCCGAGGAAGCGCAGCGCTGCGGCATGCCCTACGTCGACAGCCGCTGGCTGGGTGGCATGCTGACCAACTTCAAGACGGTCAAGACCTCCATCAAGCGCCTGAAGGACATGGAAGCCATGCAGGCCGAGGGCGCGACCGAGCGCATGAGCAAGAAAGAAGCGCTGATGTTCCAGCGCGAGCTCGAGAAGCTGAACAAGTCCATCGGCGGCATCAAGGACATGAACGGCCTGCCGGACGCGATCTTCATCATCGACGTCGGGTATCACAAAATTACCGTCACCGAAGCCAAGGCGCTTAACATTCCGGTCGTCGCCGTGGTGGATACTAACCACTCGCCGGACGGTGTGGCCCATGTCATTCCGGGCAACGACGACTCGTCCAAGGCGATCGCCCTGTACGCCCGTGGCGTGGCCGATGCCGTGGCCGAAGGCCGCGAGCAGGCCCTGCAAGGCGTGGTGGATGCCGTGGCCGAAGGCGGCGACGAGTTCGTGGAAGTCGAAGGCGAGGAATAAGCTCCCCCCTACGCGCTTGCGCGCGCCCCCCAGGGGGCGATGCGGGTGGACCGGAAGGGAAACCCACCCCTACGCCCTTCGGGCGCCCCCTCAAGGGGGCGATGCGGGTGGGCCGGCGGAGCCGGATCCACCGCATCCTGGGTCTGGGCCGGGGCTGGGCTTTCGCAGGTGAATGTCTGAAGGGGCCTTGTGCCCCTTCTTTTTAGTCAAACTATATTTCCGCCCTTGTGGAGGGCGGAAGATGTCAGGAGTAATCATGGCCGAAATTACCGCAGCAATGGTCAAGGAACTGCGCGAGAAGACCGACGCGCCCATGATGGAGTGCAAGAAGGCGTTGACCGAGGCCGATGGCGATCTGGCCAAGGCCGAGGAAATCCTGCGCGTCAAGCTGGGCAGCAAGGCCAGCAAGGCCGCCGCCCGCGTCACCGCCGAAGGCTTGGTGGCCCTGTATGTCTCGGCCGACGCCAAGACCGGCGTTGCCGTCGAAGTCAACAGCGAAACCGATTTCGTGGCCAAGAACGATGATTTCGTCCAGTTCGCCAACGATATCGCCGAGTTGATCGCCAAGGCCAACCCGGCCGACGTCGCCGTCCTGTCCGAACTGGCGTTCCGTGACGGTACCGTGGAAAGCGTGCGTACCGCCCTGGTCGGCAAGATCGGCGAGAACATCTCCATCCGCCGCTTCACCCGCATCGCGACCGAGAACAAGCTGGCCCAATACGTCCACGGCGGCCGCATCGGCGTGCTGGTCGAATACTCCGGCGACGAAGCGCTGGGCAAGGACCTCGCCATGCACGTCGCGGCCACCAAGCCGAAGGCGCTGGACGCCTCGGGCGTGCCGCAGGACGACATCCAGCGGGAGCGTTCGGTTGCCGAGCAGAAGGCCGCCGAATCGGGCAAGCCCGCCGATATCGTGGCCAAGATGGTCGAAGGTTCGGTCCAGAAGTTCCTGAAAGAGGTTACGCTGTTGTCGCAACCGTTCGTCAAGGACGACAAGCAGACCGTCCAGCAGGTGCTGAAGGCCAAGAACTCCGCCGTCCAGCAGTTCGTGCTGTACGTCGTGGGCGAAGGCATCGAGAAGAAGGTCAACGACTTCGCCGCAGAAGTCGCTGCCCAGGCGGCTGCGGCAAAGGGCTGACCCCCTGTGGCTTTGCCCCCCGCGCGCTGATGCGCGTCCGGAATGGCGGGGCCCGGAGCCGCTGCGCGGCAGCCCCCCAGGGGGCTCGGGCCCGCCTTGGAGAGGCCTCGGGGGATCGGCGGAGCCGGATCCCCCGTGCCTCGTCTGGGGGGATGTTGTAAGGATGTAGCGTCGCGCGGTGGGGTGGGCCTCCTGCGGGCGTGGAGATGGGCCGGATGTCGGCGATTGCGCGGGAGCATGTATGACGGTGGAAATGAACGCATCTGGAACGAAAACGGGGGCGTACAAGCGCGTCCTGCTCAAGCTGTCGGGCGAAGCCCTGATGGGTGACGATGCGTTCGGTATCAACCGGGCGACCATCGGCCGCATGGTCGAGGAAATCGCCGAAGTGGCGGAGTCGGGCGTCGAGCTGGCGCTGGTGATCGGCGGCGGCAACATCTTCCGCGGCGTGGCGCCGGGTGCCCAGGGCATGGACCGCGCCACCGCCGACTACATGGGCATGATGGCCACCATCATGAACTCGCTGGCGCTGCAGGATGCGCTCAAGCGCCGCGGCATCGATGCCCGCGTGCAGTCCGCGCTGACCATCGAACAGGTGGTCGAGCCCTACATCCGTCCCAAGGCCCTGCGCTATCTGGAAGAAGGCAAGGTCGTGATCTTCGCGGCCGGCACGGGCAACCCGTTCTTCACCACCGATACGGCCGCCGCCTTGCGCGGCGCCGAGATCGGTGCCGAAATCGTATTGAAGGCAACCAAGGTCGACGGCATCTACTCGGCCGATCCCAAGAAGGATCCCACGGCCACGCGCTACAGCCGCATCAGCTTCGACGAGGCCATCGTGCGCCGCCTGGAAGTGATGGATGCGACGGCGTTCGCGCTGTGCCGCGACCAGAAGCTGCCTATCAAGGTTTTTTCGATCAACAAGCCTGGCGCCCTGAAGCGCGTCGTCTCGGGCGACGACGAAGGCACGCTGGTGCACGTTTGATCGATTGTTCTGTATTTAGGAGACCGCAATGAGCGCTTCCGACGTCAAGAAAAACGCCGAGACCAAAATGGGCAAGTCCATCGAGACGCTCAAGGGCAGCCTCGCGAAGATCCGTACGGGTCGTGCCCATGCCGGCATACTGGACCATGTCCAGATCGAGTACTACGGCTCCATGGTTCCGCTGAGCCAGGTGGCCAACGTGAGCGTGCTCGATGCGCGCACCCTGAGCGTCCAGGCGTGGGAAAAGAAGATGGCCCAGGTGGTCGAGAAAGCCATCCGCGAATCCGATCTGGGGCTCAACCCCCAATCCATGGGTGAATTGATCCGCGTGCCGATGCCCGCGCTGACCGAAGAGCGCCGCCGCGAGCTGACCAAGGTGGTCAAGGGCGAAGGCGAGGATGCCAAGGTCGCCGTGCGCAACCTGCGCCGCGATGCCAACGAGCAGCTCAAGCGCCTGGTCAAGGACAAGGAAATTTCCGAGGACGAAGAGCGCCGCGCGCAGGACGACGTCCAGAAGCTGACCGACCGTTTCGTCGCCGAAATCGACAAGGTCGTCACGCAGAAAGAAGCGGAGATCATGACGGTTTGAGTTCCGCCATGTACATTTGGTCCCAGCGGAGCTGACATGGTCTTGAGTTCAACCCTCGGTGTTCCCCGCACCGACGCCGTGCCCAGGCACGTGGCGATCATCATGGACGGTAACGGCCGTTGGGCCACGCAGCGCTTCCTGCCCCGCGTGGCGGGCCACAAGAAGGGCGTGGATGCCGTCCGGGCGGTGGTCGAGGCCTGCGCCGTCCGCGGCATCGAGTACCTGACCCTGTTCGCTTTCAGTTCCGAGAATTGGCGCCGGCCGGCGGACGAGGTGTCGCTGCTGATGCGGCTGTTCGTCCATGCGCTGGAGCGCGAGGTCGCCCGGTTGGCGCGCAACGGCATCAAGCTCAAGGTCGTGGGCGACATCGGCGCGTTTGAGCCCCGGCTGCGGGAGTTGATCGCCGACGTGGAAGCCCGCACCAGCGGCAACGACCGCCTGACGCTGACCATAGCGGCCAACTACGGCGGGCGCTGGGATATCCTGGAGGCGACCCGCCGCCTGCTGGTGGCGCGTCCGGACCTGGCCGCCCATCCCGAGCAACTGGACGAGGCCATGCTGTCGCCATATCTGTCGATGGCCTACGCGCCCGAGCCGGACCTGTTCATCCGCACGGGTGGCGAACAGCGCATCTCCAATTTCCTGGTCTGGCAACTGGCCTATACCGAGCTTTATTTCACCGACTGCTTCTGGCCCGATTTCGATGCCGGACAACTGGATCTGGCTTGCCAGTCCTATCGCAACCGCGAGCGGCGCTTCGGCCGCACCAGCGCCCAGCTGCGGGCGCCGGCGGCGGTTTCTTCCAACGGCGGCTAGATCCATGCTCGGGCAACGCATCGCCACCGCCATCGTCCTGCTGATCGTTCTGGCCGGCGTGCTGGCGGTTGCCGATCCTCGCCCCTTCGAGATACTGATGGCGGTGTTCGTGGGCTGCGCGCTATGGGAGTGGTGGCGACTGACGCTGTCGCCCCGTGGCGGCACCGGCCGTGCCCATCTGCCCGCCATCGCGGCGGGGGCGGCGCTGGGCCTGGTCCTGATCGCGTGGCGCTGGAACAGCGGCGGCGCCGACCTGTCGGCCGGGCCCGCCGGGGGGGTGTGGCGCGGCCTCTGGGTCGCCGTTTCCGCGGTCTGGCTGGGGCTGCTGGTGCCCATGCTGTTCCGCGCCAGCCCCGAGGCCGAGCCCCGTAATCCATGGTTGACCGCGCTGGCACCGTTTGCGCTGCTGGCCGCCTGGTCGGCCTTGACCGCGGCCTTCGGGCGCGGCGTGCTTTTCCTGCTTACCCTGATGGCGGTGGTGTGGATCGCCGACATCTCCGCCTATTTCGTCGGCCGTGCGCTGGGACGGAACAAGCTGGCGCCGCACATCAGCCCGGGCAAGACCCGGGAGGGCGCGCTGGGGGGCATCGCCTGCGTGGTGGTCTTCGTGCTGGCCTGCGGCGCCTTTCCGGGCACCTTCGGCGCCGCCCTGGTCGAGCGCTGGGGATGGGGCGGGGCGCTGGCCCTGGCGGTGGTGCTGGCGGCCCTGTCCATCGCGGGAGACCTGTTCGAGTCGCTGATCAAGCGGCGGGCCGGCATCAAGGACTCCAGCAGCCTGTTGCCGGGCCACGGCGGCGTGCTGGACCGCATCGATGCCCTGATCCCCGTGCTGCCGTTGGCCGTGTTGCTGTCATGACCTTTCGTACCGTCACCATACTGGGCGCCACTGGCTCCATCGGCGCCAGCACGCTGGATGTGATCGCGCGCCATCCACAGCGCTACCGCGTGCATGCCCTGAGCGCCCACAGCCGCATGGAGCAGCTTGCCGCCCAGGCGGAGGCCAGCCAGGCCGCCGTCGTGGTGGTGCCCGACGAGGCGGCGCGCCAGCGGTTCGTCGACGCCTGGCGGGGCAGGGCGCGGCTGCCCGAGATCCGGGTTGGTGCCCAGGCGCTGGCCGACACGGCGGCCGACGAGGCCTGCGATACGGTCATGGCCGCCATCGTGGGCGCGGCGGGCCTGCCGTCGGCCCTGGCCGCGGCCAAGGCCGGCAAGCGTGTGCTGCTGGCCAACAAGGAAGCCCTGGTGGTGGCGGGACGCCTGTTCATGGATGCGGTGCGCGACAATGGCGCCGAACTCCTGCCTATCGACAGCGAACACAATGCCATCTTCCAGTGCCTGCCCCATGGCGCCCATGCCTCGGGGGTGCAGGCGCCGGCACCGGGCGTGCGCCGGCTGCTGCTGACCGCGTCGGGCGGGCCATTCCGCACCCGGCCGCTGGACAGCCTGGCGGACGTGACGCCGGATCAGGCCTGCGCCCATCCCAATTGGTCCATGGGGCGCAAGATCTCCGTCGATTCGGCCACCATGCTGAACAAGGGGCTGGAGGTCATCGAGGCGCACTGGCTGTTCGCGATGCCGCCGGAGCGCATCGACGTCGTGGTCCATCCGCAAAGCGTCATCCATTCCATGGTCGAGTACGACGACGGCTCGGTGCTGGCGCAACTGGGCCACCCCGACATGCGCACGCCCATCGCCTATGGCCTGGCGTTCCCCGAGCGGATCGCGACGGGCGTGGGGCCGCTGGACCTGGCCCGGTTGGGCCGCCTGGACTTCGAGGCCCCCGACCTGGCCCGTTTCCCGTGCCTGCGCCTGGCTTTCGAGGCGCTGCGCGGCGGGCAGGGCGCCTGCGTGGCCCTGAATGCGGCCAACGAAGTGGCGGTGGACGCTTTCCTGCAGGGCGCCGCCCCCTATCCGGCGATCGCGGCTATCATCGAGACCGTGCTGGATGGCGCGTGGACACGCGTGGCGGATCGGCTGGGCAGCCTGGACGGCCTGCTCGACCTGGACCGAGAGGCGCGCGCGCGGGCCCGCGAGGCCCTGGCCGCCCGAGGCGCCGGGGCCGTGCGCTAGGAGCCGCCCTTGCCGCGCCGCCAACCGCCCGGCCGCAGGCCTTTGGCCGATAATCCTGTCATGTTCGCTTACCGAGATTCCCCGTGTGTTTCCGGAGCCGGCGTGCATTTCCGTGTTAAATCGTCGGTTCGGCGGCCCGGGCCGGGCGCCGGAGCAAGGAGATTTCCATGTTGTTGACGTTGGCGGCTTTCGCCGTCGCGCTGGGCGTGCTGGTGGTGATCCATGAACTGGGCCACTACCTCGTGGCCCGCGCATGCGGGGTACGCATACTGAGGTTCTCGGTGGGCTTCGGCAAGGTGCTGTGCAAGCGGACCGACCGCCACGGCACGGAATGGGCCCTGTCGGCGATTCCGCTGGGCGGCTACGTGAAGATGCTGGACGAGCGCGAGGGCGAGGTGCCCGCCGCCGAGCGGGGGCGGGCGTTCAACGCCCAGCCGGTGGGCAAGCGCATCGCCATCGTCGCGGCCGGACCGGTATTCAACCTGGTGCTGGCGGCGCTGCTGTACGCGGTGCTGAACATGGCCGGCGTCAAGGAGCCGGCGGCCGTGCTGGGCGATCCGGCGGCCGGGACGCCGGCCTTCGCGGCGGGGGTTCAGGCCGGCGACCGCGTCCTGGCCATCGACGGCGCCCAGGTGGGCACCTGGGGCGACGCGCGGTGGATGTTGCTCAAGAGCCTGACCGACAAGGGGCGTCCCGCCATCGAGGTGCAGACCGCGGCGGGTGACCGCCGGGTGCGCACGGCCGATTTCTCCGGGGCGCAACTGGGCCAGATGGAAGGCGACGTGCTGGGCCGCGAGGGGTTCGGGCTCGCCAGCCCCCGCCCGGTGATCCGCGGCGTCGTGCCCGAGAGTGCCGCGGCCCAGGCGGGCCTCCTGGCCGGCGACCGGGTGGTGGCGGCGGGCGACAAGAAGGATCCTTCGGCCACCGAGCTGATCACGCTGATCCAGGGCCATGCCGGCCAGCCGCTGCGCCTGTCCGTGGTGCGCGACGGCGCGGCGCTGGCGATCGACGTCCTGCCGCGCGAGGAACGCCTGGCGGACGGCACGCTGGTGGGCCGCATCGGCGCCCAGATCGGCGGCGACATCCAGCTCATCACGGTCCGCCATGGCCCGCTCGAGAGCCTGGCGATGGGCGCCCAGCGCACCGCCGAGGTGTCCTGGTTCTCGCTGCGGATGCTGGGCAAGATGCTGGTGGGGGACGTGGCCCTGAGCAACCTGAGCGGGCCGGTCACCATCGCCGACTACGCCGGCCAGACCGCCAGGATGGGGCTGGACGCCTATATCGCGTTCCTGGCGCTGGTCAGCGTCAGCCTGGGCGTGCTGAATCTCCTGCCCATCCCCATGCTCGACGGCGGGCACCTGCTGTATTATCTCGTCGAGATCATCCGGGGCAGTCCGCCGCCGGAACGCTGGATGGAAGTGGGGCAGCGCGCCGGGTTCGGCATCCTGATGGTGCTGATGGCCGTTGCCTTGTTCAACGACTTTACGCGACTGCTGACCTAGAATCCATGTGCGCCGCCTTGCCCGCCGCCGCCGCGGACCGTGCCTCGACCGCCCGGGCCGAGCCGGGCCTCACGCCGCGCTTTCGCATATCACTCAATTAAGAAAACTCCGGGATTACGCATGACCAATCGCACCCGGCGCATGCCGCGTCTGCTGTCCATTTTGCTGGCCATGGCGGTCACCCCCCTGGCCTACGCCTTCGATCCCTTCGTTGTCCGTGACATCCGGGTGGAAGGTATCCAGCGCACCGAAGCCGGCACGGTGTTCGGATACCTGCCGGTCAAGGTGGGCGAGCGCTTCACCGAAGAGCAGGCCACGCAGGCGGTGCGGGCGCTGTACGGCACGGGCTTCTTCCGCGACGTGCGCCTCGAGGTCGAGAACGACGTGGTGGTGGTCATCGTCGACGAGCGTCCCGCGATTGCGTCGATTTCCTTCAACGGCATGCGCGAATTCGAGTCCGCCAACGTACTCAAGTCGCTGGCCGAAGTGGGCTTCGCCGAGGCCCGCATCTTCGACCGCGCCTTGCTCGACCGCGCCGTGCAGGAACTCAAGCGCCAATACCTGGCGCGCGGCAAATACTCGGTCGAGATCGTGCCGACGATCACGCCGCTCGAACGCAACCGCGTCGGCATCACCTTCGACATCTTCGAAGGCGACGTGGCGCGTATCGCCGGCATCAAGATCATCGGCGCCAAGGCCATCCGCGAAAGCGAACTGCTGGACCTGTTGCAGCTCACCACCCCGGGCTGGCTGACCTGGTACACCAAGGCCGACCAGTATTCCCGCCAGAAGCTGCAAGGCGACATCGAGACCCTGCGTTCCTACTACATGAACCGCGGTTACCTCGAGTTCAACGTCGATTCGCCGCAGGTCACGATCTCGCCCGACCGCAAGGACATCTTCATCACGCTGTCCATCACGGAAGGCGACAAGTACGCCGTCAGCGACGTCAGGCTGGCCGGCGACCTGCTGGGCCTGGACGAAGACCTCAACAAGCTGATCACGGTCAAGCCGGGCGAGACCTTCTCGGCCGAGAAGGTCAACGCCTCCAGCAAGGCCATCACCGACTACCTGGGCAAGCTGGGCTACGCCTTCAGCAACGTCAACGCCACGCCCCAGGTCGACCGCGAGAAGAAGACCGCGGCCATCACCTTCTTCGTCGATCCCAACCGCCGCGTGTACGTGCGCCGCGTGAACATCGGCGGCAACACCCGCACCCGCGACGTCGTGGTCCGCCGCGAGATGCGCCAGCTCGAGAGCGCCTGGTACGACGCCGGCAAGATCCAGCTGTCGCGCGACCGGATCGACCGCCTGGGCTATTTCCAGAACATCAACATCGAGACGCCGCCGGTGCCGGGCACGCCCGACCAGATCGACGTGAACGTGACCGTCCAGGAAAAGCCCACCGGCATGATCAACCTGGGCGCCGGTTTCAGCAGTACCGACAAGGTGGTGCTGTCGGCGGGCATCAGCCAGGACAACATCTTCGGCAGCGGCACGACCGCCGGCCTGGAGCTGAACACCGGCAAGACCTACCGCACGATCGCCATCAGCCAGACCAACCCGTACTTCACGCAGGACGGCATCAGCCGGTCGACCAGCCTCTACTACCGTACGCTGCGTCCGCTGTCGATCAACACCGGCGACTACCGTATCAAGACCATGGGGGCGAGCCTGACGTTCGGCGTGCCCTTCACGGAAACCCAGCGCGTGTTCTTCGGTACCGCGCTGGAAGCCAACGACATCGATATCTACGATAGCAGCCCCCAGCGCTTTATCGACTACGTCAACTCGTTCGGTGCGCGCAGCAACGCGGTCATTTTCTCGGTGGGCTGGAGCAACGACCGGCGCGACAGCGCGCTGGCGCCCACGCGCGGGACCTATCAGCGGGCGGCTGGCGAAAGCTCGCTGTTCGGCGACCTGCGCTACTACAAGGCCAGCTACCAGCACCAGTACTACTGGCCCATCACGCGCAGCATGACGCTGGCGCTGAACGGCCAGGTGGACTACGGCAAGGGCTTCGGCGGCCGGCCGTATCCGCTGCTCAAGAACGTGTACGCCGGCGGTATCGGGTCGGTGCGCGGCTACGACGGCGGTTCGCTGGGCCCGCGCGACAGCAAGAACGGCGACAGCCTGGGCGGCGCCAAGCGCGTCATCGCCAATGCCGAACTGCTGCTGCCGTTCCCCGGCACCCAGCAGGACCGGACGCTGCGCTGGTTCCTGTTCGCCGATGCGGGTAACGTCTACGCCGACGAGGAGAACATCAACCTGGGGCAACTTCGCTATTCGGCCGGTATCGGCCTGAGCTGGCAGTCGCCCATCGGTCCGCTGAAGATCTCTTTCGGCAAGGCGCTCAATGCCAAGCCGCAGGACCGGACCCAGAGCTTCCAGTTCCAGATCGGCACGGGGTTCTGATAACGCGATTTTCTGCTACAACCAATTACCAGGGTCCGGTCCGGGGCGCTTGCCCGGCCCGGCGCCATTAGTGGCAAAATATACGACTACCTTCCTAGCGAGAAATAAATGATCCGCATGTTTTCGACATCTGCTACCAGTCTGACCGCGTCCTCTGCAGTCAAGGGTGCCGGCCGGGTGCTGGCGGCTGTGGTGCTTTCAAGTGCCGCTGTCGGCGCGGCTCATGCCCAGGCATCCCAGGCCCCGGTCAAGATCGGTTTCGTCAATACCGAACGTATCTTCCGCGACGCCGCGCCGGCCAAGGCCGCCCAGGCCAAGATCGAAGCCGACTTCAAGAAACGCGATGCCGAGCTGCAAGACATGGCCAATCGCCTGCGCACCCAGTCCGAGCAGTTGGACAAGGACAGCGCCGTGCTGTCCGAGTCCGACCGCACCCGCCGCCAGCGCGACCTGAGCGACCTCGACAAGGACTTCCAGCGCAAGCGCCGCGAATTCCAGGAGGACCTGAACCAGCGCCGCAACGAGGAGCTCTCGCAGATCCTCGAGCGTGCCAATCGCGTGATCAAGCAGATCGCCGAGCAGGAAAACTACGACCTGATCTTCCAGGAAGCCGTCGTGGTCAGCCCGCGCGTCGATATCACCGAAAAGGTCCTGAAGGCCCTGAACAGCGGCGCCAAGTAATTGCCCTGTTCTCGCATGTCCCTGTCGTTCGCGCGAGTTTCGCATGCCTATCCTGCTTGACAAGACCAAGGCGCCGGCACTGCAAAGGCTGCTCGACGAAACCGATACCACCGGGTTGACGTGGGCGATCGAGCCGGGGGGCGCGCAAGCGATCCCCGGCGCCGGGATCGTGGTCGGGGGTATCTCGAATCTCGAGCACGCGGGGCCCCAGGAACTGAGCTTCGTCGCCAATCCCCGCTACCAATCCCAACTGGCCGACGCCCGCGCGGCGGTCGTTCTGGTCACGGCCGAGGTGGCGCAAGCCTACCGCGAGAGCCTGGCGCAGGCCGGCCGCGCCCACGAGGCCTTGCCGCTCGTGGTCTGCAATTCGCCCTATCTGCTGTTCGCGCGAATCGGGCAGTGGTTCGACCGGCAGTTGCATCCCCAGCCCGCCGGCGCGATCCATCCCTCGGCCGTGGTCGCGCCCTGCGCCACCGTCGATCCCAGCGCCCATGTCGGGCCGCTCGCGGTCATCGAGGCCGGCGTGCAGATCGGGCCGCGCGCCCGTATCGGCGCGGGCTGTGTCGTGGGCGAGAACTGCCGCATCGGCGCCGATACGGTGCTGCACCCGCGCGTCACGCTGTACCGGGGGGTCAGCATGGGGGCGCGTTGCGTCATCCTGTCCGGCGCCGTCATCGGCGACGACGGTTTCGGCTTCGCCCCCGATCCGTCCCGGGCCAAGGGGGCCTGGACCAAGATCCCGCAGTTCGGCGGTGTGCGCATCGGCGACGATGTCGAGGTCGGCGCCAATACCACCATCGATCGCGGCGCGCTGGATGACACGGTCATCGGCAACGGGGTCAAGATCGACAACCAGATCATGATCGGCCACAACTGCCGCATCGGCGACCATACCGCGATGGCTGCCTGCGTGGGTATCGCCGGATCGACCACCATCGGCCAGCGCTGCTCCATCGGCGGGGCCGCGATGATAGGGGGCCACCTGAAGATCGGCGACGACGTCTTCATTTCGGCGGCGACTCCGGTGCACAGCAATATCGACAAGCCCGGGCAGTACACGGGTTTTTTCCCGATGACCGAGCACGCCCAGTGGGAGCGCAATGCCGTCGCTGTCAGGCATCTCGCCACGATGGTCAAGCGGATCAAGGCGCTGGAAAAGAAGTAAAAGGCGGGCGGGCGCCGCAACGGCCCGCCACGCATCAAATACTGGAATCTGTATGGAAATGGACATCAAGGGGATACTCGACCATCTGCCGCATCGCTATCCGATGCTGCTCATCGATCGGGTCATCGACGTCAAGCCGGGAGAATCGATCCTCGCGATCAAGAACGTGTCGATCAACGAGCCGTTCTTCACCGGCCATTTCCCGCATCACCCCGTCATGCCGGGCGTGCTGATCCTGGAGGCCATGGCCCAGGCGGCCGCCATCACGTCGTTCACCGCGGCCGGCAAGAAGCCCGACGACAACACGGTGTACTACTTCGTCGGCATCGACGGCGCCCGCTTCAAGCGGCCCGTGGTTCCGGGCGACCAGCTGCGCCTGGAAGTCAACGTCGAACGTACGTCGCGCGGCATCTGGAAGTACAACGGCAAGGCGCTGGTGGACGGGCAGATCGCGGCCGAGGCCGACCTGATGTGCACCATGCGCATCCTTGAACCCTGACGGAAGGTTTTCGTGGCGAGGATACATCCCACCGCACTCGTCGATCCGGCCGCGCAGCTGGACGATAGCGTGACGATCGGCCCGTTCAGCATGGTCGGGCCGAACGTGCGCATAGGCGCCGATACCGAGGTCGGGCCGCATTGTGTCATCGACGGCCATACGACGATAGGGCGGGGCAACCGCTTTTTCCCGTCGTGCTCGGTCGGCGCCGAGCCGCAGGACAAGAAGTACGCCGGCGAGCCCACCCGCCTCGAGATCGGCGACGGCAACACGATACGCGAATGCTGCACCCTCAATACCGGCACCGCGCAGGATGCGGGCGTGACGCGCCTGGGCAATGACAACTGGATCATGGCCTACGTGCACGTGGCGCACGACTGCCAGCTGGGCAGCCACATCATCCTGGCCAACGGCACGCAACTGGCCGGCCACGTGCACATCGGCGACCACGTATTCCTGGGCGGCATGACCGGCGTGCACCAGTTCGTCAAGATCGGCGCGCATGCCATGACCAGCGTCCACTCGACGCTGCTGCAGGACCTGCCGCCTTTCGTCACGTCCTCGGGCAGCCCGGCCCGCGCCGTCGGCATCAACGTCGAGGGCCTGAAGCGGCGCGGGTTCACGCCCGCGCAGATCGCCGGCCTGCGGGCGGCCTACAAGACACTGTACCGCCAGAGCCTGACGCTGGACGAAGCCCGCGCGGCGCTCCAGGCGAAACGGGCCGAGGACTCCGAGCTCGACGCTCCGCTGTCCACGCTGCTGAATTTCCTCGATACCGCCACCCGCGGTATCGTGCGCTGACGGCGGCCGGCGTGCGGGGGGCGGGCGGAGCGTCCATCGGCATGGTGGCGGGAGAGCCCTCGGGCGACCTGCTGGCGGCCACAGTGGTCGAGGCCCTGCACGAACGGGCGCCGGGGGTGGCGCTGGCAGGCATAGGCGGCCCCAGGATGCGGGCCCAGGGCTTCGATGCCTGGTATCCCATGCAGAAACTGGCCGTGAATGGCTATGCCGACGTCCTGATGCATCTGCCTGAGTTGCTCAGCATCCGCCGCACCCTGAGGGAGCGATGGCTGGCCGAGCGGCCGGCGGCTTTCGTCGGCGTGGATGCGCCCGATTTCAATTTCGGCCTCGAACATGCCCTGCGCGAGGGGGGCATCCCCACCGTGCACTTCATCGGTCCCTCGCTATGGGCCTGGCGCGGTGAGCGCATCAACAAGATCCGCGAGGCCGTTTCCCACATGTTGGTCGTGTTCCCGTTCGAGGAGCAGATCTACCGCGACGCCGGCGTTCCCGTGACTTACGTGGGCCATCCGCTGGCGCGCCTGATCGACCGCGTGCCCGATCGCGCCGCCGCGCGGGCCCGGCACGGCATCGGCGCCGATGCGCGGGTGCTGGCGCTGATGCCCGGCAGCCGGGCCGGCGAGGTGCGGCACCTGGCGCCGCGCTTCCTGGCCGCCGCCAAGCTGTTGCAGGCGCGCGATCCGGGCCTGCAACTCTGGGCGCCCATGGCCAATGCCGAGCGCGAGCGCGAGTTCCTGGCGCATGCCGCGGCCGTGGGGGGGCTGGCCAACCTGCACACGGCCATCGGCGGCACGCACGACATCCTGGCCGCCTGCAACGCGGTCCTGGTCGCCAGCGGCACGGCCACCCTGGAGGCGGCCCTGTTCAAGCGCCCGATGGTCATTTCCTACGTGCTGCCCAGGCTGTCCTGGTGGATCATGCGGCGCCAGGCCTACCTGCCCTGGGTGGGCCTGCCCAACGTGCTGTGCCGCGATACGGTCGTGCCCGAACTGCTGCAGGACGAGGCCACGCCGCGCGCGCTGGCCGACGCGGCCTGGACGGCGCTGACCGACGAGGCGGCTATCCGCCGGCTGGAAGAGCGCTTTACCGCCTTGCACGACGACCTGGTGCGCGACACGCCCGCCCTGGCCAGCCAGGCGATCCTGGAGGTGGCTGGCCATGGCTGAGAAAGGCTGGGTGCAGACCGAGCTGGGCTGGGCCGCGGTGGAATCGCCGGGGGCGGACCTGCTGTCGGCCTTCGACGCCGAGACATTGCTCACCCTGCGCGTGGCGGGTGTGGACGAAGCCGGGCGGGGGCCGCTGGCCGGGCCGGTCTACGCGGCGGCGGTTATCCTCGATCCGGCCCGTCCGGTCGATGGCCTGAACGATTCCAAGATCCTGAGCGAGCGTGCGCGCGACGAGCTGGCACCTTTGATCCAGGAGCGCGCGCTGGCCTGGTGCGTGGCCAGCGTCAGCGTGACCGAGATCGATACGCTGAACATCCTGAATGCCACCATGCTGGCCATGCGGCGGGCCGTCGAGGGGCTGGGCTGCGTGCCCGACCTGGTGCAGGTGGACGGCAACCGCGCCCCGGCGTTGTCCTGCCGGGTGCAGACCGTGATCGGTGGCGATGCGCAGGTACAGGCGATCTCGGCGGCATCCATCCTGGCCAAGACCGCGCGCGATGCCGAACTGGTCCGGCTGCACGCCAGCTATCCCATGTACGGCTTCGACCGGCACAAGGGCTACGGGACGCCCGACCACCTGCGTTGCCTGCTCGAACACGGCCCGTGTCCCGAACACCGCCGCAGCTTCGAGCCCGTGCGAAGGGCCATGGGCATCCCCGAGCCGCAGGCGCCGGCTCCGCAGGTGATGGACAGCCTGCTGCCGTGGGACGACCTGCCTGAACCCGAGGCGCCGGCGCCGCGCCGCCGCCGTGCCAAACCGCGCGCCTAGCCGCGCGGACCGTTGCATGGAAAACCCATCATGAAACGTATCGCTTCGCGCGACAACCCGCTGTTCAAGTCGCTGCGCAAGCTGACGCAGGCTTCGCAGGCGCGGCGCGAGGCGGGCCTGTCCGTGCTGGAAGGCGTGCATCTGTGCCAGGCCTACCTGCAATGGCGGGGCCTGCCCCGGCATGCCGTCTTCGATGCCCGGCGGCTGGAGGGCGAGCGGGCCAGCGCCGAGCTCGCGGCCTTGCGCGACGAGATACCGGCCGACCGCCAGGTCTGGCTGGACGGCAACCTGATCGACGATCTGGAGCACGTCCAGGCGGGCCAGGGCGTGGTATTCGTGGTCGAGACGCCGGCGCCGCCGCTGCCCGCGCGCGTGGCGGAAAGCTGCGTGTTGCTCGACCGGGTCCAGGATCCCGGCAACGTCGGCTCCATCCTGCGCACCTGCGCGGCGGCCGGCGTGCGCCACGTATTCCTGTCGGACGAGACCGCCTTCGCCTGGTCGCCCAAGGTGCTGCGCTCGGGGCAGGGGGCGCATTTCTCGCTCACCATCCATGAACGGGTCGATTTGCAGGCCCTGCTGCCGCGCCTGGACCTGCCGCTGGTGGCGACCACGCTGGACGATGCCGTCGGCCTCTACAAGGCCGCGCTGCCACGGCACTGCGCCTGGGTCTTCGGCAACGAAGGGCAGGGCGTGCGCGCCGACCTGCAGGCCGCCGCGGCGCTGCGCGTACACATCCCGCAGGAGCCCGTGGCGGAGTCGCTGAACGTGGGCGCGGCGGTGGCGGTGTGCCTGTTCGAGCACCGGCGCCGTTTCGCGCCGGAGTAGGGGAACAGGCCCCGGAGCCTAGGCGGCGTACACCGATTCGAAGGACTTGAACCCCTTCACCTCGATGGGGTTGCCGAACGGGTCGGTGAAGAACATGGTCCATTGTTCGCCGGGCTGGCCCTCGAAGCGGACCTGCGGTTCCAGCACGAATTCCGTGCCGGCTTCCCGCAGGCGCCGCGCCAACGCCTGCCAGTCGTCCAGCAGCAGGATCACGCCCAGGTGCGGCATGGGCACGAGCTTGTCGCCCACATGGCCCGTGCGTTCGGTCTTGAAGGGCGTGCCCAGGTGTAGCGAGATCTGGTGGCCGAAGAAGTCGAAGTCGACCCAGGTGTCGGTGCTGCGCCCCTCGGCGCAGCCCAGGACGTCGCCGTAGAAACGGCGTGCCTGATCGAGATCGGTGACGTTGTAGGCCAGGTGGAAAATCGATTGCATGATGGCGGTCGGTGGATGAAGGATGACGGGGTCAGGCCGGAACGGGCAGGCGCCGGGCTTCCCAGACCTGCGGGTTGACGAGATGGGCGGGCCGGCGTGCCGCCAGGACCTCGATGATCTGGTCGGCGCACTGCTCGGCGGCGGCGCGCAGGGCCTCGTCCGTGCTGCCGGCAGTGTGGGGCGTCAGCAGCGCGTTGTCCAGTCGGCATAGCGGATGCGCGGCGGGCAGGGGTTCCTGCTCGAAGACGTCCAGCGCGGCGCCGGCGATGCGCCGGTCGCGCAGCGCCACGGCCAGCGCGTCGGTGTCGATCAGGTCGGCGCGCGCGGTGTTGACCAGGATGGCCGTCGGCTTCATGCGTGCCAGCGCGGGCGCGTCGATCATGTGCCGGGTGTCGGCCCGGGAAGGCCGGTGCAGCGATATGACGTCGGCCTGCGTCAGCAAGTCGTCCAGGGCCAGGCAGGCCTGCGCTCCCTGGGCGGCGATCTCATTGGCGGGCACGGCCGGCGAGTACACGATGACGCGCATGCCCAAGCCATGTAAGGCGATCGCGGCGGTCAGCCGGCCGATGGTGCCGAAACCGACGATGCCCAGGGTCTTGCCATGCAATTCCTGCAACCCGGGCTGGTAGCGGTAGTCCCAGTCGCCGGCGCGCACCGCATGGTCGCAGGCGGCCAGCCGCTTGCCCACCGCCAGCATCTGCATGATGGCGTGCTCGGCCACCGAACGGGCATTCGCGGTGGGGGTGTAGACGATGGGGATGGACAGCGCGGTAGCGCGCGCCACGTCGATCTTGTTGGTGCCGATGCCGTGGTTGGCGATCACGGCCAGTTGCGTGCCGGCCTCCACGGCGGCGGTATCCAGCCCGGCGTTGCGCGTGATCACGGCCTGGCACGGAGCGATCTCGCGGGCCACGATGGCCATGTCGGCCGAACTGGCCATGCGGGCCTCGATACCGGCGGCCTGAAGGCGGGCGATGCCGGCGGGGTGGATGGGCTGGACGACCAGGCAGACGGGTGGGTTCATCGTGTTCCTAGGAAAGAAAGTCAGGGAGCGGCCAGGACGTCGGCCAGCAGGCGCGTGCCCAGCGCGAAGTCGTCCATGTCCATGTGTTCGTCGGGGTTGTGCGAGCCGTGGTCGTTGCGCACGAACACCATGCCCGTGGGCACGCCGCGCTGGGCGAACACCGCCGCGTCGTGTCCCGCGCCGCTGGCCATGCGGCGCGCGGCGATGCGGTGGCGGGCCGCGGCGGCATCCAGCGCCTGCTGGATGCCCGCGTCCATCAGCGCGGGCTCCGAGCCGGTCCGGGGGCCCAGCTCGATGCGCGTGCCGGTCGCTTGCGCCAGCCTGCGCGCATGAGCTTCCAGCAGGGCATCGACCTCGTCCAGCACGGCGTGGTCCTGGCTGCGCACGTCCACGCAAAGGTCCACTTCCCCGGCCACTTTGCTGAACGCGTGCCGGGCGGGGTTGGTGGAGAACTTGCCGAAGGTCACAACGAGGTCGCGGCCCTGCGCCTCCAGTTGTTCCCAGTCGTCGTCGATGGCCGCCACCAACAGGGCGGCGGCGCGCACGGCGTCGCGCCGGCCGGTACGCGGCACGGCGCCCGAATGGGCGTAGCTGCCCAGGATGCGGGCATCGCGATAGCGCAGGCTGCCGCGTATGCCGGTGACGATGCCCACCGGCAGCGCCTCGTCCACCAGCACGGGGCCTTGCTCGATGTGCAGTTCGACGAAGCGGGCGATGCGCGCGGGGTCCAGCCAGGCGCCGCCGAACGCGGCGGGGTCGCCGCCGCATTCGGCCAGGTGCTCGGCCAGCGTGCGGCCGGTGTCGGCGCGCCGCAGTTGCAGCGCGTCGCGGTCGACCAGCCCGAAGGCAGCCTTGCTGCCCAGGTAGGAGTAGGGAAACCAGGTGCTTTCCTCGGCGCGCACGGCCATCACCGTCACGTCCGCCGGCGGCACGAATCCGGCCGCCCGCCAGCCCGCCAGCACCGCCAGTCCGGCCACCACGCCGGCGGCGCCGTCGTAGTTGCCGCCGGCCGGCACCGAGTCCAGGTGCGAACCCGTCATGACGCGGGGTGCCCGCCGGTCCCGGCCGGGCAACGTCAGGTACAGGTTCAGCGCGGCGTCGCGCGCGATCTCCAGGTCCAGCGTGCGCGCGATGCGCACGGCCTCGTCATGCGCGCGCTGCTCGCCCGGGCCGTAGGCATCGCGGGTAATGCCGGCCCCGTCGTGGCTGTCGCGGCGCAATTGCGCGAACAGCGCCGTGGCCAGCGCGAGGTCGGGCGCCGGGATGCTCATCGGGCGGACGGCAGCGCGTAGCTGGATTCGTCGATCGGATCCAGCCGGGTTTCCAGCAGCGTGCCGTAGCCGCTGATGGCGGTGCGCAGGCCCAGGAGGCGCAGGCAGGCCCAGAAGCAGGCCTGGTTGCTGGTCACGACCGGCTTGCCCAGTTCGCGCTCGATCTCGGCGATGACGTCGAAAGTGGCGAGGTTGGTGCAGGAGATGAAGATGGCGTCGGCGTCGGGACGGTCGATCGCGCGGGCCAGCCGGAAGACCATCTCGGGCGGCACGCGGCCGATGCCGCGGCGCTCTTCCTGGGTCTCACCCAGGCGCAGGCCTTGCAGCGTCAGCACGTCGAAGCCGTAGTCGCGCAGGAATTTGTCCTCGCTCTCGTTGACGAAATCGACGTAGGGCGTGCCCACCGCGATCTTGCGGGCGCCCAGCGCGCGCAGCGCCGCCACGACGGCGCCGGCGGTGGCGATGGCGGGCGTGCCGGTACGCTGGCTCATGTTGCGGATCAGTTCTGGCAGCGGGCAGATGATCGAGCCCGAGGTGCAGCCGTACGCCACCACGTCGACCTCGGCCGTGGCCAGTTCGTCGGCGGCGCCGTTCACCGCCTCGGCCATCTTGTAGTAGGACTCTTCGGTGGCGGGGCCCAGCAGCATGGCGCGGGCGGTGTGGATGGTCACGCCCTCGGGCGCGAGGCGCCAGAACTCGGGTTCGTTGACGGTGTTGGTGGACGGCACGATCAGGCCGATCTTGGCCTTCCAGCCGTAGGGGCTATACATGGCGACTGCTTTCATCGAAGACTCCTGGTGTATGAAGGGATGGGGGATCAGCGGCCCGCCGCGCGCTTGAGTTCCTGCGCGGCCGAGCTGAAGGTGTTGAACAGCGCCGCGGCGTCGTTGGCATAGGGCATCCACCGGATGCCGCGGCCTATCCATTCGGCGGCGCTGGCGGGGTCCTGGCAACTGAAGCCCCAGGGCACGTCGTGGCGCTGGCAGGTGGCGATGACGTGCTCGGTGGCCTCGACCATGCGCGCGTGCTTCATGTCGCCGGGCACGCCCAGCGCCTGCGACAGGTCGTCGGGGCCGATCATCACGGCGTCCAGCCCCGGCACGCGGCAGATGGCGTCCAGGTTGTCCAGGCCGCGCTGCGACTCCATCATGGCCACCGTCAGGGTGTGCTCGTTCATGGCCTGGATCTGCTCCAGCGGCCGGGTAAGCCGGACGTAGTCGGTGTGCGGGCCGCGCATGTTCAGGATGCGTTCGCCGCGCGGGTGGTACTTGGTGGCGCGCAGGATGGATTCGAGCTGTTCAGCCGTCTCCACGTTGGGCAGCAAGAGGCCCATGGCGCCGGCGTCCAGCGGCCGCGTGTAGTCGTGCGGCTGCATGCCGGCCGGCCGCACGATGGGCACGATGCCGGCTTCGCGAGCCACCAGGCACAGCGTGCCGACCTCGGCGATGGTGAAGTCGCTGTGCTCCATCTCGATCAGCACGAAGTCCAGGCCCGTCACGGCCAGCAGTTTCATGAAGCGCGGATGGTGGACCAGCGTGGCCCAGGTGCCGAAGGCCGGTTTGCCGGCCTGCCAGAGCGCTTTCAGCGGATTGGTGCGCATGGCCGCTCCTAGGCCTGGAACGACATCTGGCTGAACTTCCTGGCTGCCTCGGCCAGGTAGTCCACCGCGGCGTTCCAGACCTGGTGCCCCTGCTCGGCGGTGGCGCCGGTCGGGTCGCCCTGGGTGCCGATGGGGGCGTAGTCGCTGATGTCGCTGAAGACCGAGAAACTGGACTTGCCCAGGCTGACCTTGCCGCTGGACACCGTCTTGACGCCGTCCACGAAGGGGCGCAGCGATTCGGTGGCCTGGGCGCGGTCCATGAAGACCAGCTCGGGGCACTTGGCCAGCGCCACGGAGGTCACCATTTCCGAGGCGTGGCCCGAGGGCGATTTCCTGGTCTTGAACTCCACGCCGCCCACGTCGCGCATCACCGAGAAGACGTCGATGGTGCCGCCCACCGCGCCATGGCGCCGGCGGAGGTTGCGGCACACGCTTTCGATGGGCCCGAGCGAGCCGGCGTGGATGTTGACGAACATGAAGTGGCGGAAACCCTGGCCGGCCAGCCCGTCGCACATCTCATCCAGGTAGCGCTCGAGAGTGGCCATCGATACCGACAGCGTGCCGGGATAGTCCAGGAACATGGCGGAGTAGTTGACCGGGATGATGGGGGTCACGGCAAAGCCCGTCAGCGCGCCGACCTCGGTGGCGATCATCTCGCACAGCCGCAGCTCCGCGCCCGTGGCCAGGTGCGAGCCGTACTGCTCGGTGGCGCCCACCGGGACCAGCAGGGTGTCGTGATTCTTCAGGTAGGCGCGGATGTCCGCGTAGGTGCTGTGGTCGGTTCTCATGAAGCGTTCGTCTCGTTCAGGATGGCGGAAGGTCCGCCGTTGGGATGGCTTGCCCGGGGCCGGATGGCAAGGCGGACGCGCGGCCGCGCCGGTCCCGGAAATCGCGGCCGGGGGAAATGTCGCCCGGCCATCGCGCGTGGTGGATGCATCATTGGTTCCAGGGCTTGGCCTTCCACAGCTCGCGCAGCGAGACGTCCAGCCGCCGCAGGCTGTCCAGGTACTCTTGCGGAGGCAGGTAGCGCACCGGCAGGAAGGATTTCTGCGCGCGATCCAGGAATACCGGGTCGGCGGCGCAGGTCCGGATGGCGTCGGACAGTGTCTTGACCACCTCGCGGGGCATGCCCTTGGGGCCGGCGAAGCCGCGCATGGAGCCCGCGACGATGTCGTAGCCGGCTTCCTTGAAGGTGGGCAGCTCGGCGGCCACGGACGAGCGGGTGTCGCTCATCACGCCCAGGATGCGCCAGGGCGAGCCGTTGCGGAAACTCACGGCTTCGTCCACGTTGGCCATGGTGGTGTCGATCACCTTGCCCAGCAGCGCGGTGCGGGCGGGCGCCGCGCCCTGGAAGGGTACCGGGGTCAGCTCGATGCCGGCCGACTGCTCCAGCAGCAGCAGCGCGATGTGGCCGGCCGAACCCACGCCCTGCGTGCCCACGGTGAGGCTGCCCGGCTTGGCCTTGGCCGCGCGCACCAGGTCCTGGATGGTGTGGATGCCGCTGTCGGCGTGCACGCTGATCGTGCCCGGGGCGTCGGCCACCGCGCCCAGGAAGTCGAAGCTCGCGACGGTGTAGCGGGTCTGGCGCTCGATGGGGATGCTGACCACGCCGGGCGTATTGACGATGCCCAGGGTGTAGCCGTCGGGGGCCGCCGTGGCCAGCGCGGCCAGGCCGATGTCGCCGCTCGCGCCGGGGCGGTTGGTGACGACGATGGTGGCGCCCTTGATCTGGCCTTCCATGCACTGGGCGACGGTGCGCGCGGTCAGGTCGGTGCCGGCGCCGGCGCTGAACGGCACGATCATGGTGATGGGGCGGTCGGGGTAGCCGGCGTGCGCGGCGCAGGCGCCGGCCAGCGCGAAGGCGGAGGCGAGGAAGCGGATGGCGGTTTTCATGGAGGCAGTCCGGTGCGGAGGGAGTGAAGGGGTCGGCATCATTGATTCCAGGGCGAGGCCGCCCACAGTTTCTCGAACCGGCCCTGCATGCCCGTCAGCAGGGACGAATAGTCGTCACGGGGCAGGTAGCGGACGTTCTGCTCGGCTCCCTTGGCCGCCTGGCGGAATTCAGGATCGTTGATGGCCTTGTCCACCAGATCGGACAGCGCCTTGAGCGTTTCGGGCGGCGTGCCGCGCGGCGCGCCCAGTCCGCGCAGCGAACCGCTTTCGATGGGATAGCCGGCTTCGGCGAAGGTGGGCAGGTCCGCCGCCATGGGGGAGCGGCTGGGGGCCATCTGGCCCAGGATGCGCCACTGCTTGCCCTTGGAGAAACCGAGGGCCTCGCCCAGGTTGGCGGTGGCGATGTCGATGTGGCCGCCCAGCAGCGCCGTGGCCACGTCCGCCGTGCCCTTGAAGGGGACGTGCCGCAGCTGTATGCCGGCGGCCTGTTCCAGCAGCAGCATGGAAATATGGCCGGCCGAGCCCACGCCGGCGGTGCCGTAGGTCAGTGTCCCCGGTGCCTTGCGGGCCGCTTCCACCAGGTCCTGGACGCCGCGCAGGGGGCTGTTTCCGCGCACGCTCAGGGTGCCGGGATCGTCGACGATGTTGGCGACCACGTCGAAGCTTGACAGGCTGAATTGCGCCCGGCGTTCGATGGGGATGGTCAATACATTGGGTGTATTCAGGATGGACAGCGTGTAGCCATCGGGCGCGGCATTGGCCACCGAGGCCATGCCGATCTCGCCACCGGCGCCGGCGCGGTTCACCACCACGACGCTGCGGCCCGCATGCTTCTCCATGGTGCGTGCCAGGAGGCGGGCGGTCAGATCGGTGCCGGCGCCGGCCGAAAACGGCACCACGATGGTGATAGGCCGGTCCGGATAGGCATGGGCCGGGAGCGCAACTGCCAGGGCCAGCGTGGCCAAGGCGCGGCCCATGCCGCGCCGGGCGGCCGCCGCTAGGAGGGAGGAGGGGGTCTTCATACCTGCTTTTCCATTCAAGAGAGAAGGGTGGCGAACGCGGGATTGCGTGCCGTCTCCTGTGATACCAAGCAAGTGCTGTGCCATGAAGTTGATTGAAATTAATGTGAGTTATTGAGTTTTGATTTGTTTTATTTGTTTTTAGGTGAAGTTGATCCCACTGCAGGGCATCAGTGTCTGGCACATCGGTCGGTGGGCAAGAGATGCCCGGACAGGCATCCATGGCGTTCATGGTATAAACAAAAATTCTTAGAGGAAAACGCTTTATTTTTCTTCTGAGGTCAAATTTTTTCTATCAATGGGGCGTAAGAGTGCTGCGCGAACTGAAGACGTTTCTCGCGGTCGTGCGCTGGGGCACGTTCGCCGCCGCAGGGGCCCGCATCGGCCTGACGCAGTCCGCGGTCAGTGCCCAGATGCAGCGGCTGGAGGAGGCGCTGGGCGCGCCGCTGTTCACCCGGACCGGGCGTTCGGCAATCTTGAACGAGGCGGGCGAAGAGGCCGTGGAGATGGCCCGCCAGATCGTCGGCCTGTTCGATGAACTGGCGGTCAGGGTGACGAGCCGGGAGTTGCGTGGCACGGTCAGGATGGGGGCGATCCAGACCGCCCAGGTGGGTATGCTGCCGGCGGCGCTCGGCATCCTGCGGGACCGGCATCCCCTGGTGTCGGTGCGGCTGGTGCATGGTTCGTCGCTGTTCCTGATCGGCCAGGTCGACAGCGGGGAGCTGGACGCCGCGCTGATGATCGCGCCGCCCTTCATGCTGCCCCGGGAACTGCTATGGCAGCCCCTGGTGCGCGAGCCATTCGTGCTGGCGGTGCCGCAGCACATCCCGAGCGACGATTGGCGCCAGCTGCTGGCCACCCATCCCTTTATCCGCTACGACCGTGCCTCGTTCGGCGGCCGGGGGGTGGAGCACTTCCTGCGCCGGCACGAGCTGCATGCCGAGGCGATGCTGGATATCGAGGACGTGGATGCCATGGTGGCGATGGTGGCGGCCGGGCTGGGCGTCTCGCTGGTGCCGATCACGCGCAGGAACTGCCTGCCGCCCGGTGTGCGGGCGGTTTCGCTGGGCGAGGATATCTTCTACCGCGAACTGGGCATGGTCATGCCCCGGGAGCCCAGGCGGCGTGAATTGTTGAATGTGCTGCGGGAATGCCTGGAGGTCGCGGCCCAGCCCCATGCGGCCGAGAGCGAGGCGCTGGCGCGCCCGCCGTCCGGCCCCGCCGCGCGGTCCTCGTCTTAATAGAACCGGCCTTCCAGCCCGATTTTCTGCAGCACCGTGGTCGAGATCTCTTCTATCGATTTGGTCGTGGTCGACAGCCAGCGGATGCTTTCGCGGCGCATCAGCTTCTCGGCCTGGGCCACTTCGTAGCGGCACTGTTCCAGCGATGCGTAGCGGCTGTCGGGGCGGCGCTCGTGGCGCACCTCGGCCAGGCGGTCGGGCTGGATGGTCAGTCCGAACAGCTTGTTGCGGTGGGGCAGGATGGCCGAGGGCAGGGCGTCGCGCTCGAAGTCGTCCGGAATCAGCGGCACATTGGCGGCCTTGATCCCGTATTGCATCGCCAGATACAGGCTGGTGGGCGTCTTGCCGCAGCGCGACACCCCTACCAGGATCACGTCGGCCTGTTCCAGTCCCTTGATGAACTGCCCGTCGTCGTGCGCCAGGCTGAAGTTGATGGCCTCGATCCGGCTCTGGTATTGCTTGGTGTTGGCCATGTTGTGCGAGCGGCCGATCGAATGGCTGGACTTGATGTTCAGCTCCTGTTCGATGGGCTCCACGAACGTCGAGAACAGGTCCAGGAAGAGGCCGTTGGCCTGGCGGACCCGGGTGTTGATTTCGGAATTGACCAGGGTGCTGAAGACGATGGGGCGCTGTCCGTCCGTCGTGAAGGCGGTGTCGATCCGGGCCGCCACGTCGGCGGCCTTGTCCACCGAATCAATGAAAGGAAGCCTGATGTGGCGGAAGCGGGCGTTCTCGAACTGGGCCAGGACCGAGTGGGCGAAGGTCTCGGCGGTGATGCCGGTGCCGTCGGAGACCACGAATACGGTGCGCAGGTACGAATTCGCGGCGGGGGCGGGTTGGGGCATGGATATCTCGCAAAAACGGGGTTTCCGGGGGTGGGAAAGGCAAACGAACGGACGAGGTGCAGAAAGGCCGGCGGCCGGCGTACAATCGAGGGATTACCCCTCGATTACGCATGGCGCACGCCCAAGGCCTTGGAGCCCTGGGCCGCGGTGGAGGCGGGTTTGGCCAGCGCACCACGCATCACGGCGCGGAATCGCCCGGCGCGTGTGCTCGCCAAACAAGCTTTCTTGCCATTGTAATAGGGGACTTTCATGTCTTATGTTGTGCCGTTCGAGCAGCTCCGGATGACGGATGTTGACTCGGTAGGAGGAAAGAACGCCTCACTTGGAGAGATGATCAGCCAGCTCACCGGCGCAGGTGTCCGCGTGCCCGGGGGCTTTGCCACGACGGCAGAGGCTTTCCGCGATTTCCTGAAGGATTCGGGCCTGGATACCCGGATCAACGAGCGCCTGTCTTCCCTGAATCCGGAAGACGTGCGCGCGCTCGCCGAAACCGGCGCGGAAATCCGGCAATGGATCGTCGACGCTCCGTTCTCGGCCAAGTTCGAGAAGGACATCCATGACGCGTTCGCCAAGCTCGACGCCGACGGCAAGGGTTCGTTCGCCGTCCGTTCGTCCGCCACCGCCGAAGACCTGCCCGACGCCTCGTTCGCCGGCCAGCAGGAAACCTTCCTGAACGTGGTCGGCATCGACGACGTGCTGGACAAGATCCGCCATGTGTTCGCGTCGCTGTACAACGATCGCGCCATCTCGTATCGCGTGCACAAGGGCTTTGCCCATGCCGACGTGGCCCTGTCCGCCGGCATCCAGCGCATGGTCCGTTCCGACACCGGCGCGGCCGGCGTCATGTTCACCATCGATACCGAATCGGGCTTCCCCGACGTCGTATTCATCACCTCGTCCTATGGCCTGGGCGAAACGGTGGTGCAGGGCGCGGTCAACCCCGACGAGTTCTACGTCTTCAAGCCCACGCTGGAAGCCGGCCACTATCCCATCGTCAGCCGCCGCATCGGCTCCAAGCTGATCAAGATGGAATTCGATCCTGCCCGCACCGAAGGCCGCGCCGTGCGCACCGTCGATGTCGCGCCCGAGCTGCGCAACCGCTTCTCGCTGTCCGACGAGGACGTGATCGAGCTGGCGCGCTATGCCGTCATCATCGAGAAGCACTACGCCCGTCCCATGGACATCGAGTGGGGCCGCGACGGCAACGACGGCAAGATCTACATCCTGCAGGCCCGTCCGGAAACCGTGAAGTCGCAGCAGGCCGGCAACGATGTGCAGCAGCGCTATCGCCTGAAGGCCACCGGCAACGTGCTGGTCACGGGCCGCGCCATCGGCCAGAAGATCGGCTCGGGCCCCGTGCGCCTGGTGGCCGACATCGCCGACATGGACAAGGTCCAGCCCGGCGACGTGCTGGTCACCGACATGACCGATCCCAACTGGGAGCCCGTCATGAAGCGCGCCTCGGCCATCGTCACCAACCGCGGTGGCCGCACCTGCCACGCGGCCATCATCGCGCGTGAACTGGGCATCCCGGCGGTCGTGGGCAGCGGCGATGCCACCAGTCTCCTGGGCGACGGCGCCATGGTCACCGTGTCCTGCGCCGAAGGCGACGAAGGCCGGATCTACGACGGCCTGCTGGAAACCGAGGTCGAGGAAGTCCGCCGCGGCGAGATGCCCGCCATCGACGTCAAGATCATGATGAACGTGGGCAACCCGCAACTGGCCTACGACTTCGCGCAGATCCCGAACGGCGGCGTGGGCCTGGCCCGCCTGGAATTCATCATCAACAACAACATCGGCATCCACCCCAAGGCCATCCTCGACTATCCGAATGTCGACGGCGACCTGAAAAAGGCGGTGGAGTCGGTGGCCCGGGGCTACGCCAGCCCGCGCGCATTCTTCGTCGACAAGCTGGCCGAAGGCATCGCCACGATCGCGGCGGCGTTCTATCCCAAGCCCGTCATCGTGCGCATGTCCGACTTCAAGTCGAACGAATACCGCAAGCTGATCGGCGGCTCGCGCTACGAGCCCGAGGAAGAGAATCCCATGCTGGGCTTCCGCGGCGCGTCGCGCTATATCGCCGACGAGTTCGCCGAGTGCTTCCGCATGGAGTGCGAGGCGCTGCGCCGCGTGCGCCAGGAGATGGGCCTGACCAATGTCGAGATCATGATTCCCTTCGTGCGCACGCTCAAGCAGGCCGAGCGCGTGGTGGGGCTCCTGGCCGACAACCAGCTCAAGCGCGGCGAGAACGGCCTGCGCCTGATCATGATGTGCGAAGTGCCGTCCAACGCCGTGCTGGCCGAGCAGTTCCTGGAGTTCTTCGATGGCTTCTCGATCGGTTCGAACGACCTGACCCAGCTCACGCTGGGCCTGGACCGCGATTCCGGCCTGGAACTGCTGGCCGCCGACTTCGACGAACGGGACCCCGCCGTGCAGGCGCTGCTGTCGCGTGCCATCGAGGCGTGCCTGAAGGCGGACAAGTACGTGGGCATCTGCGGCCAGGGCCCGTCCGACCACCCGGATTTCGCGGTATGGCTGAAGGACCAGGGCATCAAGTCGATCTCGCTGAATCCGGACACCGTGGTCGACACCTGGAAGAAGTTGGCTGAGTAAGCCCTTGGCGTTCTTCGTGGCGCCATGAAAAGCGGGACCGCGGCGCGGTCCCGTTTTTTTATTCAGCTCGTCTGCCCGATCTGCGTCAATGGCAGAAGCCGGGCGTCTTCGATGGCAGCCGTTCTATGGCCCATGCCTGCCAGATACGCCGCGTTGTTCGCGAAATCCAGGAATGACTCGACGCTGCCTTGCCTGACCATCATGGCGAGGTCCCAGCGTTCGTTCTCCGGGCCGATCAAGAGCGGGCCGCCGGTCCCAAGGAACAGAAGGTCCCCACCGCTTGCGCGCAGGAACGGGAGGGTGTGATGGATATAGCGATCGAAGGCTTGCGCGCCGCTGATGGGCGCTTTCGGCGCCAGTTCCGGATTCGCGGTGTAGTCGGCGATCTCGCGAAAGCGCAGCAGGTTCAACATGACAACGTTGCCTTGCATTTTCCTCATGACGAATGCGCGGCCGGATTGCTGCGTGGGCTCCAGATAGCGAATGGGTTGGGTGGGCGGCGCCATGTTCAAGGACTTCCTGTTCGGCCAAAGGTGAATTCATGCAAATTTTACCCGGGTAAAAATAACTCGTCAATATTACCCGGGTAAATATTTGCCGGTGCCGCCCGCCCTCAGCCCACGGATGCCTCGTAGGTCCAACTGCCTATGGTCAGCGTCTCTTTGCCGCCGGCCGTGGCGAAATGCAGCTCGTACAGGTCGCGGCCGGCGTTGGCGGGGATCTTGACGGCCATGCCGGCGCGGTCGGCGGACAGCGGGGCCAGGAGCTGGTATTCGGGCGTGCCGTCGTCGTAGCTGCTGTTGCGGACCAGGATGTAGCCCGGCAGTTCGGGCAGGCCGCCCAGCGTGGCGTAGGGCGTGCCGCTCAAGGTGGACGGCATGGTCGTGGCGGCCTCGTTGGTGACGGTCCAGGTCTTGCCCAGCCGCGCCTGCCAGGCGGCGCCCAGGGGGGGCAGCGGAAGCACTTGCTGGCCCACGGGCAGCGTTGTCTCGGTGTAGCCGGCACCGAACAGGGGGCCGCGCAGCATCAGGTAGCGATAGCGGGTGGGCTGGCCGTTCGCGTCGGTGCCGGACACGACCTCGAAGCGGTAGCTGATGGGGCCGTCGTTGCCCCACCACCAGCCGTCGCCGCGGTAGCGGTACGTGGCGCCGCCGTTCATCGGCTGCCAGGCGGTGCCGTTCCAGGAGGACAGCGAGAAACTGCCGTCCTGGTTGGCGGTGACCCGCGTGGGCTGGTTGTAGTTGGCGTAGATGCCAACGGCGTCGGCCAGGCCGGGCGATGTTGCCACGGGCGGCGCGGCCCGGGCGACCCGCGGCGGCAGGGCGCGTATCGTGCCGTCCTCGACCAGGGCGCGCAGCAGCACGCCTTCGGCCAGCGCGCCGGCGCGATAGGTGTCGGCGAGCTGGGCATTGCCGGTATTGCCGGTCACCATCAGGGCCAGCCGCTGGTCCGGCAGCACGTAGAAGTCACTCGAGAAAAAGGTGGTGCCGCCGTTCTTCTGCCAGGCCCGGATGCCGGCCGCGGCCAGGCCGGGGTGCCGCACGCTGTCCCAGCCCAGCCCCCACATCCATTCCGGCGAAGGATTGATGGCCAGGCCCGTGGTCTGGTCGGTACCCATCTGCGCGATGCCGTCGGCCGACACGATGCGCCGCGACTGGTAGACCCCGCGTTCGAGCAGCATGCGCGCGAGCTTCATCATGTCGCCGGGCGTGGCGGTCAGGCCGCCGGTGGCCAGCGGATTGACGAACTCCTGGGGGTACTGCCTGCCGTTCGAATAAGGCAGCGCGAACGAGCCGCCCGTGGGTTTCTTCGTCAGGAAGCTGGAGTCGGCCATGTCCAGGGGCGTCAGCACGTTGGCCTGGACGAAGCTGGCGTAGTCCTGCCTGGCGAGGGCCGCCACCAGACGTTCGATCATCGTGAAGCCATCGTTGCAATAGACCGCCAGTTCGCCGGGCAGGTGCTTCAGATGCTGGTCGGCCAGGGCTGCTTCGGCATGGGCCGCGTAGCCCGGTATGGGCTCGAAGGCGAAGGCGTCGCGCATGCTGGTGCCGGGCAGGCCGGAGGAATGCGAAAGCAGGTGCCGGGTCGTGATCTGCGCGTACTCGGGCGACAGCATGGTGAAGCCGGGCAGGTAGCGCGCCACGGGCGCGTCCAGGTCCAGCAGCCCGCGGTCCCGCAGGATCATGGCGGCCAGCGCCGCCAGCACCTTGCTGACCGAACCGATGTTGAAGCGCGTCAGGACGGTGGCCGTCACGTTGTCCTGGACCGAGGCGCGGCCGAAGGCCTGCTGCCAGACCACGGTGTCGTTCTTGAGCAGGGCGATCGAGACCGCGGCTGCGTTGCCGGGATCGCCCGCCAGGGCGCGCGCGATTTCCTGGCGGCCCCATTCGATCGTCTGCGCGTAGGCGGCGGGCGTCGGACCGTCGCCCCCGCCACAGCCCGGCAGGACCGCGGCCAGCACGCCGGCACCGCCATAGCCCAGGAACTGCCGCCGGCTGGCGGATGGAGGGTGGGCGGGCGTGGGGACGGGTAGTGCGCGCATAGTGGTTCCTCCGGTTGCCGGGGGCGTGCCGGGCGGCAATTCCCCCGCGCAGGCATAATAGCGGCAGATACGTCACTGCGGCGCGTTTCGCGCCGCACGGCCGTGCCGGCGGGCCGCGTCCGCTCTCGCTCGAAGGAGGCAACTATGAATCCCGCCTGGGTATGGTTCGGTCTGATGGCCCTGGCCCTGATCGGCGAAGTGATGACCGGCACCTTCTATCTGCTCATGGTCGCCGTCGGTTTCGCCGTGGCCGGCATCGCGGCCTGGCTGGGCGTGGACATCGCCTGGCAACTGGTGTCGTGCGCGGCGGCGGTGGTGCTGTGCACGCTGCTGCTCAAGCGCCTGAACGTCCTGAAGAAGCGTGGTTCGCCGCCGTCTTCCAACGCCAACGTCAACATGGACATCGGCCAGACCGTCAAGGTCGAGGCCTGGAACGAAGACCGCACCGCACGGGTCTGGTATCGTGGGGCGCACTGGCAGGCCGAGCTGGCGCCCGGGGCCGAGCCGGTCGCCGGGCAGTTCGTGATCACCGAGATGCGCGGCAACAGCCTCGTTCTTTCGCCCACTCGCTAAGGCCGTCGCGGACGGCCTTCCCGTATCTGGCAATACCCACAAGGAAGCACCATGAGCGCATCCACCATCGTCCTGCTGGTCATCGTTTTCCTGGCCATCCTCATCGTCGTCAAGGCCATCGCCATCGTTCCGCAGCAGCATGCGTGGGTGGTTGAACGCCTGGGCAAGTTCGACCGCGTGCTGGCGCCCGGCGCCGGCTTCGTGATCCCGTTCATCGAGCGCGTGGCCTACAAGCACTCGCTCAAGGAAATCCCGCTGGACGTGCCCAGCCAGGTCTGCATCACGCGCGACAACACGCAATTGCAGGTGGACGGCATCCTGTACTTCCAGGTCACCGACGCGATGCGCGCCTCGTACGGCTCGTCCAACTACATCGTCGCCATCACCCAGCTGGCCCAGACCACGCTGCGTTCGGTCATCGGCAAGCTGGAGCTGGACAAGACCTTCGAAGAGCGCGAGCAGATCAACAGCAGCATCGTCAGCGCGCTGGACGAGGCTGCCCTGAACTGGGGCGTGAAGGTGCTGCGCTACGAGATCAAGGACCTGACGCCGCCGGCCGAGATCCTGCGCGCCATGCAGGCCCAGATCACCGCCGAGCGCGAGAAGCGGGCGCTGATCGCGGCGTCCGAAGGCCGCCGCCAGGAGCAGATCAACATCGCCACCGGCGAGCGCGAGGCCGCCATCGCGCGTTCCGAGGGCGAGAAGCAGGCCCAGATCAACCAGGCCCAGGGCGAGGCCAACGCCGTCGTGACCGTGGCCGACGCCACCGCCAAGGCCATCATCCAGGTGGCCGAAGCCATCAAGCACCCGGGCGGCATGGAGGCGGTCAACCTCAAGGTGGCCGAGCGCTACGTCGATGCCTTCGGCAACCTGGCCAAGACCAACAACACGCTGATCGTGCCCGCCAACGTCAGCGATATCAGCGGCCTGATCGCCTCGGCGCTGACCGTGGTCAAGGGTACCCGGGCCGGTCAGGGCTGATTCCCGCCGCCCTCAACCCGAGGGCAGCTCCAGCACGGCCTTGGCCAGGATGTTGCGCTGGATCTCGTTGCTGCCGGCGAAGATCTTCGCGCCCAGCGCATTGAACAGCGGCGCCACCACATGCAGGTCGATCTCGTCCGAGCGGACGTGGTCGCGCGCCGCGCCGTACTCGCCGGCGGCCTCGATCAGCAGCAGGGCCAGCCGTTCGTAGGTCTCGGTGGACCAGATCTTCAGGACCGACACGGTGGGCGGGATGGCCGCCCCGCGCTTGGCCAGTTCGGCGAAGCCGCCGTATGCCGCGCCCAGGTCCAGCGTGTCGAGCCGCAGGGCGGTGTAGCGCGCGGCGAAGGCGGGGTCGTCCAACAGGCCGCGCTGGCGCGCCAGCTTCTCGACCTGCCGCAGCGTGTGCTGGGAATGCTTGGGGCTGCCGGTGAACAGGCGCTCGAAGCCCAGCAGCGCCTTGGCCACGGTCCAGCCGTCGTTCAGGCGGCCCACCAGATTCTCGCGCGGGACCCGGACGCGGTCGAAGAAGACCTCGCAGAATTCCCGCTCGTCGGCGATGTTGCGGATGGGGCGCACGGTGATGCCGGGTGTCTTCAGGTCCACCAGGAGGAAGCTGATGCCGGCTTGCTTCTTCGCCGTCTTGTCGGTGCGCACGAGCATGAACATGTGCGTGCCGTCCGAGCCCCAGGTGGTCCAGGTCTTCTGGCCATCGACGATGAAATGATCGCCGTCCGGCACGGCTTGCGTGCGCACGGCGGCCAGGTCCGAACCGGCGTTGGGCTCTGAATAGCCCTGGATCCAGACGTGCTCGCCTTTCAGGATGGCGGGCAGGAAGCGGGCCCGCTGTTCTTCGGTGCCGAAGCGCATGAGGATGGGCCCGACCATGTTCAGGCCCTGGTCGGGCGGCCGCGCGACGCCGTAGGCCTCGCTTTCCTCGATGTAGGCGATCAGTTTGTCGGGCGGCAGGCCCATGCCGCCATGCTCGCGCGGCCAGGCTGGCGCGAGCCAGCCCAGACGGGCCAGCGTCAGGTACCAATCGCGGGTCTCGGCCCAGGTCTGGCGGTAAGGCATGTGGCGCCGGTCCTGCGGGTAGTGGGCGTCGAACAGCGCGCGGACCAGGCGGCGGAACTCGGCTTCGGGCATGGCAGCCCAATCCGCGTCGGCGGGGAAACCGGTGGTGGGCGTGGGCGGCGGACCGGCCTCGCGATCATCCGCTTGCGGGTCGGCCAGCGCCGCGTAGCGCGCCCGGTGCGCCTCGGCATTTCCCAGGTGCGCGGACAGCGCCATCGCGCGGCGGAAGTACAGGCCGATATCGTATTCGTAGGTGGTCCCGATGGCGCCGTGCAACTGGATCGCCATGCGCGTCGTTTCCAGGGCCGCGTGGGCGCAGCGGGCCTTGGCACGGCTGGCAAGCAGAGCGAGGCGGGCGGCGGATATGCCGGGCCCGGTTTGCGCCAGCACTTCGCGCAGGCAGGCCTCGGCCAGTTCCACCTGGACCAGTCCGTCGACCATGCGGTGCTGCAAGGCCTGGAAGCTGCCGATGGGGCGGCCGAACTGTTCTCGCGTCGCCAGATAGTCGCGCGTCAGTTCCAGCGCCCGCCGGGCGAGGCCCGCCAGCTCGGCGCCCTGGACCAGCCGCGCCGCGTCGTTGGCGCGCGCCACGGCCTCGATGGCCGCCGGGCCGGTTGCCAGCACGTGGCCCGCATCCAGCGCGGTGCCGTCCAGGTCCAGGTCGGCCTGCGTGCTGCCGTCCACCTGGCGCCGGGTGGCGGGGGCGCGGACCAGCCGCTCGCCGGGCAGCCACAGCAGGGCGGTTTCGTTTTCCAGGGTGGCCGTCACCAGCCAGCCGTCGACGTCGGCGCCGGGCTGGGCGCAGCGCTTGCGGCCGGCCAGCCGCAGTCCACCGGCTTCCCACGTGGCGCGCGCGCCGGGCGGGGCGTCCGGGTCCAACTGGCCCGCGTGCTCTTGCCAGGCCACGCCCGCCAGCAAGGTGCCCGCCATGCCAGCTTCCAGCAGGGATGCGCGCAGCGGCGTGGCGGGCAGGCCGGCCAGCAGCGCCATCGGATGCGCGCCTGCCGCGGCCAGCGGCTCGGGCAGCAGGTGGCGGCCCGCTTCCTGGGCGATCGCGCAGAGTTCGGGCAGCCCCAGGCCCAAGCCGCCGTCGGCCTCGGCCACCAGCACCGCCATCCAGCCCAGCTCCGCGAGACGCCGCCATTCCTCACGATCGTGGCCGCCCGCGCTGTCGTCCAGGGCGCGCATGCGCTGCCGTTGGTCGGCCGCGCCCAGGTAGCCGGCGGCGCTGTCGCGAAATTCCCGGAGGGTGTCGATCATAAGATTCCCTGGGGTATGCCCCGTCAAAGAATGCCTTGTTCGCGCAGCGCCCGCAGCCGCTCCACCGGCACCTGCAAGAGCTGTGCGCAGATCTCCTCGGTGTGCTCGCCCAGCGCCGGCGGCGGGCGCCGGTATTCGACCGGGGTTTCCGACAGGCGCAAGGGGTTGGCCACCAGGGGCAGGGTGCCCGTGGGCGCGAAGGGCAGGTGCGTGACCATTCCGCGGTGCCGGACCTGCGGATCGTCGAAGGCCTGCCGGAAGTCCTGGATGGGCGCGCAGGGGACGCCGGCCCGGTCCAGCGCTTCCAGCCAATGGGCGCGCGGGTGGGCGCGCAGCGCGTCTTCCAGCATGGGCACCAGCGTGTCCTGGTGCCGCATGCGCTGGAGGTTGGCGGCGTAGCGCGGGTCGTCGGCCAGCCCCGGCAGGTCCAGCGCGGCGGCCAGCCGGCGGAACTGCTCGTCGTTGCCGCACATCACCACCAGCGGCTGGTCCGCGCAGTCGAAGGCCTGGTAGGGCACCATGAAATGCGAGCGCGTGCCGATGCGCGCCGGCTGGACGCCCGACAGCAGATAGCCCATCGCGACGTGCGAGGCGGCGGCCAGTTGGCAGTCCAGCAGCGCGATGTCGATGTGCTGGCCTTCGCACAGGCCCGACTGGCGCGCGTGCAGCGCCGACAGGATGCCGATCACGGCGTGGTAGGCCGCGGTGATGTCCGACACTGAATAGCCCACGCGCTGCGGCGGGCCGTCGGCCTCGCCCGTCATGCCCATGATGCCGCTCATGGCCTGGAACACCAGGTCGTAGCCCGGCTGGCGGCTGCGCGGCCCGTCCTGGCCGAAACCGGTGATGGAGCAGTAGATCAGGCGCGGGTTGAGCGCGCGCAGCGAGGCGTAGTCCAGCCCATGCCGCGCCAGGTCGCCGGTCTTGAAGTTCTCGATGAAGACATCGCTTTGCCGGGCCAGCTCGCGCACCATGGCCTGCCCCTCGGGCGCGGCCAGGTCGATGGTGATGGACCGCTTGCCGCGGTTCATCGCCAGGAAGGACGATGTCCAGGCCAGGGGCCTTCCTGCGGCGTCCCGCAGCGGCGAGCCCTGCTGGCGGACTTCGTCGCCCAGGCCCGGCCGCTCGACCTTGATCACGTCGGCGCCCAGGTCGGCCAGCATCTGGGTCGCGAACGGGCCCGAGAACACCCGGCTCAGGTCCAGCACGCGGATGCCGTGCAGGGGCGCGGTCATGGGGCGGGCGTGGCCTGGATGATGCGGTCGCGGCGCAGGTCCTCCAGTTCGGCCGCATCCAGGCCCAGCACCTCGCGCAGTACCTCGTCCGTATGCTCGCCCAGGGCGGGCGGGGCACGCCGGTATTCCACCGGCGTGCCGGAAAAGCGGACCGGATTGGCCACTTGCGGAATCGTGCGCCCGGCGCCGGCCGGCATGCTCAGCAGCATTTCCCGGTGGCGTATCTGCGGATCGTCGAACACCTGCTCGAAATCGTTGATGGGCCCGCAGGGCACGCCGGCGGCATCGAAGGCCGCGCGCAACCGCGCCACGGGATGCCGGGCGATGGCCCGTTCCAGCAGCGGCACCAGCTCCAGCCGGTGCCGCGCCCGCATGGGGTTGGTGGCGTAGCGCGGATCGCCCGGCAACCCGGGCAGCTCCAGCACGTCGCACATGGCCGCGAACTGCGTGTCGTTGCCCACCGCGACCACGATCTGGCCGTCGGCGCAGTCGAAGGACTGCCAGGGGCAGGTGATGGGCGAAACGTTGCCCAGGCGCGCCGGTTGTTGCCCCGATACCAGGTACATCATGGCCACGTGCGAGATCGATGCCACCTGGGCGTCCAACAGGGCCAGGTCGATGTGCTGCCCTTGCCCCGACACGGCATCGCGGTGGCGCAGCGCGGCCAGGATGGCGCTGACCGCATAGAAGCCGGCGGTGATGTCCCCCACTGAATAGCCCACGCGCAGCGGGCCGCCGCCGGGTTCGCCGTCGGCATGGCCGGTGATGCTCATCAGCCCGCTCATGGACTGGAACAACGGGTCGTAGCCCGGCAGGTGGCGGTAGGGGCCGGTCTGCCCGAACCCGCTGATCGAGCAATACACCAGCCGGGGGTTCAGCGCGGCCAGGGACGCGTAATCCAGCCCGTAGCGGGCCAGGTCGCCGGCCTTGAAGTTTTCGATCAGGATGTCCGAATGCATGGCCAACCCGCGCGCCAGCGCCTGGCCGGCCGGCCTGGACAGGTCGATGGCCACCGAGCGCTTGCCGCGGTTCATGGACATGAACGACGAGGTTTCTCCCTCCTCGCGGCCGTCTTCGCCGCGCGCCCGCAGTCCCTGGTGGCGCACGTCGTCGCCGCGCCCCGGGCGTTCCACCTTGATCACGTCGGCCCCGAAATCGGCCAGCATCTGCGCGGCCCAGGGACCCGAGAATACGCGGCTCAGGTCCAGGACCTTGACCCCCGCGAGGCTGCTCATGGCCGGCCCGCGCGGCCGGCGCGGCGGCGGGGGCTAGCCGTGGGAAAGAGGGCGGTGCGGCGCGGCATGGGGCGTCTCCTGGCCGGATCGGAGTCCGGTCTCGTGCGGTGGGAAGCTGGCACGAGTATAGGAAGCCGCCGCGCGGCTGTTCATCACCGCGGCGCCAAAGCTGATATGTCTATGGGATCAGGAGGCGCGCTTGCGCGTGTCGTGCTTCATGATCTGCGCCTTCTCGCGCAGCCAGTCGCGTTCGCGCTCGGTGTCGCGCTTGTCGAACTGCTTCTTGCCGCGCGCCAGCCCGAATTCCAGCTTGATCAGCGACTTCTTGAAATGCAGGTTCAGCGGCACCAGCGCGAAGCCGCGCTGTTCCACCTTGCCGATCAGCTTGTGGATCTCTTCGGCCTTCAGCAGCAGCTTGCGCGTGCGGGTCGGGTCCGGGTGGACGTGGGTGGAGGCCGTTTCCAGGGGGCTGATGTGCATGCCCAGCAGGTAGAGTTCGGCATCGCGGACGATGACGTAGCTTTCCTTGAGCTGGACGCGCCCGGCACGAATCGCCTTCACCTCCCAGCCTTCGAGCACCAGGCCGGCCTCGAAACGCTCGTCGATGAAGTAGTCGTGGAATGCCTTGCGGTTCTCAATGATGCTCATTCGTCACGCCGTTAAAATAGGTCATTCTAGCAATTTGCCCAATCGGATCATCTACGCATGCATAAAGTGCAACGTTCGGTGTTGGTCCCCTATAGCGCCGCCCAGATGTTCGACCTGGTGGCCAAGGTCGAGGACTACCCCAAATTCATGCCCTGGTGCGGCGGAACCGAGGTGCTCGAGCGCGACGAGAACGGCATGCGCGCCTCGGTCGTGATCCAGTTCGCCGGCCTGCGCCAGCGCTTCACCACCCGCAATACCCACCACTATCCCAACCGCATCCAGCTCGACCTGGTGGACGGGCCGTTTTCGATGCTTGAAGGCGTCTGGGAGTTCCAGCCGCTGGCCGACGATGCCTGCAAAGTGGTCTTCACCATGCAGTACCAGTTCTCCAGCCGCGCGCTGGAAGCCCTGGTCGGCCCCGTGTTCAACCGCATCGCCACCAGCTTCATCGACGCCTTCACCCAGCGGGCCGAAGCCTGCTATGGATAGCCCGGCGGGGCCGGGCGGCGGCGCCGCGGATACCGTGGCCATCAGTGTCTGTTACGTTGATGCATCGGAACCCTGGATCCGGGAGCTTGCCCTGCCGCGGGGCGCCACCCTGGCCGACGCCATCGAGGCCAGTGGTTTTCGCCAGGCCCACCCCGGCGTCGACCCCGGGCAGGCCGGCACCGGCGTCCATGGCCGCCGCCGGCCGTTGGACCATGTGCTGCACGACCACGATCGGGTCGAAATCTACCGCCCGCTGGTCTTCGACCCCAAGGAGTCCCGCCGCCGGCGGGCCGCCCACAAGGCCGCATCGGCCGGTGCGAAAGCGCGCGGACGCGTCCGCTGAACGGACCGGGCGAGGCGGACCGTGGGTTTTCCCGCATATAAACCCTCTTGACAGCAAGGCTGAACAGCACCGCCCCTCGCTCTGATTTACAATAGTAGGTTTATTGCGGCCAGGGGTTGCTCGATGCGTCTCGTACAAAATGCGCTTACTTTCGATGACGTGTTGTTGGTGCCCGCATATTCTGCGGTGTTGCCCCGCGATACCAGTCTTCGAACCCGCCTGACCCGTGAAATCTCGCTGAACATTCCCCTCGTGTCCGCCGCCATGGACACCGTCACGGAATCGCGCCTGGCCATCGCCATGGCCAAGGAAGGCGGGATCGGGATCATCCACAAGAACCTCACCGCCGATGAACAGGCGCGCGAAGTCGCCCGGGTCAAGCGCTACGAGGCCGGGGTCGTGCTCGACCCCATCACCATCGCGCCCCACATGAAAGTGCGCGAAGTCATCGAGCTGCAGCGCCAGCACGGCATCTCCGGCCTGCCCGTGGTCGAGGGCCGCCAGGTGGTCGGCATCGTCACCACCCGTGACCTGCGCTTCGAAGACCGCTACGACGAGCCCATCCGCACCGTCATGACGCCCCGCGAGCGCCTCATCACCGTGCGCGAAGGCGCCTCGCTGGAAGAGGCCCAGGCCCTGATGCACAAGCACCGCCTGGAGCGCGTGCTGGTCGTCAACGACAACTTCGAGCTGCGCGGCCTGATGACCGTCAAGGACATCATCAAGACCACCGAGAACCCCAACGCCAGCAAGGACGAGCACGGCAAGCTGCGCGTCGGCGCCGCCGTCGGCGTGGGCGAGGGCACCGACGAACGCGTCGAGAAACTCGTCGCCGCCGGTGTCGACGTCCTGATCGTCGACACCGCCCACGGCCACACCGCCGGCGTGCTCGACCGCGTGCGCTGGATCAAGAAACACTACCCGCAACTGCAGGTCATCGGCGGCAACATCGCCACCGGCGCCGCCGCCCGCGCGCTGGTCGAAGCCGGCGCCGACGGCGTCAAGGTCGGCATCGGCCCCGGCTCCATCTGCACCACCCGCATCGTGGCCGGCGTGGGCGTGCCACAGATCACCGCGATTTCCAACGTGGCCGAAGCCCTGGAAGGCACCGGCGTTCCCCTGATCGCCGACGGCGGCGTGCGCTATTCCGGCGACATCGCCAAGGCCCTGTCGGCCGGCGCCTACACCGTCATGATGGGCGGCATGTTCGCCGGCACCGACGAAGCCCCGGGCGAAATCGTCCTGTACCAGGGCCGCTCGTACAAATCCTACCGCGGCATGGGCAGCCTGGGCGCCATGGCCGACGGCTCGGCCGACCGCTACTTCCAGGACCCGGCCAACAACTCCGACAAATTCGTGCCCGAAGGCATCGAAGGCCGCGTTCCCTACAAGGGCACCGTACTCGCCATCATCTACCAACTGGTCGGCGGCGTGCGGGCTTCCATGGGCTACTGCGGCTGCGCCACCATCGACGACATGCGCACCAAGAGCGAATTCGTCCAGATCACCGCCGCCGGCATCCGCGAATCGCACGTCCACGACGTGCAGATCACCAAAGAAGCCCCCAACTACCGGATGGACTAAGCGTGCACGACCGCATCCTGATCCTAGACTTCGGATCCCAAGTCACCCAACTGATCGCCCGCCGAGTGCGCGAAGCGCAGGTCTACTGCGAAATCCACCCCTACGACGTGTCGGACGACTTCGTCCGCGCGGAACTCGCCAAGGGCCTCAAAGGCGTCATCCTGTCCGGCAGCCACGCCTCGGCCTACGACGAAGCCTCCATGCGCGCGCCCCAGGCCGTGTTCGAATCCGGCGTGCCCGTGCTCGGCATCTGCTACGGCATGCAGACCATGGCCATGCAACTGGGCGGCAAGGTCAGCTTCAGCGACCACCGCGAATTCGGCTATGCCGAAGTCCGCGCCCACGGCCACACCCCCTTCCTGAACGGCATCCAGGACTTCGCCACCCCCGAAGGCCATGGCATCCTCAAGGTCTGGATGAGCCACGGCGACAAGGTCACCGAGCTGCCTCCCGGCTTCAAGCTCATGGCCTCCACCGCCTCGTGTCCCATCGCCGGCATGGCCGACGTCGACCGCGGCTACTACGCCGTCCAGTTCCACCCCGAAGTCACCCACACCGTCCAGGGCCAGGCCCTGCTGTCGCGCTTCGTGCATGACATCTGCGGCTGCGGCGACGACTGGAACATGCCCGACTACGTCAGCGAAGCCGTCGAGGCCATCCGCAAACAGGTCGGCAGCGATGAAGTGATCCTGGGCCTGTCCGGCGGCGTCGATTCTTCCGTTGCCGCCGCCCTGATCCACAAGGCCATAGGCGACCAACTGACCTGCGTGTTCGTCGACCACGGCCTGCTGCGCCTGAACGAAGGCGAACAGGTCATGCAGACCTTCGCCGAAAACATGGGCCTGAAGATCATCCACGTGGATGCTACGGATGACTTCATGGGCAAGTTGGCGGGTGAGACCGATCCCGAAGCCAAGCGCAAGATCATCGGCAAGGAATTCGTCGAGGTCTTCCAGCGCGAGTCCGGCAAGCTCAAGAGCGCCAAGTGGCTGGCGCAGGGGACCATCTACCCCGACGTGATCGAATCGGCTGGCGCCAAGACCGGCAAGGCCGTCACCATCAAGTCGCACCACAACGTGGGCGGCCTGCCGGATACGCTGCACCTGAAGCTGCTCGAGCCGCTGCGCGAACTGTTCAAGGACGAAGTACGCAAGCTGGGTATCGCGCTGGGCCTGCCGCATGGCATGGTCTATCGGCATCCCTTCCCTGGACCGGGCCTGGGCGTGCGGATCCTGGGCGAGGTGAAGAAAGAATACGCCGACCTGCTGCGTCGCGCGGATGCGATCTTCATCGAAGAGCTGCGGGGCACGCGGGCGACCGAGCAGGATGCCGCCGCGGGCCTGTGCGCGGCGGAAGAGGTCGGGAAGAACTGGTATGACCTGACCAGCCAGGCGTTTGCCGTGTTCCTGCCGGTGAAGTCCGTGGGCGTGATGGGGGATGGGCGGACGTATGACTACGTCGTCGCGCTAAGGGCGGTGCAGACCACCGACTTCATGACGGCGCATTGGGCGCATTTGCCTTATGCGTTGCTGGGGAGGACTTCGAACCGGATCATCAATGAGGTTCGGGGGTTGAATCGGGTGGTTTATGACGTTTCGGGGAAGCCGCCGGCTACGATTGAGTGGGAGTGAATTTACGTCCTTCGAGGACTATCGCCAGCCATCCGAAAAACTTCCGTAACGTGTTGATTTAAAAGGAAATACGTCACGACAGCTATCGGTGGCTATCGCCGACCAGCAAAAAAGGTTGACGGTAGATCTGACGGTAAGAACTGAGGCCGAATTAAGACACTCTCGTTCACTATTCAGACTTTTACCGTCTTTGACGGTAAAAGCCTTCTCGGGAAAGCTTATTTCATGCGGCTTTCCGGGCATCAGTGGGTCTCCTGGTCCTTGACGGTAAAAGCCGTCGCAAAACAGGAGGTAAACCTCGATGCTGACCGACACAGCACTGCGCAATCTGAAGCCTAAGTCATTGACTTATAAGGTTTCTGACCGGGATGGGATGTACGTGACGGTATCGCCCGCAAATACCGTCACCTTCCGCTACGACTACCGCCTCAACGGCCGCCGCGAGACCTTGACGATCGGCCGCTACGGGGCAGGCGGCATTTCGCTGGCAATGGCGCGTGAACTGCTTCTGGAGGCGCGCAAAGCCGTTCTTCAGGGCGTATCGCCCGCGTTGGAGAAGCAACGCGACAAGCGCCGGGTTCGTGCCATCAAGACCTTCGGCGCGGCGATGGAGACGTACCTTGCCCATACGAGATGGGCCGACAGCACCCGCGCCGTGCGCAAGCACATCATCGACCGGGACATCCTGCCGGTTTTCCAGAATCGGCTGCTGACCGAAATCCAGGCCGAAGACCTTCGGATTCTGTGCAACAAGGTCAAGGAGCGCGGGGCGCCAGCCACCGCGGTGCAGATCCGGGACATCGTGAAGCAGGTCTATGTCTACGCCATCGCCCACGGTGAAAAGGTGGTCAACCCCGCCGACAGCGTGGGGCCGTCCTCGATCGCCACCTTCGTGCCGAAGGATCGCGCCCTGTCGCCGCTGGAAATCCGTTTGATGGTGCAGCAGTTGGAGACGGTGGCGACCTATCCGACCATCAAGCTGGCGCTGCGCTTGATCCTGCTGACGCTGGTGCGCAAGAGCGAACTGATCCAGGCCACTTGGGATGAGGTCGATTTCGAGAGAAAGACGTGGACGATTCCGAAGCAGCGGATGAAGGGGCGCAACCCGCACGTGGTCTATCTGTCGCGCCAGGCGCTCGACATCTTCGTCACGCTGCACGCCTGCGCGGCAGGCTCAAGCTTCGTCTTTCCTTCCCGCTACGACCCACGGCGGTGCATGTCCAATGCGACCTTGAATCGCATCACGATGCTGGTGGCGGAAGGCGCCAAGGCCAAGGGTCTGCCGCTACAGCCGTTCACCGTCCACGATCTGCGCCGCACTGGATCGACGTTGCTGAACGAAATCGGCTTCAACCGCGACTGGATCGAGAAGTGCCTGGCGCACGAGGAGGGACGTTCCTCGCGCTCGGTTTACAACAAGGCCGAGTACGCCGAGCAGCGGCGCCACATGCTGCAAGAGTGGGCCAACCTCGTCGATGCCTGGGGCGGTGGACAGACCTATGTGCCGAAGCTGATGCCGGAGAACGTGGTCGTGCCGACGCTGAGCGCGATCGCGTAGGAGGGCCGCATCATGGTTCTCTTGTCGAGAAAACGATCACTCTGAGTGATCGAAAAACTGGGAATCGGGACTTCTTGATCGCCGAACCGCCCGATGCGTGGGCCACCACGGGCGCACAAGGTTGTCGCTTGACAACCTTGCTAATCATCCTCATATTGGAGGTCACTGATGGCTCGTTCCCCTCATCCGAAGAAAGAGGTCGAGGGAGCTCTCAGGCACGCCGAAGGGCAGGGCTGGCGCATCGAAGTCGGCGGCAGTCACGCTTGGGGGCGGATTTATTGCCCGTACAACGATGAGGAATGCCGCTGCGGCGAGTTCTGCATCATCAGCATCTGGAGCACGCTGAAAAACCCCGGCAACCACGCTCGTGCCTTGCGGCGCGTTGTGGACAACTGCACCACGCACCGTAGCAGCAAGAGGCTGGTGACGATGCCAAGGAGTAGCGCGATGGAATACACCTTCACCTTGAAGTACCAGCTCGCCGACGACGAGGGCGATATGGATGCGCTGGTCGAGCACCTCGGCGAAGCCGGCTGCGACGATGCACTGGTCGGCATTGGGCAGCCGGGGCGCCTTGCGCTGGAGTTCGTCCGTGAGGCGGCCGATGCGGAGGAAGCGGTGCGCAGCGCGTTGGCTGACGTGCGCCGCGCCGTGCCATCGGCGCGGCTGATCGAGGTGGCGCCCGATCTGGTTGGGCTGACCGACGTAGCCGAGATCGTCGGTGTGTCGCGGCAGAACATGCGCAAGCTGATGCTGGCCCATCCGGGCAGCTTCCCGGCGCCGGTGCATGAGGGCAGTGCGTCGATCTGGCATCTGGCGGACGTATTGGCCTGGTTGCAGGCCAAGGGCAGCTATGCGCTGGCCAAGGATGTTCTGGAGGTGGCGCGAGTGGCCTTGCGGGTCAACGTGGCGAAGGAGGGCCGGCGCTTGCCGCGCTCGGCGTCCAAGGAACTGGAAGCATTGGTTGGCTGAAAGCTGCTGCCCGGCTTCATGCCTCGCTCGAACCCGCCCGGACAGGGCGGGTTTTTCGTTGGTGGACATCCGGCCTAGAGGCGCCACCGCGAGGCGTTCGCTTTCGTTCTTCGACCCACGCCTCCACTTCGGCCAGATCCCACACCACGCAGCGTGGCGTCAGGTTGAAGCGGCGCGGGAACTCGCCGCGGCGCTCCATCTCGTAGATCGTCGTTTCGGCTAGGGGCACGATCTGCCGCAACTCATGGCGGCGGATCGTTCGCAGGAAGGGAAGGGGGCTGCGCTTTGGGAACTGCGGCAGTGCATCATAGGCTTCCGTGTTTGGCAAAGGCAGGTGATGATCGGCGTTGATGCTGGGCGCATTGGGCGGTTGCAATCGGTGTTTCACCTCGGACTCCACGAATTTGTGCGATGCGGAGATATGGTGACGCTCCGCGCCTATCGGCACAACTTGTCGAGGCGCATCTAAGCGAACTGCATCCAGTTGACGCGATGCTTCTCAATAGTTCGCACCTTGTCCGAGCCCTAAAAAACTGCTTCTACCCAGTTGGATTGTATCTTGAGATTTAAGATTCTATATGGAGCTACTCTTGTAATAGTCCTTGTTGCGATAGTGCTCGCCGGACGTTTTCATTCGCTAAAGCACGCTTAAAAAATGGCATGTGGATCTCGTTAAAATTCTGAGAAGCTATCTCCATAGCGATGAAGGGATAGAATTTTTCAATCACCGAAAATTCCATTGTTCCGTTCGCGTATGAGTAAACAACGCGGGCACGCTCATTGATGTAGGATTCGTCATCGTTCAAGGCAAGGCGTTTGATGGAATTTTCTATTAATTCAGCTTCCGGATTTGGTAAATTTCTGTCAGGGGCTATTAGAAAATTGGTGAAATTTATACGAAATTTTCCATTCTCGATGATGTAGGGGTCAATGACATCATCTGAATCACCTTTTCTATGATTCAATCTAGATCTGCACAATCTGAAATTGCTCCACTCATAGGCGAGAGCCTTATTTTTACTCTTGGGTATAAAGTGATCAATTGATGTGTGGTCAACCCCAGAGTCATCACTCCGTCGAGGAGTAAAGGATGCGCAGTAAGAGCATATGCCGCCAAGCGCATCATATAGATCCTCATGGGCGTGACGCCAATATCTATGCATTTTCCAGAGCGTGCTCGTAGGATCAGGGCATTGACTAAGAAATGCTATGCCAGGTGTTTTTACTTTTTCGTCAAAATCGCGTGGAATAGGAGGGTTGCCTACTCTGATCATAGATCAACCCCGTTCTGCACTGCAAAAACGATCCAGCGCATCCAAAATGGATCATCTGCTGCGATATAATTTGCAAGAAGTTTTGATGTTTCCTCCACCTCTCGTTTGCTCACCTGCCTGCTATTGAGTAAAGCCTTTGCTTTATTGAGTGCAAATTCCGCATTTTCTGAGCCAGGATGAAGTTCATCGAATGAAGGAGATTCCAGCCACGAGTTGACGCTTCCTCTAATTTCAAACTCGACCTCCTCGAAACTCACTCTTCCTCTGTTATCCATATTGAGATGGAATAACTTATCCGTTTTAGCATTCCAAATTGGCTCTGCCGATGCCAAAACGAGTGGTGAGTGTGAGGCTATGAAATATTGTATTGACAACTCTTCATGCAGATCCTGGGAAATTCCAAGCAAGGCTCGTAAAAGTACCCGCTGCCAGCGAGGGTGAAGGTGCGCTTCCGCTTCGTCCAAGAGAATAACCATTTGTCTCTCTTCCCGCCTACCGGAAGACTTGGCCTGTATTTTGTGTTCTTCCCAGGCCCAGACAATTAGGTAAGTGAGCGTAAGTATTCTCCGAATTCCGGCGGACTCATAAACAACCGGCACGCTACCGTAAGGATGTATAAGGGTCGGGATTTCCATTCCCCATCCCCTTATACGTTGCGGCTTGCCAATTGAAAGCTCACCCCAATCTGGCGGCTTTAAACGCTGAATAACCTTCTGAAAAGTCTCAAATGCAGGAAATTCATCCGCTCTTGTTTGCCAGCGGACCCAGTCTCGCAATAGGCCTTCTGTTTTATTGTCCCCGGTCCAAACGCTATCTCTTGTGAAATTATAAAATTTCTCTTTCGAATCATCTATCTCTGAGTTGGCGGGGTCCCAAACCACAAATGAGCCGTCTACGCGACCATAGATTACCAGTCCTGATTTTGAGGACAATTTTGGAACTTTCCACTTGTAATTTTTTGGCTGAAACTCTGCGACAACGGGACTTGATGGTTTGCTGCCTACCGAAAACTTAATTTGTGGAGGAGTTGCAACGGGCTCTATGGGAACGATCATGTGATCGGCCCACTCTTGTGTTAGCGCCCACCACACGACATCAAGAAGAAATGATTTCCCGAGACCATTGTCTCCGGTAACTATGTTGAATCTATTTCCCGGCTCAATCTTCATCTTTTTTACGGGCCCGAGTCCCGAGAATTCGAGAAAATGAAGTATCGCTCCCGTTTCTGGGGGGACGTCGTTCGGGACCCCGCATTCTTCGATAATCTCCTCCCAGTCTGCTTCGGTTGTGGAGAAGAAGCTTTCATCGCTGAGGAGATTGTCGCGGTTATCTTCGAATAATTCGTTGAGCTCTTGGGGGTTTAAGTTGAATTTCTTAATAAACCTATCGGCAACCTCGCGAGGTTTGGCGTCCAAGGCGAAGAATTCTTCTTTGGAAAACCAGCATGAAAATTCCAGTAATGGAATTTTCTTCCCATTGGGAAGTTTGCTTGATAGGAACGTCAAATAATCGTTACTCCATCCCCATATTTTTTCGTTTCTTTCATGCAGTAGCGCAGCCGCGAATCCTTGAGTATTTATTGCCTGAAGCGAAGTCGATGCATATTTGGGATCGCGCCAGCGGCTCTCGTTTTTCTTTACCTTGAAGGGGGTAAAGAAATAATCTGACTTGGGATGGGGTCTGAAATGTTTCTTTAGATGCTCTCGATTTTCTGCATCCAAAGAGATATGCATGGTACTCCCGACTGGCGCATCATTCTTCTTGAGAACTAGAAACGTCGTTCCATAGAATATATGAAACGGCGCGACGCTGAGCATGGCGTGTCGTAACTGAGTAGCCGATATGTATTTGCTCATGGCTCCGGTCTCAAATGTGATTTTTTGCGTAGTTACAAAATTCAGTATTTAAATCAATTCCAATTGCCGGGTGGCCATGCCTGCGGGCAACTCTCAGTGTCGTCCCACTCCCACAAAAAGGATCAAGAACTACGCCGCCTGGTGAGCAGCCTATGGTAAGACACCGTTCAACCAGCTCGTCAGGGTAGGGGGCTGTATCCAGTGAACCGCGAACCTTCGGCCGCGGGGCGATGTTCCACACGTCTTCGGCCCAATTGTCCTCAGGTAAATTATCTTTATTAAAAAAATATTTCCTTGATTTAACAAACATGAATACAAATTCGTAACTCCGACTTGGTCGGTCTTTTGCGGTGGGCTCGGGAAGGCAATTTTCCCTATGCCAAATAATCGGGGATCTCAATACCCAATTATCAAGACACATTGCCAATGCAACGCGCCAAGGTATTCCGATCGTCGATTTTCTTTGAAGACCGATGCCAAGCCCTCCGCTTTTGTCTACCGCTCTTAGCCCGAATCTACGTTTTGAGCTCTTTTTATCATCACCGTGAGGTTGACCTTTCCCTGAGTAATAGGTATCGCCTAGATTAAGAAATAAAACCCCTTCGGGCTTTAGTTTTTTTCGAATTTTCTCCATTACTTCTTTAATGGCGGCGACGTAGGCCTCGACGCTATCTTCTAAGCCAATTTGACCATCTACTTTATAATCCCGAAGCCAGAAATATGGTGGTGACGTGATCACGCAGTCAATAGTACTGTCATCAATTAAATCAAGGGATTCTTTTGCTGGCCCGTTTAGCAGTCTCCATTGCGGGGAGTCCGATCCTCTCCATTCTTTAATTGAACGTCCGCTGGGATGCTCATTGATTGTTTCGGTGAACTCAATTAGCGAGCCTTGGCGATTTTTTTTCTTTTCAATCATGAAGAGTTTGCTCAAAAGGAATCAAGGTGACGCAGAGCCGGCAACCTTAGGGGGAATAACCAATGCCCGCGGATTGGCAAATAGTGTTAAGTTCTTTTCTTACGCGCTCTAGGACTTCGCTTGGATCGCGAGCATCCTCCACATAGCTCAACGCTAAGAGCGTCACAGGATGCACGCCTAGAACGACACATAATTCTTCGATTTTGCTTAAAGTGGGGCTTTTGAGACCCCGCTCTAAGGCGCTTAAATATGTGCGGCTCGAAACCGTGGCGAAGTTCTCTTGGCTTAGGCCGCGGCACTTTCTAATCGTCCTGAGCGCATGCTGTAGAGACATTGTTTCGACCTGGAGTTTTTGGGATTCTAGGGATGCTACAGCAAATTCGTCCTATAGAGTTACGCACTATAGTGTTCTTGTGATCGAGGCAGCCCGCCTTTCGCGGCTTCTGTGTTGCGTGCATACAGCCAAAGGGGAGCGTCTGGCCTCCCCGTCCCGGCACTGAGCATCGAGTTTCTTTGGCGTTGCGCCGCGGTGTCATAGGCTGCCTCCGAAGAGGGAAGCCTGACGATAGGCGGGGCAAGTGGCCTGTGCGACGGCCGAAACTAAGGTTAATAGCACGCACCTCAGCTCCGAAAGCGGCCAGTCAGAAGGCGTGGCTGGAAATGTAGAGGGCGTCCCCGGCCACCTGGGAGATAGCCGGCCGCACTGTCATGCGCGTAGCGCATCGAGCCGCCTTCGGCGTCTCGCCCCTGACGGGCTTCCATCGTTCCCTCGCTCCGCTCGGCTGACGCCTCCGGCCCAGCTTCGGGCCTGCGCGCTTCGCTTGCCGTGTGGTCAGCGCAAGGGGAGGGCCGTTGCCTTGTCCAGCCGTCTTCCCTGACCTCATCACCTTGTCCGCGACTGTAGCCCGCGGCCGTGTGCCGTCAAGGCGCGCAGGGCCGTATCCTCGCTTCGCTGCGGGCCGCACCAACCCTGCGCTTGTCTCCTTGACGGCCCCCGTCCGCGCGCTCCTGACCGTCGCGGGCGATGAACTCAGGAAAGACGGTGGCAACAGGGCCAACCGGGTTCCTCGTGCCGACCGCACCAAACAGCCGAAAGGCTGGGCTCCGAATCTAGGAATCCGGTGTGCGGTGAACAGCAAACCTTTTTTTCTTTGTCAGGAGAAAGATCATGCAACTCGCATCCCGCTTCGCTTCCCGTTCCCCGGTGCTGCGTTCGGAACGTCCCTTGTCGGATGACCAAATCCGGGCCGTGGCCCCGTCCATCTTCGCGGAGGCACCGCACGAAAGCCGCTCCGAGCGGTACAGCTACATCCCCACCGCCACGGTGTTGCAAGAACTGCGCGGGAAAGGCTTCGAGCCTTTCATGGTGACGCAGACCCGCGTGCGCCACGATGACCGCCGCGACTACACCAAGCACATGATCCGGCTGCGCCACGCGAGCCAGATCAACGGCCGCGAGGCCAACGAAATCATCCTGCTGAACTCCCATGACGGCACCAGCAGCTATCAGATGCTGGCCGGGATGTTCCGCTTCGTCTGCAGCAATGGCCTTGTCTGCGGCGACACCGTGGCCGACGTGCGCGTGCCGCACAAGGGCGACGTAGCCGGGCACGTCATCGAAGGCGCTTACGAAGTCCTGCGCGGTTTCGACCGGGCGCAGGAATCGCGCGATGCCATGCGCGCCATCACGCTGGACGCCGGGGAATCGGAAGTGTTCGCCCGCGCTGCGCTGGCGTTGAAGTACGACGAGGACAAGCCCGCGCCCATCACGGAATCGCAAATCCTGATGCCGCGCCGCCACGACGACGACCGCCGCGACCTGTGGAGCGTGTTCAACCGCACGCAGGAGAACTTGACCAAAGGCGGCCTGCCCGCCCGCGCCGCGAATGGCCGCCGCCAGACCACCCGGCCCGTGCAGGGCATCGACCAAAGCGTGCGCCTGAACCGCGCCCTGTGGCTGCTGGCCGATGGCCTGCGCCAGTTGAAAGCCTGAATCCCCCTTTGCTTCCCAACCCGGCAGGGGCAGGCAGCAGCCCTTGCCGCTTCTCTCGCTGCTGCATCCCCGAACCGATAGGAGTCTCACCATGAACGCCATCCTGAAAACCGAAATCGCCGCTATCGAAACCGCCGCACCGCTGGAAATGGCCGACCCGTCCAAGAACCTGATCTTGGTTCCGCTGTCGCAATTGCTGCCGCGCCGCTCCAAGCGCAACGCCCGCAAGATGCCGCGCCTGTCCATCCCCGAACTGGCCGCGAGCATTGCCCGCATCGGCCTGCTGCAAAACCTGATCGTCATCCTTTCCACCGATGGCGAGACTTACGAGGTGGTGGCCGGTGATCGCCGCCTGACCGCCTTGAAGCTGCTGGCGAAGACGAAAGCGTACTGGCTGACCTCGTGGGCAAGAGCCAGTCAGCCGAAGGCGCGCTCCAAGCCATGCAGGTCATGAACCAGTTGCTGGCCTTGCAGGCCAAGCAGTCGATCCAGTCGCAACGGCTCCAGATCACGCAGGATCGTGCGGCCTCACTGGAACTGGCGCGGCAGGCGGCCGCCACCGAGCGCGCCCGCGAAGTGCGGCGGCGTTTCATGGGCGATGGCACGCCATACACGCCGCAGTCCGTGAACTTCTACGGCAACTGACGAGAGGCCGCCATGCGATGCGTCCTCGTCCTGTGTGCCGCGCTGCTGGCCGCTTGCGGCGAGCAGCCGGCCGACCACCTTGCCGATGTCCTGGCCGCCGATCCCGTGCGGCTAAAGGCATTGCGCGCGCAATGCGCAGACGACCGACAGGCCACGGGCGAGGACGCTTGCCGCGCCGCCGCCGAAGCCTTCCGGCGGCGTTTCTTCTCCGGTCAGGCCGGGCCGGATGAATACCAGACGCTGGCCGACCTGCCGCCGATCCCGCCGAGCTTCGAGGAACCGGCCGATGGCATGGCGCCGGCCGTTCCCGCCGAACCGGAGGACACGCCATGAATGACGTGACCATCATCGACCAGTTCCTCAACACCTTTGCCGCTTATATCGACTCGGGTTTCGGGCTGCTGCGGGGCGAAGTGGCGTTCCTCACGGCCACGCTGATCGTCATCGACATGACGATCGCCGGCCTGTATTGGGCCATGAGCCATGCCACCGGCCAGGGCGAGGACGTGATCGCCAAGCTGCTGCGCAAGGTGCTCTACGTCGGTGCGTTCGCCTACATCATCAATAACTTCAACTGGCTGGCCAGCATCGTGTTCCGCTCGTTTGCGGGATTGGGCATCACCGCCACCGGCTCGGCCATCACGATGGAGAACTTCTTGCAGCCGGGCCGGCTGGCGAAAACCGGCATCGACGCCGGGGCGCCGATTCTGGAGCAGATCGGCGAGATGGCGGGCTTTCCCGAAGTGTTCGTGAACCTCGATCCCATCGTGGTGATGTTCCTCGCATGGCTGGTCGTGGTCTTGTGCTTCTTCGTACTGGCGATCCAACTGTTCATCACGCTGATCGAGTTCAAGCTGACTACGCTCGCCGGATTCGTGCTTGTGCCATTCGCGCTCTGGAACAAGACCGCGTTCCTCGCCGAAAAGGTCTTGGGCAACGTGGTGGCCTCCGGCGTCAAGGTTCTGGTGCTGGCCGTGATCGTCGGTATCGGCTCGGGCTTGTTCGCTCAGTTCCAAGTCCATCCCGCTGAGCCGTCCATCGACCACGCGCTGGTCATCATGCTGGCCTCGCTCACCTTGCTGGCGCTGGGGATCTTCGGCCCCGGCATCGCCACGGGCCTCGTGTCCGGTGCGCCCCAGCTCGGCGCGGGCGCGATGGCCGGTGCCGCCGTCGGTGCAGCCGGAACCGCAGTGGCGGTCGGTGCTGTCGCGACGGGCGTGGGCGGCGCGGTGGCCGCTGGTGCGCGTATGGCCCCGGCTGCCGCCAAGCTCGCCGGCAGCGGCGCGCGTGCTGCCACGTCGGCGGCCAGCAGCGCGAAGTCGGCGTTCCAGGCTGGTTCCGCCGCCGCAGGCGGCGGTGCCAAGGGAGCGATGGCGGGCCTGGGCAATGTCGCCAAGACCGGCGCGCAGTCTGCCGGACGCGCTGCTGCATCCCGCGCTTCCGCTGCCGGGCAGCGCATGGCCGCGCCGTTCCGGGCTGGCTGGAATGGCGCTGCGGCCGATGGTGGCGAGGGCACGGCATCCGGTCAGGGTGCCTCATCCGGCGCCGCCAACGCGCAGACGCAGGAACAGCCCGCTTGGGCCAAGCGCCTGCATCGCCGCCAGCAACTCACCCATGCCGCGACGACCACCGCCCACGCGCTGCGCGGTGGCGATGGCGGCGGCTCCGGTCAAGGGCCGAGCCTGCGCGATTCCGATTCATAAGGAGAACCGACCATGCGATTCAAGAGACCGCAGGTGCGCTACGCCGACACGCCGCAGCCTGCCACGCCGTACCAAGCTGCCGGCCAGGTGTGGGACGAGCGCATCGGCTCGCCGCGTGTACAGGCGAAGAACTGGCGCCTGATGGCCTTCGGGTGCCTCACGCTCGCGTTGTTGATGGCAGGCGGCCTGGTGTGGCGCTCGGCGCAGTCCATCGTGACACCCTACGTCGTGGAGGTGGACAACGCGGGCCAGGTGCGTGCCGTGGGCGAAGCCGCCACGCCGTACCGGCCCAACGATGCGCAGACCGCGCACCACATCGCGCGCTTTGTGACGCTGGTGCGCTCGCTGTCCATCGACCCCATCGTCGTCCGCCAGAACTGGCTCGACGCCTACGACTACACGACCGACAAGGGCGCGGCCGTGCTCAACGACTACGCACGGGTCAACGATCCGTTCGCGCGCATCGGCAAGGAGTCGGTGACGGTGCAGATCACCAGCGTCGTGCGCGCCAGCGATACGTCTTTCAACGTGCGCTGGACGGAGCGCCGCTACGTCAACGGCGCCGCGGCGGGCCTGGAGAGGTGGACGGCCGTGGTGTCCATCGTGCTCCAGCCGCCGCGCACCGAAGAACGCCTGCGCAAGAACCCCCTGGGCATCTACGTCAACGGCCTGTCGTGGAGCCGCGAACTGGATTCTTCCGAAGGAGCCAAGCCATGAATGATCTTTTCCGTAAATCCGCTTTGCCGGTGATCCTGCTTGCATCTACTGCTCTGTTCACGGGCTGCGCTTCGCAGGGCAAGCCGCCGCCGACCATCTCGCTCGATGAGCCGGTGCGGGCGCAGCCGCTGCCCGAGCCGCCTGCGCCGGTGGAGGTGGTGGCCGTGCCCGAGGTGCTGCCGATGCCGGCGCAGTTGAAGCCGTTGCCCGAAGCCGAGGACACCAAACCTGCGCCGGAGCCGGCAGACGAGAAGGTGCGCGTCTCGCGCGCCAATGCCGAGGCCCGCGTCGCGCCCACGCGCGAGGGCTACCTCAACGCGATTCAAGTCTGGCCGTTCACCGACGGCGCGCTGTATCAGGTCTATGCGGCCGTGGGCCACGTGACCGTGGTTTCGCTCCAGCCAGGCGAGGAGCTGGTGACGGTCGCCGCCGGAGATACCGTGCGCTGGATCGTGGGCGACACATCGAGCGGCAGCGGGGCCGACCTGCGCGTGAACGTGCTGGTCAAGCCGATCCGTTCGAGCCTCAAGACCAATCTCGTCATCACCACCAGCCGCAGGACGTACCTGCTGGAGCTGGCCTCGACGGAAAAGACGTGGATGGCTTCGGTGTCCTGGGAGTATCCGCGCGACCGGATGCTGGCGTTACAGCGCCAGGCGCAGGCGGCCAGCGCAGCCGCGCCGGTGGATTCCGGCTTGTCGTTGGAGAACCTGCGCTTCCGCTACGCGGTCAGCGGCAGCAATCCGCCGTGGAAGCCGCTGCGCGCCTTCGACGACGGGCAGAAGGTCTATATCCAGTTCCCCGCCGGCATCGCGCAAGGCGAGCTGCCGCCGCTGTTCGTGATCGGGCCGGAAGGCGACGGGCAACTGGTCAATTACCGTTTCCGCTCGCCGTACTACATCGTGGATCGGCTGTTCGGCGCGGCCGAACTGCGCCTGGGCGGTGACAAGGGCGACGTGGTGCGGATCGAGCGCACGGACGGCGTTGCGCGGAGGAACTGACCATGATCCAGGACGACACCCCCGACCTCGCCACGCTGCAGGCGGGCAAGGTCGCACCGGAGGCGGTGGCGCTGCGCGCCCAGCCGCGCCCGGTCACACGCCTGAACCGGCGCACGCTGGCCATCCTCGCCGGTGGCCTGTCGGTCGCCGTGCTCGGGGCCACGATCTGGTCGTTGCAGCCGCAGCGGCGCAGCGCCAACGAGCAGGCCGAGCTTTACAACGTCGATCGCGTCTCGAAGTCCGAAGGGCTGGACGGCTTGCCGGCTGACTACTCAAAGCTGCCGCTGAAGGTGCCCGAGCTGGGGCCGCCGCTGCCGGGCGACCTGGGGCCAGCCATCGTGAACTCGCAGCAGCCGGCCGTGGCCGCCTACGCGGCCCCCGGCCACGATCCGAACGACGCTTTGCGCAAAGAGGCGGAAGCCGCTGCGGCTTCGTCGGTGTTCTTCCACTCCGGCGGCCAGGGCCAAGGCCAGGCCGCAACGGTGGCGCAGGCGGCGCCGGGTGCGCCTGGTGCTGCAAGCGCGCTCGCGGCCTTCGACCCGCTCGCCGCCGGGCCGGCCTCGACGGCGGCCCAGCCCGCCGACCCGACCGCCGTGCAGAACCGGCAAGACCAGAAAGAGGCGTTCCTGAAAGCCGGTTCTACGGAAACCCGCAATTCCGGCAACTTGGCGCTGCCGGTGTCGCCATATCAGGTGATGGCTGGGACGGTGATCGCCGGGGCGCTGGTGACGGGTATCAAGTCCGATCTTCCCGGCGGCGTGGTCGCCACGGTGACGGAGCCGGTCTATGACACGGCCACGGGCAAGTTCCTGCTGATCCCGCAGGGATCGCGCATCCTCGGGCGCTACAACAGCCAGGTCAGCTACGGGCAGAGCCGCGTGCAGGTGGTGTGGAACCGGGTCATCCTGCCAGACACGTCCTCGCTGACGCTCGACAACCTTGTGGGCACTGATCCGGCTGGCTACGCGGGCCTGGAAGACGACGTGGACTGGCACTGGGGGCGCATCTTTGCCGGAGCGGTGCTGACGACGCTGCTGGGCGTGGGCGCCGAGCTAGCCGCGCCGGAGAACCGCCAGGATGGCAACCGCATCATCATCGCCGGGCGTGACAGCGCGCAGGACAGCATCAACCAGGTCGGGCAGGAGATCACCCGGCGCAACATGAACATCCAGCCGACGCTGACCGAACGGCCTGGCCTGCCGGTACGGATCATCGTCAACCGGGATCTGGTGCTGCGGCCGTACCAGCCACTGTTCTTCCACCGGGGAGCTTCGCAATGAGCGCGACCAAGAAGCTGCGGCTCGGGCCGATGCCCAAGACCGAGAACGTCAAACTGACCTTTGCCTGCCCGGTCAGCCTGAAGGCCGACCTCGACCGCTACGCCGCCTTGCACGCACAGGCGTATGGGGAAGCAGTCGATGCGGCGACGTTGATCCCGCACATGCTGGAGGCGTTCATGGCGGGGGATCGGGGATTTAGGCGGGGCAGGGGAGACGACAAGCAACCGTCTTCCCGCGCTGCTGTACCGAGGGGTTGATGTTTTGAATATGTTCATATTGTCGTATCTAAACTACGACTGGATGCGCCATATCAAATTGACTTCAGATTGGAAAAGTTGTAAAAGTCGTAGTATGGCTACGACTAATTCAAGCAAGCTAAACGCGCTCTACACCCGGCTGGCACCGGGAACGCCGCTGACCTCGGGGGACCTGGCGGCGCTGGGCATCTCTGCCGACCTGGCCGTTCACTACGTCCGGGCAGGGTGGCTGACGCGCCTAGCGCGCGGGGTGTTCTGCCGTCCGAACGACGCCCCGGCGCTCCATCCCAGCCTATTGCTGTTGCAGCGCCAATTCGGGGGATTGCACGTCGGCGGCAAGTCGGCGCTGGACTGGTATGGCGTGCGGCAGTATGTGTCGCAGCAGCCGGTGCAGCACCTGTATGGCTGGAAGGCAGCGCGCTTGCCGGACTGGTTCACCGAACGCTTCCCGGCCGAGTACCACCGCAAGCGGCTGTTCGACGAGCAACCGGAAGCCTTGCTGCACGTCGGCCCGTTCGAGAAGCGCAGCGGGGCGCCGCAGGTGTCGGCGCCGGAGCGCGCGTTACTGGAACTGTTGAGTGAGGTTGGTGTGCGCCAGCCATTACAGGAAGCCCGTGAACTGGTGGAGAGCGCCTATAGCCTGCGCGCCGACGTGTTGCGCGAGTTGTTGCAGCACTGCACGAACATCAAGACCGTGCGGCTGTGCTTGCAACTCGGCCGCGAGGCGTCGCTGCCTTGGGCGGCCAAGCTCGATCCGGCCACGCTGCCGACGGGTAGCGACCGGCCTTGGGTGTCTCGATCGGCCGACGGCCTGCTGGTGCTCAAGCCATGAACCAAACCTATCTCGACACTGCACGCCTGCTGACGCAGGTGGCGCCGTTGGTGTTCGTGGACGACACCTTCGCGTTGAAGGGCGGCACGGCGATCAATCTGTTCGTGCGCGACATGCCGCGTCTGTCGGTCGATCTCGATCTGGTCTTTCCCGATCACACGCTGCCGCGCGATGAGGCATTGGCGCGCATCAACGAGGCCATCCGGCAAGCTGCCGAGCGGTTGAAGAAGCGGGGATTCCAGACACACGCACCAGCGGCAGCAGCAGGGGAGACGAAGTTGCTGGTGCGTCGCGGCTCGATTCAGGTCAAGGTCGAAGTCAACTTCGTCATGCGCGGCACGGTGCAGCCGGTGCGCCGCGCTGTGCTGACGTCCGTTGCCCGCGACGTGTTGATGGCCGATCTGGAGATTCCGGTGGTGTCCCTGGAAGACGTGTACGGCGGCAAGCTGGTGGCGGCACTGGATCGGCAACACCCGCGCGATCTGTTCGACGTGATGCAGCTCTTTGCGCATGAGGGCATCACGCCCGGCATCCGGCGTGCCTTCGTGGTCTACCTGGCCAGTAGCAATCGGCCGATCCATGAAGTGCTGTTCACGCCCCTGCGGGACATCCGGCATGACTACGAGCACAACTTCCAAGGCATGACGGCCGAGCCCGTGCCGCTCGATGCGCTGCTCGCCGCGCGAGAACGCATGGTGCGCGAAATCCAGCAGGGCTTGGACGACGACGAGCGGCGCTTCCTGCTCTCGCTGGCCGCCGGTACGCCGGAGTGGTCGCTGCTGGGCATCGCACACCTCGAACACCTGCCTGGCATTCGCTGGAAGCTGCGCAACCTGGCGCAGTTGCAGAAGGCCGATGCGAGGAAGTTCGCCGAGCAGGCAGGCCTGCTCACCAAGCAGCTATCTGCGCTATCCTAGAAGGCGATTGATGATGGTGCTGCCAGCGTCGTCACCCTGCCAATCGCCCCATCTCCCGCGCCAGCAAAAGGTGTCTGATGCAGACGGTAAAGGCGACGGTAAGGCACTATTTCGATCACCGCAAATCCCTTTAACCACGCGGACTTACGTGGCTCATTGATGATCGAGTGGGGTAGGTGAATGACTCCGGCATAGTATCGGGGGAACTCTCGCGCATCACTTCTCACCGAATATGGACCAGTTTGATTTTCTCAAAAAAAGATCACTAAAAGTGATCTTTTTTTGTCTCAATCGAACTATTTCGACTTGTCGGGGGTTCATAAAAAATGTATTTTGAGCACTATGAGTGATCAAAATCATGGGAAACTGAACCTTCTCCTGGCCGAGCTGGGCGACACGCGCCTGATATCGAGCCGTTGGCTGCGGGCACACGGCTATTCCAATAGTCTCGTCGCCCGCTATGTGGGCAGCGGCTGGCTAGTGTCGCCTGCACGCGGCGTTTACATGCGTAGGGGCGGCCGCCTGCAGTGGGAGGGAGTGGTGAGCAGCTTGCAGGCCGGGGAGGGAATGCCGCTGTATGTCGGCGGCCGTTTCGCCCTGAGCCTGGAGGGGTACGAACACTACTTACGTCTGGGCGATGCTGGAACAATCACCCTATATGGGCCGGTGCGGCCACCGGGCTGGCTGGGCAAATTGCCGCTGGAGCAGCGTTTCGAGTTCCTGGGCCGAGGCCCCTTCGATCTCTCGCCTTTGCCGCCCACGAAGGACATGCCCGAGAAGACGCTGGCCGAGCAAGGGCTAGCCTGGCATCGAGCGGCGAGCGGCTCCGAGGCCCTGGTCTGTGCCACACCTGAGCGGGCCATGCTGGAGCTATGCGACGGTGTTGTGGATGCGACGTTAGTCTATGAAGTGGATGCGCTGATGCAGGCCATGACTACACTGCGTCCGCAGCGGGTCGGCCTGATGCTGCGTCACTGTCGCAGTATCAAGGCCAAACGGCTGTTTCTGGCGCTGGCCGAACGCCACCGGCACGTGTGGCTGTCGCATGTATCGCTGGATGGTGTCGATCTGGGCCGAGGCAAACGCGCGCTGGTGCCAGGCGGGCGCCTGCATCCAACTTACCAGATTACTTTGCCGGGAGACCTCGATGAGCACCTGGCTTGATCATTGGGATCGCCGCTACACCGATCGCGTGAGGCTATTGGTCGAGATCCTGCCGGTGCTTAGCCAGGAGCCGCGTTTCGCGCTCAAGGGCGGTACGGCCATCAACTTGTTCGAGCATGACTTGCCGCGCTTGTCGGTGGACATCGATTTGGCCTGGCTGCCGGTGCATGACTATGCTGAAGATGCAAAACTAATCGCCGAGGCGCTCAGGCGCTTGGCAGATGTGCTGCGAGCCAGGCCCCTGCAACTGCAGGTGCAGTTGTCGGCGGGTGAGGGCGCAGGCGTCACGCGGCTGGTCGCCAGTCGTGGCCGTGCTCGCGTGCAGATCGAGACGACGCCGGTAATGCGCGGCGCCGTGCATCCGACGCGAAATATGGTGGTGCGCCCGAGGGTCGAGGAGGCGTTTGGTTTTGCCTCAATGCAAGTGCTGAGCTTCGCCGATCTCTATGCTGGCAAGCTAGCTGCGGCGTTGTCGAGACAGCATCCGCGCGATCTTTTCGATGTTGATTTGTTGCTGGCAGACGAACGGGCAGATCAGATGCTCTGGCGAACCCTCCTCGTCTACCTGATTTGCAGCCCCAAGCCCGCGTGGGAGGTGCTTGCTCCTCGCGTGCCTGCGGATTTCGCGGCGACTTTCGAGGCGCATTTCAAGGGGATGACGGCTGAGCCTATTAAAGCCGAAGCTTTGTTGGATGTTCATGGACGCCTGTTGGTGCGCGTAGCCGAATGGTTGGATGAGCCTTCGTGTGCGTTCCTACGATCCGTCGAGGATCAGCGGCCGGACTTCAATTTGATAGGACTTCCGCATGCGACCGGTTTGCCGGCCGTGAGGCGCAAGCTGCACAATCTGGCCCAGCGCACCGATGCCAAGCGTGCGGCGGATAGGGGCTTGTTGGAAGAAACATTGGCGCGGATAGACAGTACTAGATGAGGCGAGGTACCTCCGTAGTTTCAGAGGGCACCTCTGAGTCGAGGGAAGTGCGGATGAATAGTGATTGGTTTAGTCCCAACGCTTGGTCGGTAACAGGCTCAGTGATCAGTGGTTTGTCCAATTTTGTAATTGCTTTCTTGACTTGTGATAGGCAGCACTACCATCGCTAGCTGTGCCATTCATCCTGATTTCAAGAGTATGCTGCGACGTCGATAGCTACCCCAGACCCGCAAGACGACCCGTCCCCTTGCGCTGTTTCAACCTTCCCGCCGCAGCAACCTTGAGCAAACGCTGAAACGTCGGACATTGCGCATGGTTGACCGCAGGGCATTCCGCGGCATGGCGCAAGCCCTCGCTCATGGCGCGTAGCCGCTTGATGGTCGCGTCGATCTCATCGGCCTTGGCCGACAAAACCTTCCTGTCCACCTTTGGCGCATCGGCAGGGGAGAGCATGGCACCGATTTCATCCAACGACAGGCCTCCGGCCTGCCCGAGTGCGATCAGCGCCAACTGATCGAGCACGCCGGGCATGAACCTCCGGCGTTCGCCGGCGGAACGGGTCGCGGTGATCAAGCCCTTTTTCTCGTAGAACCGCAATGTCGAGGAAGGCACGCCGGTGCGCCGGGCGACTTCTGAGATATCCACGCTGCACCCCTTGACTTGAAGTTGACTTCAACTTCTATCATGCCTTCAAACGACGGTTTCATCAATCGAAAAGGAATGGGCATGGTATCGGCGAGCGAAGCGGCAAGGGTGGTTCTGGTCGGGATCGGCGCGACAGTGGTGCTGGACGTTTGGTCCATGATCCTGAAGGGCTTGGGTGTTCCCACGCTGGACTACGCGTTGGTTGGCAGGTGGGCGGGGCATCTGTGCCGGGGCAGGTTCGCACATGCGAGCATAGCCAAGGCCAAGTCCATACCCGGCGAATCGCCGTTGGGATGGGCGATTCATTACGCCGTCGGCATCGTGTTCGCGGCTTTGCTGGTGGGCATTTGCGGTGCGGCGTGGCTGCACGATCCCGCATGGCTGCCCGCCCTGGCTGTGGGCGTGGCAACGGTCATGGCTCCCTGGTTCGTCATGCAGCCGGCTATGGGCGCGGGCGTCGCCTCATCCCGCACGCCTGCGCCGTTGAAGAGCCGTATGCGCGGCCTGGCAACACATGCGGTTTTCGGGTGCGGGCTTTATTTGTCGGCGGCCTTGCTCAAGCAGGTGTGGGCATGAGCAGGTTGCTCGAAGAAAACCTCATGGAGGAGAACAAACGCGCCAAGGCCATTCCTTCGACTGTCTATGTTCTTGCTGTCAGTCTGTTCGCGATGGGCAGTGCTGAGTTCCTGATGGGAGGAATTCTCCCGATGATCGCGGCGGATTTGGAAATCACGCTGCCTACGGCAGGCGCCCTGATTTCCGCGTTCGCCGTGGGCGCGTTGATCGGCGGGCCGCCATTCGCCATTCTGGCGCTGCGCTGGCCCAAGCGCGGTACGCTGTTCGCCAGCCAGATGGCCTTCATTGCGGCAACGGCATGCAGCCTGTTTGCTCAGGGCTATGGGTTGATTCTTGTCGCCCGCTTTGCGATGGGGTTGGCGTATGCCTGTTTCTGGGCCGTTGCGGCGGCGACTGCGGTGCAGGTTTCGCGTCGTGATCGTCGAGCCAAGGCGCTTTCCATCGTCGTCAGCGGTCTGACCGCGGCCATGGTCCTGGGGGGCCCGGCGGGGACATTCATCAGCGATCTTATTGGTTGGCGCGGAGGGTTTTGGGCTGTCGTGGCCGTCACTGCTGTTTCTGCGATGGGCTGTCTCGTTGCCTTGCCCAGGCATGTTTCCGGCAATGCCACCATGCCTGATCTCAAGACCGAGTTGCGGGCCATGAAGCGTCCCGTTCTATGGGTAGCGTATGCCACGACGGCAGCAACCACGGCCGCCTACATGGGAACGTTCGGCTATCTGGGAGCGTTGTTGCTCGACGTGAGTGGTTTGCCCGTTGATTGGCTGCCCGCCGTGCTGACGCTGTTCGGCGTTGGCGCATTCGTCGGATTGACGATAGGCGGGCGAACCGCTGATTCTCGTCCGTTTGCCACGCTTGTCGCGGGCATCGTTGGCGTGATTCTGGTATCCGCCGCGTTGGCGCTGCTGGCCTCGCATTGGCCGGCAACCGTGGCGTTGGTGTTCCTGCTTGGCGTGGCGGGTTTTCTGTTGAATCCGGCTGTTTGGGGCCGGGTCTACGCGATCGCGTCCGATGCGCCGATGCTCGCCGGGGCAACGAATTCGTCCGCTTTCCAGGCTGGCCTGACGCTGGCTCCGCTGTTTGCCGGGCTGCCGATCAAGCTGGGCCACGGACTGCCGGCTGTTGGTTGGGTCGGGGCCGCGATGGGGAGTGCCGCGCTTGGACTGGCAGTCCTGGGCGGGCGATTGCGCCGCGCGTGACGCTCGCTATTTCATCCCAAACCACCCCGGATCCGCCGCCAACGCCACCGCCCCCACCAAGGACACAACCGTCGCCAGCAACACCGGCCCATCGAACGACTCCAACTCCGGATTCAGCACCCGCGCGAACCACACCCGCATGACGAGCGACGTTCGCTGTATCGGGATCACGACCGAGGCTGGCGCGATGGCAAGCGCCATGTAGACGAAGATCTGCGATGCCACGGCGGTCACGCCCGCGACCGAATACCATCCGAGCGTGGGGCGCGACATGGTCAGCGACCGGCCCAGGCCGCCCTGGCAGATGACGAGGGCCACCACGCCTGCGGTCGCGGCGGTATAGGCCACGGCGGCGCCGGCCAGGCCTCCGGCCATCCCGCTTCCCTCTACCATGGCCTGGCGGACCAGGATGGGGCTTGAACCGTACGCCAGCGCCGAAAGGGTGGCGAACAGGTAGCCTTCGCCCAGCTTGGGCTGGAAGCCTCCGGCCGTGGGCTTCGCTCCGGACTTGGCCGGTTCAGCGTCGGGCGCTGGTTTGAATGGACGAAAGGAGGCCGGAGCATGCGCCCGGGCCGCCAGCATCGGCGCCGCCATGATCAGCACGATGCCGACGATATGCATCGCGGTCAGCCGCTCGCCCAGAAGCACGATGGCCAGCACCAGCGTGATCAGCACGCTGGTCTGCTGCACGGGCCCGACCAGCACGGTGCCCATGGCGCGCGTCGCGCGGTAGTTGCAATAGCGGCCGAAGCCGAAGTGCAGCAGGCCGGCGGCGGAGAAGAGCAGCGTCGAGCGTAGCGGAAGCGCCTGCAATTGGCTGGTACCCCCGGCGGCCAGCACCGCGATCCAGACCAGTACCGTGCCGAGCAGCAGGGTGACGACCATGGCCTGGGACAAGGTCCCATCGACGACCCCGCGGCGCAGTGTGGCGTTGTTCGCGGCGAAGGTGAAGGCCGCGAGGAGCGCGAGCACGGTTGGCAGGATCATGTCGTTCGTTGGGTTCGGCGTGCTTGTTTGTCGGCATACATGAGCTGGTCGGCCACCTTGAGCACGGCTTGCAGCGAACTGGCGGAGGGATCGACGCTGGCGATGCCGAAGCTGGCGCCGGGATAGTCGAAGCTGCACTCGGCAAAGGTGTAGGTGCCGGTCAGCAGCGGCGCGAGCCGGCGGCGCATGGTCTCGACCGGGCCGTCCGGGTCGTCGGGCTGGGGCGGGTCGACCAGTCCGATCACGACGAATTCGTCGCCGCCCAGCCGGCCCAGCATGTCGTTCTTGCGCAGGCCGGCGGACATGCGTTGGCCGACCTCGATCAGGAATTTGTCGCCGACCACGTGTCCGTAGGTGTCGTTGATGGTCTTGAAGCCATCCAGGTCGATGAAGGCGACCAGTACCCATCGCTGGGTTTCTTTCGCCAGGGTGAACAGGCGGTCCAGTTCGGCCAGGACGGCGCGGCGGTTGGGCAGGCCGGTCAGGGCGTCGTAGTTGGCCGCGTATTGTTCTTCCTGGCGGCGCATCACCATTTGTCCGGCAGCCTGGCCGGACAGCAGGATCAGGACCAGGCCGACCACCGCCACCAGTCCGGCGGTGTACAGGTGCTGCGTGCGCATGGGCGCCACGTGGTCGAGCGTGGCCAGGGTGATCAACTGGTATTGGGGGTTGGTCAGCGGCTGGCGCCGTATCAGGTAGGGCTTGCCGTCGATGAGCCATTGGCCGGCATCGGGGCCGGCGTTCGCGATCGGATGCGTGTCCATGGGCTTGCCGGGCTCTTCGCCGCCGTCGGGTGGCAGCACGGTGCCGGGGGGCAGGAGCGCGGCCAGGTTGCGCAGCATGAAGGCTTCGGACGAGGCGGTGATCACGCGGCCCTGGCGGTTCACGATCAGGGCAATGTGCCGTCCGACCAGGTAGGCGGCCATCTCGGGCGCGTCGAATTTCACCGTGACCGAGCCCTGCGGCGCGTCGTTGGCGTCTTCGATGCGGCTGCTGACGAAATACGAGGGGCTGTTGTTGAGGCGGGCGATGCCGAATTGCTGGCCCGTGCCGTGGCGCAGCGCGTCGATCAGGTAGGTTCGGCCCGAGTAGATCATGCCCACGATGCTGTCGGATTCGGCCCAGTTGCTGGCGGTGACGGTGTCATCCGACATGTTGTTCATGTAGATGCGGGCATAGCGCAGATCGCTGGCCAGCGCGTTCATGTAGTCGCCGACCCGGCGTACCAGCGGGTCTTGCGTGAACTGTGCGGCGCGTTGCTGGCGCGTCAGTTCGGCGGCGCCGGGCAGGTCGGTGCGGTAGCGGGCGGCGAGCTGGATGACCTGGCCCTGGCGCGCCACCATGTTGGCTACGCTGACCATTTCGGTGAACAGGCGGTCGACCACGCGCGCGGTGGTCCTGGCTTCGTATTCGGCGCTGGCGGCCACGTTGTCCAGCCGCGCGTTCACGATCCGCTGCGAGGTCCACCAGCCCAGGCCGGCCACCAGCGCCAGCCAGGCCAGGGCCAGGCCCAGGGTCAGCCGGAACACGATGGGGGGCATTTTCCGGCCACGCGGGCCCTGGCGCGGCAGCGAGCTGCTTACGCCATGGCCCCCAAAAAGACGATGATCCAAAACAGCTTCATTCTGCATTCGTGATCTTCTCGCGCGGCAAGGGTGTGGGCGGCGGTGTCATTCCGGTTTCATCAAGGTATTGATTCTAAAAGAGTTGATGTGGCAATCAATGATGAAAAAGGGGGCAAATGACGGTCGCCAGCCGGTTTTTCCCTTTGTTTACTTATGGGCCAGAAAAAAATCCCGGGTCGCGGGGTCGGCCGGAAAGAAATTCTCCAGTGTCAATTCCGCAAGGGTGACGTCGTTCGCGGTGCCGAATACCGTCGTGGTGGAAATCAGTGACAGCACGGGGCCGCCGGGAATGCTCAGCATCAGCGGAACGGCGATGCGTGCCGCTTGCGCCGGCGGCGCCTTGCCGGCGGGTACCGGAATCGCGGCCAGTTCATCGTGCAGTGCCAGGAGTCCGGCGTTGCCGCTGGCGGTAAAGTCCGCACGTAGCCGGGCAAGCAGATGATGCCGCCACTCGGTCAGGTTGGCGATGCGGGGTGCCAGGCCTTCGGGGTCCAGCGTGGCGCGCAATACATTGATCGGCGCCGTGGTCAGGCGGGGCGGCAGGCCTTCGAGCAGTTTCCGCGCGGGTTGATTCGCGCGGACCAGATTCCACCATGGATCGACCACCAGGGCGGGGTAGGGGGCGCTGGCATCGAGCACGGAGGAAATCGCCGCCAGCGCGGGTTCCATGTCCGGATCGTCCAGCGTGCGTGCGTTGAAAACCGGCGCGTAGCCGCCCGCGACGAGCAGGCGATTGCGGTCGCGCAGCGGCATGGTCAGTTGCTCGCCCAGCCGCAAGAGCAGTTCGCGGCTGGCGCTGGCACGTCCGCTTTCGACGAAGCTCAGGTGGCGCGCGGACACGTCGGCATCGAGCGCGAGGTCCAGCTGGCTGATCCCCCGGCGTTTGCGCCAGGCGCGCGTCAGGTCGCCGACTGTCTCGGTGCTCACGTGTGACTCCTGTGCTCGGGTTGCATGGTGTTGGTCCGCTGGCGGGAGATTACCTCAGAGGTAATCGATTCGTCTTTCCATCCGGCCCATCATTCTCCTGGCCAACTACAGGAGATTGAAATCATGTCCGATCCGAAGATCGTCGCGAAGGCCTATCTGGAAACCTGGAACGGAGCGCCCGGCCAGCGGTCCGCCGCATTATCGTCCGCATGGCGTCCGGACGCGGTCTATACCGATCCGCTCATGTCGGGCAAGGGGCATGAGGCATTGCAAGCCATGATGGACAGCGCCATGGCGCAGTTTGCCGGCCATCGTTTTGCGTTGGAGGGGGAGCCGGACGGGCATGGGCATTTCGTCCGGTTCAGCTGGACGCTGCGCAATGGCGCCGAGGCATCGGTGGCCAGGGGAACCGACGTGGTCAGGCTGGACGAGGGCGGCCGGATCGCCGAGGTGATCGGCTTTCTGGATGGCGTTGCCGCATAGCGGAATCTATCTGATCGATTGCTGATCACCCGATCCGGAGGAGTTCAGAACTCCTCCAGGAACCGCATCCGGAACCGCCGCCCCTTGATATTGCTATTGGAAATCCGCGAGAACGCCTGCTTGGCTATCTGCCGGTCCAGCGCCACATAAGCATTGAACTCGGTGATGTTGATTTTCCCGACCTGATCGAATACCAACCCGCCATCTCCGGTCAGCGCACCCAGCAAGTCCCCGGGCCGCAGCTTGTCTTTCTTCCCCCCTTGTATGCACAAGGTAACCATGCGCGCCCGCAATGGCCGGTCGGCCTTGGTTCGCAGCGACTTCAGATCGCCCCATTTCAGGGGCGAACCCTGGTATTGCTCGATCAGGTTGGCCCAGCGCATTTCCTCGGGCGAGCAGAGGCTGAGGGCCAGCCCCTTCTGGTCGCCACGCCCGCTGCGGCCGATGCGGTGTATGTGGACCTCGGTGTCCTTGGTCACGTCCACGTTGATCACGGCGCCCAGGTTCTGGATGTCCAGGCCGCGGGCGGCGACGTCGGTGGCGACCAGGACGGCGCAGCTCTGGTTGCCGAACTGGATCAGGATTTCGTCGCGCTCGCGCTGTTCCAGGTCGCCGTTGAGCGCCTGCGCGCTGATGCCTTCGGCGCGCAGGCGTTCGACCAGTTCGTGGCTGCGGATCTTGGTGTTGCAGAAGGCCAGGGTGGAGACGGGTCGGTAGTGGGCCAGCAGGGTGACGACGGCGTCCAGTCTTTCGTCTTCGTCGATTTCGTAGAAGACCTGTTCGATGCGGCTGGCGTCGTGCTGGGCCTCGACCTTGACTTCAGCGGGATTGCGCAGGAAGCGGGCGCTGAGCTTGCGGATGTTGTCGGGGTAGGTGGCCGAGAACAGCAGGGTCTGGCGCTTGGCGGGACAGTGCGAGGCGATGGCGACGATGTCGTCGTAGAAGCCCATGTCCACCATGCGGTCGGCCTCGTCCAGCACCAGGGTGTGCAGGGCGGACAGGTCCAGGGTGCCGCGTTCCAGGTGGTCCTGGAGACGGCCGGGCGTGCCCACGACCAGATGGGTGCCGCGGGCCAGCGATTCGGCCTGGGGGCGGGCGGCGGTGCCGCCGCACAGGGTCAGGATCTTGACGTTGGGGATCAGGCGGGCCAGCCGGCGCAGTTCCTGGGCGACCTGGTCGGCCAGTTCGCGGGTGGGGCAGACGACCAGCGCCTGCGGAACCAGGCGGTCGACGTCCAGTTTCTGCAGCATGCCCAGGCCGAAGGCCGCGGTCTTGCCGCTGCCGGTCTTGGCCTGGGCGATCAGATCACGGCCCTCCAGGATGAGCGGCAGGCCCTGCGCCTGGATGGGCGTCATCTGTTCGAAGCCCAGGCCTTGCAGGTTGTCCAGCAAGGCGGGCAAAAGGGGCAGGGAGGTGAAGGACGTGTCGGTCACGATAGGGCGGGGCGCGAGACCCGCGAAAAGAGGGGTTGACCGACAGTGTATGCCGCGCCGTCCCGGTTGCGGGTCCGCGCCCGGTTCAGGGGGCCGGGGCGGAGCCTTTGTTGAAGTCCGCCAGTTGTGCCGCGAAGGCGCGCTGGAAGGCCGGCCGCGCTTCGCCGCGGGCGACATAGGCGGCGATGGTCGGATAATCGTCCAGTATGTTCGAGCTGTTCAGCCAGCGCAGTACCGTCACCATCAGGAGGTCACCGGCGCTGAAGTCGCCGTCCAGCCAGGCGGCGTCGCCCAGGTGGCGGGCAAGGTGTCCCACCCGGTCCCGGATGCGGTCTTCGAGTACACGCAGGCGGCTGTCGTGCCAGGGGGCGTCCCGCTCGAGGATCCTGGCAAGCACGCGCTCGAAAACCGATGGCTCCACCGTGTTGAGCGCCGCGAACATCCACATGATGGCGCGCCTCCGCGCATGGGGATCGCGGGGAAGCAGGCTGCCATGGCGTTCGGCGATGTGGAACACGATGCCGCCTGATTCGAACAGCGCGAAATCGCCTTCTTCATAGGCCGGGATCTGCCCGAAGGGGTGGCGCGCGAGGTGTTCGGGCTGTTTCATCGCCTCGAACGAAAGCAGGCGGACATGGTAGGGCTGGCCCACTTCCTCCAGCGCCCAGCGTATGCGCATGTCGCGCGCCAGGCCCCGGCCGCCGTCGGGCGAGTGTTCAAATGCGGTAAGGATGGGGATCATGGCGAGGCGCTCCAGGGATATTCGAGTTGCAGGGCGACGACGTTGGCGGTGCGGGCGCCGTAGCGTCCGGCGATGGCTCGCAGCGTCTGGTCCAGCGCTTGTGCCGGGCGCTGGTCGGTGAAGGCGGCCGTGTGGCTGGCCGAAGGCCGGTCGGCTGACACCGCTTCCGGAATGACGCGAACCTGGTTGCGGGTTTCGACCGCTTGAGAGGCTTGCGCGAACGTCACGGCCCGCGACCGATAGGTGCGTGACCAGGCGTCGGCGACCAGGGCCAGCGAAACTTCGTCCATGCCGGGCTCGAGTGCCACGCCTATCCGTTCCCGGTTCCAGAATGCCAGCACGTTGCCGAGCACCGTCGCCGCGAAAGGCCGGGTCAGCGTGAAGGCGTGGCTGGCGTGGCGCAGGTCCCACGAGGGCAGGCCCAGGTCGCGGGCCACCGCTTCGGCCTTCCGCCGTCCGGCCATGGCCTCGATCAGGATCAGCATCATGGGCATCGACGCGGAGATGCCGGTGCTGGTCGCGACGCCCCGGTCCGCCACCACGCGCCGGTTGGCGACATAGGTGATGGCAGGGTGCTTGCTCAGCATGTCCCGCAGGTAGTACCAATGGGTGGTCGCGCGCCTGCCCTCCAGCAGGCCGGCCGCGGCGACGACCTTGGCCCCCGCGCACACGCCCAGGATGATCGCGCCTTTGCGGGACTGCTCCCTGAGCCAGGCCAGCACGGCCGGATCGTCGTCGCGGCTCATGGCGGGCACGATGACGTAGTCGGCGCCCGCTGGATGCCGCGCGTCGAAGTGCGCGATGGTGGCGTCGGCCTGGACGGTCAGCGCCGGGAAAAGCCTGACCGGACCTTGTCCGGTCGCCAGTGTCACGACGTCGGCCACGCCGGCGCGCCGCAGGATGCCGGTCGGCATCAGGTAGTCGGTGGTTTCGGTGGCGTCGTTGAGGGCCACGACCGCCACCAGGGGGCGTTTGTGTCCGGGCGGTTTCAAGGCGGCCAGCAGGGCGTCCATTTCGCTCGTCGCGACCGGCGGCGTGGCGCCCAGGGCGGGCGCCGGTGGCAGGCTGAGCAGCCAAACCGCGACGCCCGCCAGCGCGAGCACGAGGAGTGCCAGTCCACCCCGGATGACGTGGGGGTTGAGCATGATCGGGATTCTCCGAGCCGGGAGCATCGGCTGTCAGGTCTCAATCTACTCGCTTCATGGCATGGCGGAAATGTCAAAAATACATTAATTTCTGCCAATGCGCCACATCGTATTCGTCGTCTATCCAGGGTTCGAGATTCTGGATGTGTCCGGGCCGGGAGCCGTCTTCAGTGGCGCCAACCACGCCTTGGGCGGCGAGGCACCGTTCTATGAAATCGAACTGCTATCGGGCCAGGGTGGACCGGTGGCGAGCAGCAGCGGCATTGTCGTCGAGACACGCGGCATCGATGCGCCGGCTGCGCCGTCGATCGATACGCTGCTGGTCGTGGGCGCCGAGCGGGAGCCGCTGCTGCGGGCGATGGCCGATCCGGCCTTGGGGCCGTTGCTCGCGCGGCTTGCCGGCAGGGCCGGGCGGTGGGGCTCGATCTGTTCCGGCATCTTCGTCCTGGCGGCGCTTGGATTGGTCGATGGCCGCCGCGTCGCCACTCACTGGGATGCCTGCACGCCTTTGGCCAAGGCCTTTCCCAAGGTGGAGGTGGACCCCGATTCCCTGTATGTCGTGGACGGACACCTTTGGACCTCGGCCGGCGTGACGACCGGCATCGACATGGCCCTGGCGATGGTCGCCGCCGACCTGGGCGCGAAGGTCGCCGGCGAGGTCGCGCAGCGGCTGGTGCTGTACGCCCGCCGTCCGGGCTATCAGTCCCAGTTCAGTCCCGTGCTCCAGGCGCAGGCCCGGGCCGACAGCCCCTTTGGCGAGCTGATCGCGTGGATACAGGGCCATCTCCAGGAGCCGCTGGACGTGCCGGCGCTGGCGGCCCGTGCGGGGCTGGCCGAACGTACCTTCCACCGCAGGTTCGTCGCGGCGACGGGCGTGACGCCGGCCCGCTTCGTCGAGACCGCGCGGCTGGATGCCGCTCGCATGCTGCTGTCCCGGGGGCTGTCGTTGAAGTCGGTGGCGGTGCAGGTGGGGCTGTTTCCGGCGGCGCGTTTTGCCGAGGCCTTCGAACGCCGGTTCGGGATGTCTCCCCGGTTGTTCCGGGACATGCATGCCGGAGGCTGAGCGCTCGGGCGACTCAAGGCCTCGGCCACGGTCCTGGCGAAGTCAAGCCGGCTCCCCGCCCTCGTAGCGGACCATGATCTGCCACGCCGCATGGACCGACGGCCGCGGCGCACCCTCGACCTCGACCGTGACGTCCCACGAACAACGGGCCTCGCCGGGCCGGGTTTCCTTTACGTCGGCCAAGGCGAACCGGGCCGAGACGTGGGCCCCGGAAGGCACGGGGGCCGTGAAGCGGATCTTGTCGAAGCCGTAGTTCAACGCCATGGCCGCGCCGGGAAAGGCGACGCAGCTCGCTTGCCAATACGTCAGCAGGGACAGCACGAGGAAGCCATGGGCGATGGTCTGCCCATATGGCGACTCGGCCCGCGCGCGCGCCGGGTCCATATGGATCCATTGGTTGTCGCGCGTGACCTGTCCGAACCGGTCGATCATCTCCTGGTCCACGACGATGGACTCGGAGACGATCGCGGGTTTCCCCACGAAGCGCATGAGCGCCTGTACGGAGTCGAATGAAACAGGGGGACGGCTGGCCATGATCAGATCCGTTCGAAGATGGCGGCGATGCCCTGGCCGCCACCTATGCACATGGTGACCAGCGCATACCGGCCGCCGATGCGCTGGAGTTCGTGCAAGGCCTTGACGGTGATGATGGCGCCCGTCGCGCCCACCGGATGGCCCAGCGCGATGCCCGATCCGTTGGGATTGACCTTGGCGGGGTCCAGTCCAAGCTCGCGGGCGACCGCGCAGGCCTGCGCCGCGAAGGCCTCGTTGGATTCGACGACGTCGATATCGTCCACGCAAAGGCCCGCCTTGTCCAGCACGGCGCGCGTGGCGGGAACGGGGCCCATGCCCATGTAGCGCGGATCGACGCCCGCATGGGCATAGGCCACCAGCCGGGCCAGGGGCCGCGCGCCGCAGGCTTGCGCGCGGGCGCGTTCCATCAGTACGAGCGCGGCGGCGCCGTCATTGATACCCGAGGCGTTGCCGGCCGTGACGGTGCCGTCGTCCGGCGCGAACGCGGGCCGCAGGGCCGCCAGGTCGCTCAGGCTGACGTCGCCGCGGATGTGCTCGTCCTGGGCGAAAGTGGTGCTGCCCTTGCGGCCCGGCACCGTGACCGGGACGAGCTGCGAGGCGAAGCGGCCTTCGGCGTTGGCCCGTGCCGCGCGGCGATGGCTTTCGACGGCCAGCGCATCCTGTTCCCCGCGCGTGATGCCGTATTGCCGGGCGACGTTCTCTGCCGTCATGCCCATGTGGATGCGGTGGAAGGGGTCGTGCAGCGCGCCCAGCAGCGTATCCACCATCGGGGTGTCGCCCAGGCGCGCGCCTGCGCGCATGGCCTGGCTGGCGTACGGGGCGCGCGACATGCTTTCGGCGCCGCCGGCGACCGCCGTGGCGCAGTCGCCAAGCAGGATGGACTGCGACGCGGACACGATGGCCTGCAGGCCCGATCCGCATAAACGGTTGACGTTGAAGGCCGGCGTTTCCTGGCCGCAGCCGCCCTCGATGGCGGCGATGCGCGACAAGTACAGGTCGCGGGGTTCGGTATTGATGACCTGGCCGAAGCAGACATGCTCGACCTGGGCCGGTTCGATATTCGCGCGCGCGACGGCGGCGCGCAGGACCTCGGTGGCGAGCGTGGCGGGCGCGACGTCCTTCAGGCTTTTGCCGAAACTGCCTATGGGGGTGCGCACGCCCGACAGGACGACGACTTCTCGGGTTGCCATGGTGTTCGGTCAGACCGAGGAGGGGGCGGGCTGGCGCTGCGCCTGGGCCTTGGCGATTTCATGGCGCAATTGGTCGAAGCCGGTGGCGGGAACGACTTCCCCCCGGCGGTCGGCCACTTCGTCCAGCCGCCGGGCCAGGACGTTGGCCGACAGCTCGGCGCCGCTCAGGCAGATGCCCTGGGTCATGGTGATGTTGGCTTGTTCGAAGCTGCCGGCGCCGGCCATCAGGATGGTGCGGGTCGGGGCGTTTTCGGCGACCAGGGCCACCAGGGCGGGGCTGACCGAGGTGGGCGACAGCAGGTCCAGCGCTTCCTGTTCCAGCAGTCCTTCGGTCATGGCCGTGGCGGCCGTGGGGGCTAGGCAGTTCACCCGCACGCCATACTTCTCGCCTTCCAGGGCCAGGGTCTGCATCAGGCCGACCAGGGCCATCTTCGCCGCGCCGTAGTTGGCCTGTCCGAAGTTGCCGTACAGGCCGGAGGACGAGGTCGTCATCACGATGCGCCCGTAGTTTTGTTCGCGCATGGCGTTCCACACGGCGTGGGTGCAGTGGACCGAGCCCATCAGGTGGACCTCCATGACGAGCCGGAAATCCTCCAGGCTCATCTTGGCGAAGCTTTTGTCGCGCAGGATGCCGGCGTTGTTCACCAGGATGTCGACCCGGCCCCACTGCGCCACGGCCTGTTGCACCATGGCCTGGACCTGCTGGGGATCCGTCACGTCGGCGCCGTTTGTGTGGGCCTGCCCGCCGGCCGCGCGAATGGCGTCCACGACGGCCTGGGCCTCGGAGCCGGGCCGGTCGGCGCCCATGTCGTTGACCAGGACCCTGGCGCCATGGCGGGCGAGTTCCAGGGCATGGGAGCGGCCCAGGCCGCGGCCGGCTCCGGTGACGATGGCGATGCGGCCTTGCAGGAGAGGTGTCATAGGTTCTCGGATTGGTCGAGGTTGTCAGGACGCCTGGGGCGCGGCCGCCTTGGCGTGTGTGCGGATGATCCCGGCGCGTTCCAGTTCGGCGATGGACGCTTCGTCCAGGCCGGCTTCGGCCAGTACGGCGTGGGTGCCTTCGCCCAGCGCGGGCGCGCCGTCGGGGCTGGGGCCGCCGTCCTGGTCGAAGTGGAAACCGATGCCCCGGGTGCGGACTTCGCCGCCGCCCTGGTGGAAGCGATAGTCCGGCAGGTTCACGCAGCCGGTGGCATCGGCCTCGTCCAGGAATTCCTCCAGCTTTCTTACGCGGGCCGCGGGCACGCCCACCTGGCTCAGGCGTTCCTCGAGGCGCGCCGCGCTGTGGGCCGCGAAGGCCTGCCGCAGGCGCTGCGCGACGTATTCGCGGTCGTTCGGCACGACGAAGCCATTGGGAGCGTTGAACGCGGCCAGGTCCAGCGCCCGCGCGTCGCCGCACAGCTCCTCGACCCCGAGGACGGCGGCCAGCTTGCGGAACTGGGCCGGCGTGTTCGCGGCCACCGCCAGCCAGCCGTCCGCGCACGGATAGGTGTCGGCCGCGGGGCTGCCCGTGTAGCCGCGGTTGCCGACGCGGCGCGTGGGGGTACCGTCGGTCAGGTAGGCGCAGGTGTTGGTGTACATCAGCATCAGGGAAGCCTGCACCATGGAGGCGTCGATGTACTGGCCGTTGCCGTCGCGCGACCGGCGATGCAGCGCCGAGACGATGGACAGCGCCCCCAGCATGCCGACGGCGACGTCGATGACGGGAAAGCCGACCTTGAGCGGCGGCGCGTCGTGGCCTTCGCCGGACATCATCATCATGCCGGTCAGGGCCTGCACGACGTGGTCGTAGGCGCCGCGCTGCGACCAGTCGCCTTGCTGGCCGAAACCGGAGATGGAGCAGTAGACGATGTCAGGTTTCACGGCCTGGATCGATGCGTAGTCCAGTCCGTGGCGCGCGACCACGCCGGGCCGGAAGTTCTCGATGAAGACATCGGCGGACGCGGCCAGGGTGCGCAACAGTTCGGCGCCTTGCGCGCTCCGGATGTCCAGCGCCAGCGACTGCTTGCCGGCGTTCAGGGCGGCGAAGCCGGTGGGCGTGTCGGTGTCGGCGCCTTCTTTCATCGAGCGCAGCACCTCGCCCGCCAGCGGCGGCTCCACCTTGATGACTTCGGCGCCCAGCTGCGCCAGGTAGAACGAGGCCAGGGGGCCGGCGATCACGTGCGACAGATCCAGCACGCGCACGCCTTCGAGTGGCTTGGACATGAAGCTTTTCCGTTCAGCCGGCGGTGATGCCGGTCAGTTTGATGATGTCGGCCCACTTGCGATATTCGTCGCGTACGAAGGCGGCGTCGGCCTGTGGGCTGGCGCTCTGGATCACGCGGTTGCCGGCCGCTTCGAACAAGCCCTTGACCGACGGATCCTTGAGCGCCGCCGTGGTCGCGGCAAAGAGCCTGTCGACCGTTTCGGCGGGCGATTTCCTGGGCAGCCAGATGCCGAACCAGAACTCCTGGACCGCCAGGTCGCTGTGCAGCAGTTCGTACAGAGGGGGAACGCCGGGCAGCTCGGCCAGGGGCTCGCGGCTGGTCACGGCCAGGGCGCGCAGCTTGCCGCTCTTGACCTGGGGAATGGCGGTGCCCGCGATGGTGAAGGCGAAGTCAGTGTCGCCGCGCTGGAGCGAGATGGGAATTTCCACCGAACCCTTGAACGGAATGTGCACCGCTTCGACCTTCAGCAACGACACGAAAGTGGCGCCGCCCAGATGCGCGCCCGATCCGATGCCGCCCGAGGCGTAGTTCAACTTCCTGGAGCTGGCGCGCAAGGCGGCAACGAGGTCTTGCAGGCTGTGGTAGGGCGAGCTTGCGGAGACGACCAGCACGGTGGGGGAGGTCGCGATGGCGGTGACCGGCGCGAAATCGTTGACCGGGTCGAACATCAGGCTGGGCTGCAAGGCCTTCTGGATCAGGTGCGAGTTCGACCCCATCAGCGCGGTGTAGCCGTCGGCCGGCGCCTGCGCGACGTGCTGGGCGGCCAGCACGCCGCCCGCGCCGACCTTGTTGTCGACCACGATGGGCTGGCCCAGCGCGGCGCCCAGCAAAGGGCCGAATTGCCGCATCATGATGTCGGGTCCGCCGCCGGCGGCGTAGGGCACGACGATGCGCACCGCTTTCGAAGGATAGGCGGGCGCGGCCCACGCCGCGTGGTCGAGCATCATTCCGGCGCCCAGGGCGCCCAGGCAGAAGGTGCGGCGTTCCATGTCGTCTCCTTGTGATGCTTGGTATAGGAATGCGTGAAGGATAGCGAACTGTCGTAAATATAAAAGTAATATATTTTCATAGAGTGATAGCTTTATGTTTGATGTCTGCGGAGAAGCGAAGTGATCGAACCCGACCATCTGGTAGCCAAGCTGCGCTTTCGCCACCTGCGTCTGTTGAAGGAGGTGCAGGCCACGGGCAGCCTGCGCGCGGCGGGCCAGTCGCTCAACCTGACGCAACCGGCCATCAGCAAGGCGCTGACGGAGATCGAGAGCGCGTTCGGCTTCCCCTTGTTCGTGCGCACGGCGCGCGGCCTGACGCCGACCGACCGGGGCAGCGTCGTGCTGCGCGGCGCCACCCTGCTGCTGGAAGAGTTGCACCACCTGCGCAGCGAGGCCGTGGCGGTCGATCGCTTCATGGCCCAGGTGCGGATAGGCGCGCCGCCATTCCTGGCGCAGACCTATATGCCGGGCGTGGTGGCGAAGCTGGTGCAGCAGGAACTACCCGTGCGGGTGCAACTGCTGGAAGACCGCGTCCCCGCGCTGATCGACGCGCTTGCCCGGGGCGAACTCGATGCGTTGGTCACCACTTTTCCGGTACAGATGCTGGAATCCGATACCGATGCCTTCGAGTACATCAAGTTGTTCGAGGCGCAGTTCGCCGTGGTCGCGTCCCCGGGCCACCCGCTGGCGCGCGCGCGGCGCGTGGAGTGGACCCGTTTGTCGCAGGAGCCGTGGGTGATGCCGGTGGAAGGCTCGATGGGCCGCAAGCTGATCGAGGACTGCTTCACCCATGCCGGCGTCCCGGTGCCCGTGCCGGTGATCGAGTCGACCAGTCCGACCACCAGCGTCCAGTTCGTGGGCGCCGGCCTGGGCATAGGCATCGTGCCGGACGTGGCGCTGCTTCATCACAGCGCGTTGCGGGCGGGCTCGGTCAAGCAGATACGCGTCGTGCCCGAGCCGCCTGCCAGCGTGGTGGCGTTGATCGTTCGCAAGGGGCCGGCCAATCCCCGGGTTGCGCTGTTGAAGGAGGCACTGGAGCTTTAGCGCACGATCGCCTGGGATGTGGATGGCGTCGGACCTTCGGCGCGCAGCGCCTTGCGCCACCATGGCGTGCCGGGTCCGGGCGCACGCATGTCGATCCGCTCGCCCATGACCGGGGTGGTCAGCGCCACCCGGTGCGCGGCAGCCAATGCCAGGATGCGTTCGAATGGCTGTTCCCAGGGATGCAATGCCAGGTCGAACGTGCCGTTGTGGATCGGAAGCAGCCAGCGGCCGCGCAGATCGAGATGCGCCTGCAGCGTCTGTTCGGGCTGCATGTGCACGAAAGCCCAGCGCTCATCGTAGGCGCCGGTTTCCATCAAGGTCAGGTCGAAGGGGCCATAGGCATCGCCTATCTTCTTGAAACCGTCGAAGTAGCCGCTGTCGCCGCTGAAGAAGACACGCAGGCCGGCGTCCTGGATGACCCAGGAGGCCCAGAGGCTGCGGTCGCTGTCCGTCAGGCCCCGGCCGGAAAAGTGCTGGGCGGGCGTGGCGGTCAGGCGCAGGCCATCGATGTCGGCCGACTGCCACCAGTCCAACTGTTCCACCTTGGCGGGATCGATACCCCAGGCGATCAACTGGTCGCCGACGCCCAGCGGGGTGATGAATCGGGTGGTCTTGGCGTCCAGTTGCGCGACCGCGGCGTGGTCGAGGTGATCGTAGTGGTTGTGCGAGAGGATGACGCCCGCGATCGGTGGCAGATCCTCGATGGCGATGGGCGGCGCATGGAAGCGTGCCGGGCCGGCCCATTGCACCGGCGAGGCGCGCCTGGAAAACACGGGATCCGTCAGCCAGTAGCGCCCCCGCAGCTTCATCAGCACGGTCGAATGCCCCAGGCGATATAGGCTGTGGTCGGGCGCCGCTTCAAGCTGCGCACGATCCAGGGCGCGCACCGGGATGGGCGTATCGGGAACGGTGCCGTCCGGTTTGGCGAAAAAGAAGGTCCAGGCCAGTTTCAGTCCCTGCCACAAGCCGATCGCGGGGCGCGGGACCGGATTGTGGAAGCGTCCGTCGCGGTGCTGCGGCGATTCCGGGTAGCTGGGCAGGGCTGGGCGATGGCAGGTGGCGATGGCGGTCACGGCGAAGATTCCGAGCAGGATGACGAGGAACAGGCGCTTCATGGAATACGTGGCATTAATTACACTGCACAGTGTAGTTTCCATTTTTCAAAAAGTACACTGCACAGTGTAAAATTCGTGGCATGTCACCCGAAGATCAACATCCGCGCACCTCCCGGCCGACGAAGCGGCTGACCGAACGTAAACGCGAGGACATCGTGCGCGCGGCGGTGGAGGAGTTCCGCACCGCCGGCTACGAGGCGACCAGCATGGACCGCATCGCCCAGGCGGCGGGCGTGTCCAAGCGCACTGTCTACAACCACTTTCCGAGCAAGGAAGAACTGTTCGCGCTGATGCTCGAACAGCTGTGGGCGAGCAGCGCCGCCAGCGTCGATTTACCCTACCGGTCCGATCTTCCCCTGACGCAGCAACTGCGCCAGCTATTGATGCAGAAGCTGGAACTGCTGGGCGATCCGAATTTCATCGCGCTGGCGCGGGTGGCCATGGCCGAAATCATCCATGCCCCGGATCGGGCCCAGGACATCGTTTGCCGGATGGACGAGAAGGGAAGCGGCGTGACCGCCTGGATACAGGCGGCCATGCATGACGGGCGCCTGGCCCCGGTGGATCCGGGCTTCGCGGGCCACCAGTTGGAAGGCTTGGTGAAGAGTTTCGCGTTCTGGCCCCAGGTCACTCTCGGGCAGCCGCCGTTGGCGCGGGCCGACCGGGAGCGGGTGGCCGATTCGGCTGTCGCCATGTTCCTGGGGTATTACGCGCGGAGCGCCTGAACACTCGTCGATCGATAGTGCTATCTTGGCGCCTCCCATCGTCCGACGTTTCCACAGGAGTTCCCGCAGCATGCGCATCCCCCCGATCGAACCCGGTACCCGTCCCGAACTGGCCAAGCAAGAGGCCCAACTGATCGCGGAGCGCGGCCAGGTGTCGTTGTTGTACCAGGTGCTGCTGAACAGTCCGCCAGTGGCGCATGGCTGGGAGCAACTGCTCTCGGCGGTACGCAATCGCAACAGCATCGATCCGGGCGTGCGGGAGCTGATCATCCTGCGGGTGGCGATCCTGAACGGCGCCCACTACGAATTCGAGGCTCACGTGCCGCATGCCTTGAAGGCCGGCGTGTCGCGGGAGGCGATCGACGCGGTGCGCGATTTCAAGCCGGGCTCCCCCGCCTTCACCGAGGCGCAGGCCATTGCCCTGGAGCTGGCCGATGCGATGACCCGCGACATCGCGGTGCCAGACGAGCTGTACGAGCGCGCCACGCGGGGGATGAGCGAGCACCAGAAGGTCGACATCCTGGTCACGGTGGCGGCTTACAACATGGTGTCGCGGTTCCTGATCGCGGCACGGATGACGCACTGAGGCCGGGAGGCCGGGCGCCGGCGGCCGGATGGCTGGGCGGTGCCTACGCGTCTCCTTCACGCGCGGCTTTCCTGTCCATCAACAGGCTGTGCAGCATCTCCGTCGACAGGCCATGCAGCACCAGCCGGTACCCCGCCCGCAAAGTCGACATCGGCACCAGCGGATGCTTGTTGTTGACCAGGATGAGATGCTCCGGTGCGCCCATCAGCCTGGCGGCGTAGATGCCTATGGTCTCGTCCAGTTGCAGCGAGTTGGCGGCGCGCCAGAAGTCGTTGTCGGTCAGCATCAGCTGGTACAGCGGCGTGAAGAGTTCGATCGCGCTTTGCAGGTCCAGGAAGTTCAGCCGTGTGCGCGGCATGTCCTCCAGCCGCAGGCCCGGGTCGCGGATCATGGAAAAATCCACGCGGGCCGGTGGGTGCATCTCGACACCGGTGTCGCGCAGGGCCTGGTTCAGGCGGATGACGAAGTTGAACAGGTTCAGATCGTGTTTGACGAACAGGTCGTCCTTCAGGTCGTCGATGTTCCTCGGTTCCAGCGGCGTGGTGGTGATCGGCACCGGTGAGTTCGCCGCGATGAATGCCAGGATCTGCGCCCCCAGGTGGAAGTGGCGCAGGATCAGCCAGTTCGCCTCGGGCGAGACGAAGCGCGTGAGCCCCCACGCCAGCACGCGGTGCAGCAGCCGGGAGTGCGACCAACTGCGCGGCAGGAAGATCTTGAGCACCTGGATCAGGATGATGAAGCCGCGCGCGATGGGGCGCAGCAGGGGCAACAGGTACTGGCGCGAGTTGCTGCTGGAATCGGTCAGCCAGCTTTTCTTGACCTCGTCGGGCAGGGGGGTGCTGCGGTCCAGGTACAGGGCCAGCCAGGGATTGGGGTCGGCGGGGTCGTGCGCCTTGGCCAGGAAGTCGGGGATTTTTTTCATCGCCGGGCCGCCCCAGGATGAAAAAGCGCCCCCTCGGGGGGCCGCGCCGACGCGAAGCGGCAAGCGTGGAGGTCTTTTCTCATGCGGACTCGTCCTCCATGACGTGGTGGAATTGCAGCAGGTACAGGGCCGCGGTGTGGCGGGCGGTGTCGATGATGCGCCGGGCGGCGTTCCCGGCGGGGTCGCAGTCCAGGGCCAGTTCGACGGCGGCCAGCCAGCGGGCCAGGTGGTTTTCGTCGTTGTGGCCGTGGTATTCCAGGAAGCGGTAGGTGTCCGGCGGCAGCGGCAGGCTGGCCTTGAGCAGCGGCAGCAGGGCGGGGATGATGCGCTGGCCGGTGCCTTCGATGATGTAGATGGCGCCCAGGAGACCGATCGGATCGCGCGTGGCGGCCAGACCGTGCAGGTAGGCGTTCAAGGCCTCGCCGCCAGGGTTGCGGCGCAGGGCGTCGAGGTCGTCGATGCGGCCGCCGGCGTTCCGGTAGTCCTGGAACAGGATCTTGAAGTCATTCTGTTCTTCTCCCGCATGGGTCTCGATCAAGGCGGCCAGGGGCTGGTAGTCCAGCCCCAGCGAGGCCACGCCCTCGCGCATCCATTTGCTGCCTTCGCGGACCTGGGGAATCCAGTTTTCCATCCAGGTCAGGTAGTCGGCGGCCTGGAAGCGGCGGGTGCGCAGCTTGTGCACGACGGGAGTGCGCCAGACGCGCGAGCGGTAGTCGTGCCAGATGGAGGCCAGTTCGGTCAGCAGCGGCCCCAGTTCCGGCGATGCGGTGGCCGGGTCATGGGGCGGGGCGATGGGGTCGGTGTCGGGCGCGTCGGCCACGCGCGTCACGCGTGGAGCGGTAGCCGTGGCGGGCGCGGCATCCAGGCTTTCCACTTCCCACAGCATGTAGGCGGTGGTGAAGCGCCCGGACTCGGGGATGTAGCAAAGGATCTGCTGGCCGGGTTCCACGGCGCGCGTCTCCAGGAATTCGGCCAGCATGATCAGGATGGACGCGGCGCCGGTATTGCCGCGCCAGGCGAGGTTGCTGTACCAGCGTTCGTGCGGGATTTCCAGGCCGGCTTTCTCCAGCAGGTCCTTGACGACGGGGATGAATTTCTCGGACGAGTAGTGGCACAGGAAGTGATCGATCCGGTCGGACCGGACCCAGCCGTCCCGCGCGAGACGGGCGTACTCGTGGATGCCGATGTCGAACAGGTGGGGCAGCAGGCGGATGTCCTGGCGCAGCGCCAGCGCGCCGTCGGCTTCCGCCTCGGTCCACGAGGGGTAGTCCAGGTGCACGCGTTCGCGGTCCGCCGACAGGCCCAGTTGCATGCATACCGGATAGTCGCCCGAGAACGAGCGCTGGTGCACCCATTTCAGTTTCAGGCGCATGCCCCGCGAGGCGCCGGGCAGCGCCGAGCCCGCGTTGCCCAGCAGCAGCGCGCCGGCGCCGTCCGACAGCATCCAGCGCAGGAAGTGGGAGTCGAAGTCGGCATCGTAGCCGCGCGCGGTGAAGCGTGAACGTTTGAACAGCCGCGAGGGTAGTTCACTGGCCACCGCCAGGGCGCGGTCGTGGCCGCCCATTTCCACGGCCTGGGCGGCGGCCTGGATGGCCGAGACGCCGGCGGCGCAGATGCCGTGCACCGATAGCGTTTCCATGGGGTGGGCGGCCAGTTCGCCCTGGATCATGTTGGCGAAGCCGGGCATCAGGGCGTCGCCGCCCGAGCTGCCGCTGGCCAGCAGCGACACGTCGGCCAGGCGGGCGTCGGCGCGCCGCAGGCAGTCCTGGATGGCATGGACGGCCATCCTGGCGTTGCTGTACACGGTGGCGCCCTCGGCGTCGATGGCGTAGTAGCGCTGCTTGATGCCGTTCTCGGCCAGGATGCGCTGCTTGATGCGTCCGGAGATGCGGTTCAGGGGCGCGATGTAGCGGTCCAGTTCATCGTTGGACACCGGCTGGCCGGGCATGAAGTAGCCGGCGCTTTGCAGGTAGACGCGGTCGAAGGCGATGGGCATGGGGTTCTCTTGAAGGGCGCGGCGGCCTAGCGTGGCGTGGCCTGTGTCATCAGGGGCCGCGAGCGAAAGCGCGCGCTGAAGGTCCCCAGGATGAAGACGCGGAACATGTAGGGCGCGAGGCCGCGTTCGCTCAGCGCTACCGGCACGCGATGCCGGTAGCGCCGGTGGTGCAGGCCGGTCAGCTCGGACCAGTGGGCGCGCGAGTGTTCATGGTGGGCGGTGTGCAGGCCGATGTTGAACAGCAGCGGGTTGACCAATCCTTCGAAGTTGCGGGCATAGCCCAGCGCGCGGCCGCGCGCGGGGCCGCCGTCGGCATGCGCGTGTTGCAGGTAGTTGGTCGCCAGCAGCCAGTGCAGGCCGTGCAGTTGCGGCACGATCACGAACACCAGGGCCTTGGCCGGGTTCAGCGCCAGCAGCCCGGCCCACAGGCCCAGCCAGGCGGCGTACTGGGCCATGCAGTAGCGCCAGGCGCCGGGCCAGTGCCGATACAGGCGGCACAGCCAGCGGACGAAAGCGGGGTAGAGCACCCAGACTGCCTGTACGGGGTGTGCCAGATAGCCCCACAGGTGATTGGTGTCGCCGCCGAAGCGATAAGTGCGCGCGATGTCTTGCGGACCATGCCGGTGGCGATGGTGGTTGGCCACGTGCGCGGGATGGAACACGAAGGTCGGGTGTCCCTGCAATAGCGTGATCCAGAAATCGGTGGCGCGGTTGGCCCGGCGGCCACGCCACATCCGCACGTGGGTGTGGTTGTGGTGGATGACGCCTATGCCCAGGGTCAGGAACAGCATCAGCGCGTAGAGCGGCAGCGAAAAACCGTGGCGCCATTGCCAGGCGGCCAGTGCCGGCAGGGCGGCCAGGTACAGCAGGCTTTGCCAGTCGCGGCGGTTGCGCAGCGTGGGCAGCAGGGGGCGTCCGCTATTCATGGCCGTCCGCGGCCCTGCGTTCATGGACCTTCAACAGGAGCGCCGCCGCGTCCGCCCGCAGGCGCGTGCGGAACAGGCGGTCCATGAAGGTGAACTGGAACCCGTAGTTCCCGTTGAAGCAGGCATGGTGCAGATGATGCCGGCGGCTCGCGGCGAACCAGTGGGCGTAGGACACCCGGGGGAAGAAGTCGTAGTTGGCGTGGCCGATGCAGTTGAAGAACAGGCTGAACAGCGGCACCGAGGCCAGCGACCAGAAACTGAAGTCGTGCACCACCATGGGCAGCAGGATGACGTTGCCCAGCATCAGGGCCTCGATCGGATGAAAACTGTAGGTCGAGAACGGCGTCGTGACGATGGAGCGGTGATGGGGAAGGTGGAAGCGGCGCAGCAGCTTCGTATGCAGCAGGCGGTGGTTGATCCAGAAGTGCACGTCGTTCCAGGCCACCAGGGCCAGGATCTCCAGCGCGATCTTCCCCCCGCTGGCGGCGGGATCCAGCCGGGCCCAGCCCAGTTGCAGCAGGCCCCACGGAAAGATCATGCCGGTGCCGAACAGCAGGATGGACATGCCCGATTGGAGTAATTCGCGGCGCAACTGGCCCGGCGCGAGCGGGCGGGGGTCCAGCGGACGTCCGAGGCCCAGCGCGGGCAGCAGGTGGCGGGTAAGCAGCCAGGTCGCGGCGCCGAACAGCAGGTAGATACCACCGAAGAACAGCAGGCCTGCCAGCATGACCTGCCATGCCGATAGCTCCTGGAAGGCTTGGCCCATGGATCGTTGTCGTTGTGATGCCGGGAACGGCCCCTATGATAAGCAATCCGCCAGGCCGATCGCGGCCGCGGGGCGGGATGTCGATTGCACTGGCCGAACAAATTCATTACAAAATGTTGGCGCAATCCACGGGCCGCCGATGTCCGGCGCTGGAGCAGATATGAAGACCCTGGGCCTGATAGGCGGAATGAGCTGGGAATCCACCATTCCCTATTACCGGCAGATCAACGAAGCCGTCAAACAGCGCCTGGGCGGCCTGCACTCGGCGCGGCTGGTGCTGTACAGCGTGGATTTCCACGAGATCGAGCAGTTGCAGCACGCCGGCCAGTGGGAGCGGGCGGGCGCGGTGCTGGCGGACGCCGCGCAGCGGCTGGAGCGGGCCGGCGCCGCAGGCATCGTGCTGTGTACCAACACGATGCACAAGGTGGCGGCGCAGATCGAGCAGGCGGTGGCCATTCCGCTGCTGCACATCGCCGATCCGACCGCGCAGGCCCTGGGCGCCGAAGGATATGCCACCGTCGGGCTGCTGGGTACGCGTTTCACGATGGAACAGGATTTCTATCGGGCCCGCCTGGAAAAGCGGCACGGCTTGACGGTCCTGGTCCCGGACGAGGCCGACCGCGCCACGGTGCATCGCATCATCTACGAAGAGCTTTGCCTGGGCCGCATCCTGGACGCGTCGCGCGCGGCCTATCTATCCATCATCCGCCGCCTGCGGGACAACGGCGCGCAGGCCATCATCCTGGGCTGCACCGAAATCTCGCTGCTGGTGGAGCCCGGACATGTGGACGCGCCCCTGTTCGACACCACGCGCCTGCATGCGCTCCACGCGGCGGAGTGGGCCCTGAGCCCCTAGGACGCCGGTGCCCAGCCTGGTTTTCCAGCGGGGTTATATTAAAATCCAATGACTCGCTCGGTAACACAAGGAGCACCCAGGCCTCCTGTCGCATACGGTCACGTGGAGCATTCCCCATGTCAGCTTCCCCTGCAGAACACCACCCCCTGCCCAGGGCCCCGCGGATCCGGCTCCGCCGGTCCGCCAGTGCCGCCCCCCGGGGAGCGCGCGTCAGCGCGTAGGGGGGGACCTCATGTCCGCAGCGATCAGGATCCTGCAGGGAAAGTTCGGGCGCGTCGCATTGCTCGACATGAACATGCTCCTGGTGTCGCATGCGCATCACCATTGCCACGTGCTGATCAAGGCCTTCGGCGCGGACACGTATTTCTCGGTGCGCGGCCAGCCGCAGCCGCTGACGGACGACAGCGCCGTCCTGATCAACGCCTGGGAACCGCATTCGTACAGCCATAACGGCGCGGAGGTGCAGCGCACGGTCATCCTGGCGCTGTACATCGAACCCGGCTGGCTGGCTGGCATCCAGCAGGCGCTGACGGTCAGCGCGCATCCCCATTTCTTCCAGCAACCCTGTGTCGCCCTGTCGCCGGCGGCGCGCAAGCTGGCCGATGCGCTGGCCCGCGACATGCTGCTGATGGCGGAGCTGCCGTCCGGCCAGTTGGAGGAGCGCCTGTTCGAACTGATGATCGCCACGATCGAACATCATTCCGAATGGCGCAGTTACCAGTCGCTGCTGGGCACCCTGCGGCAGCATCACGGCGACGTGCGCATCCGCAAGGCGATCAGCCGCATGCGCGAGAACATCGGGCAGTCGCTGGACATGGACGTGCTGGCGGCCGAGTGCGGCCTGTCCCGGGCGCATTTTTTCGAACTGTTCCGCAAGACGACCAAGCTGACGCCGCGCGTGTACGCCAACGTGCTGCGCATGGAAGCGGCCATCACCGCGCTGACCGCGGGCCAGACGCCCATCGCGGACCTGGCCTACGACATGGGCTTTTCCGCGCCCGGCCATTTCACCCGCTTCTTCCGCGAGCACCTGGGCACCACGCCCACCGAGTATCGCCGCGTGGTGGACCTGCTCGAACCGGCCAGGGACGGGCGCTGACCACCGGCTGGCGGGCGGTTTTCCCGTCGGGAAACTGAAAAATCAGACTCTATGGTAAGTGAGCCGATGCGGCGGTAACGGCCGCGGGCAGGGTGCCGCTTATCTTTCTCCTCGCGCAGACCGCCTGAAGGCGGCATGCCCGGAACAGGAGGAAGACACATGTGGTGCTTGCATGAGTGACGCGGGCGTTCTGCCCGTGGCCGATGCGCCGTTCGTCGGGCGCCGGCTGGAGCGGGTCGAAGACACGGCGCTATTGTCGGGGCGCGGCGCCTATGGCGACGATCTGCCGGTCAAGCCGGGTACGCTGCACGCGGCCATCCTGCGGTCGCCCCATGCCCACGCCCGGGTGCTGGGCATCGATACGGGCGCCGCCGAGGCATTCCCGGGGGTCAGGTCGGTGTTGACGGGGGCCGACGTGAAGCGCTGGTCGCAGCCCTTCGTCGTGGGCGTGAAGTCGCCCATGGAACATTGGTCGCTGGCCCAGGACCGTGTGCGCTACGTGGGCGAGCCGGTCGCCGTCGTCGTGGCCGAGGACCGCTATGTCGCCGAAGATGCGCTGGAGCTGATCCGGGTCGAGTACGAGGTGCTGCCCGTGGCCGTGGAGATCGAGGCGGCCATTGCCGAGGGCGCGCCGGTGCTGCATCCGGCGGTGGGCAGCAACGTCGTCAGCGACCGCAGTTTCAGCTATGGCGAGCCGGACGCCGCCTTCGAGGCGGCGGAACACCGTATCCAGCTCACCGTCCTCTATCCGAGAAATTCCTGCACGCCCATCGAAGGGGCGGTGGTGATCGCCGAACACCTGGCGGGCGACGAGGGCTACGAGGTCAGTTCCAATTTCATGGGACCGTTCTCGCTGCATTCGGTCATGGCGCTGGCGCTGAAGATTCCCGGCACGCGCCTGCGGCACAAGTTGCCCCGGGACTCGGGCGGCAGCTTCGGCGTGAAGCAGAGCGTCTTTCCCTACGTCGTGCTGATGTGCCTGGCTTCCCGCAAGGCGGGCGCGCCGGTGAAGTGGGTGGAGGATCGCCTGGAGCATCTGGTGGCCGCGACCTCGGCGACGTCCCGCCTGTGCACGATCGAGGCCGCCGTGGACGGCGAAGGGCGGATCGGCGCGTTGTCCTACGACCAGTTCGACGACGTGGGCGGCTATCTGCGCGCCCCCGAGCCGGCGACGTTCTATCGCATGCACGGCTGCCTGACCGGCGCCTATGCGATCCCCCACCTGAAGGTTCGCAACCGCGTGGTGCTGACCAATCGCACGCCCGCCGGGCTGGTGCGCGGTTTCGGCGGCCCCCAGGTGTATTTCGCGCTGGAGCGCCTGGTGCAGCGCATCGCGCAGCAACTGGGCATCGATCCGCTGGCGGTGTACCGGCGCAATTTCGTGCAGCCCGAGGCGTTTCCTTACCGCGCCGCGGCGGGCGCCTTGCTGGACTCCGGCAACTATCCGCTGGCGGTCGAGATGGCCGAACGCGAGGGCGGACTGGACGAACTGCTGCAACGGCGCGACACCGCCCGGGCCGAGGGCCGGTTGTATGGCATCGGCTATGCCGCGATCGTGGAGCCGTCCATCTCCAACATGGGCTACATCAGCACGGTCATGACGGCGGAGCAGCGCGCCAAGGCCGGCCCCAAGAACGGCGCCACCGCCAGCGCCACCGTCAGCATCGATCCGCTGGGCGGAGTGACGGTGGTGGTGGCTTCCTCGCCGGCGGGGCAGGGACACATGACCGTGTGCGCGCAGGTCGTCGCGGACGTGTTCGGCCTCGTGCCGCAGCAGGTGGCCGTGAACGTGGATTTCGACACGCAGAAGGATGCGTGGTCGGTCGCCGCGGGCAACTATTCCAGCCGTTTCGCCGGCGCGGTGGCGGGCACCGTGCATCTGGCGGCCAGCCGGCTGCGCGACAAGGTGGCGCGCATCGTGGCCCATCAACTGGCGTGCGACCCGGCCGACGTGGTGTTCGCCGGTGGCAAGGTGGGCCTGCCGGACGTGCCGGGCAAGATGCTGGCGTTCGCGCGCGCGGCCAGCAGCGCGCACTGGGCGCCGGGCCAGTTGCCGGAGGGCGAGTCGCCGGGACTGCGGGTGACCGAATTCTGGACGCCGCCCCAACTGACGGCTCCGGACGAGCAGGACCGCGTCAACACCTCGGCCGCCTACGGGTTCGCCTTCGATATCTGCGCGGTCGAGATCGACCGCGACACCGGGCGCGTGCGCATCGATCGCTATGTCACCACGCATGACGCGGGCAAGCTGCTCAACCCGGCGCTGGCGGACGGCCAGATCCGCGGAGCCTTCGCCCAGGGGCTGGGCGCCGCGTTGATGGAGGAGTTCCGCTACGGAGGCGACGGCAGCTTCCAGTCCGGCACCTTCGCCGATTACCTGGTGCCGACCACCTGCGAGGTGCCCGATCCCGTCATCGTCCACCTGGAAACGCCGTCGCCGTTCACGCCGCTGGGCGCCAAGGGCCTGGGCGAGGGCAACAACATGAGCACGCCGGTGTGCGTGGCCAATGCCGTCGCGGATGCCCTGGCGCCGATCCGGGGCGCCTGCGACATCCGGCTGCCGCTGACGCCGCTCAAGGTCATGGAACTGATCGGATTCGACGATCCGCCGCCCAGCGCCGGCGCGCGCGAGGCCTCGGCGCCGTCCGCGAGCCCCGCCGCGCCGGGAAGCGGTTCGGGCAAGGCCCTGTCCGCCACCGGCAGTGTGCAGATCGCCGCGACGCCCGAAGTCGTCTTCAACGTGCTGCTCGATCCGAGGGCCCTGGCCAAGGTGGTACCGGGCTGTCATTCGCTGGAGGCAATCGGCGAGAACCGCTATCGCGCCGACGTGACGGTGGGCGTGGGCATGATCAAGGCCCGCTACGCGGCCGAGATCGCGCTGTCGGAACTCGATCCGCCGCATTCCCTGCGCCTGGCCGGTTCGGGCAGCTCGTCGCTGGGCGCCGCGCGCGGCAGCGGCAAGGTGCGGCTCGAGCCCAACGAAGGCGGCACGCGCCTCCTCTACGACTACAGCGCCGAGGTCAGCGGCAAGGTGGCCGCCGTGGGCAGCCGCATGCTGGAAGGAGCGGCCAAGATCGTCCTGGCGCAATTGTTTGAACAACTGGGCCGGCAGGCCAGCGGGCAGCCGACCCAGACCGGATCGCGCGGCTGGTGGCGCAAGCTGCTGGCGCGGCTCGGATGGAAGGGGGTGGCATGAAGCCGGCGGTTTTCGATTACGTGCGCCTGGACGACGAGGCGCAGGCCTGCGACCTGCTGGCGCGGCATGGCGACGAGGCCCGCATCCTGGCGGGCGGGCAGTCGCTGATCACGGTGCTGAACATGCGACTGGCGCAGCCATCGGTGCTGCTGGACGTCTCGCGCTGCGACGCGCTGGACTACGTGAAGGTGGCGGGGCGCATGCTGGAGGTCGGGGCCGCGGCCACCCAGGCCAGCGTGGAGTGGCGGCCGGACCTGGCCAGCGAGGTGCCGCTGCTGGCCTGCGCCTTTCCCCACATCTCGCATTTCCAGGTGCGCAACCGGGGCACCGTGTGCGGCTCGGTCGCGCACGCCGACCCCAGCGCGGAGCTGCCGCTGTGCCTGGCGCTGCTGGGCGGCGAAGTGGTGCTGTCGTCCAGGCGCGGCCGCCGGACCTTGCCGGCCAGGGATTTCTTCCAGGGCATGCTCACGACGGCCCGCGCCGGCGACGAACTGATCGCCTGCGTGCGCTATCCGCTGGGCGTCGCGGGCACGGGCTACGCGTTCGAGGAGTTCTCGCTGCGCCACGGCGATTTCGCCATCGCCGCCTGCGCGGCCGCGGTCAGCAAGGACACCATCCGCCTGGGCGTGGGAGGCGTGGCGGACCGGCCGACCGTCGTGCAATGGCCGCGCCTGCAGCAACGGGACCTGGAAACCGCCATCAACGATTTCGCCTGGACGCTGGGCGCGCAGGACGACGCGCACGCCAGCGCCGCCTACCGCCGGCGGTTGGTGCGGCAACTGGCGGCCCGGGCCATCGCGGCCGCCGCGGCGCGGGCGCAAGGAGACACGCCATGAACATGGAAAAGACCCATCGCATCCGCTGCACGCTGAACGGCAGGCAGCGCGAGGGTACGGCCGAGAGCCGCATGCTGCTGTCGGATTTCCTGCGGCACGAGCTGGGCGCCACCGGCACCCACGTGGGGTGCGAGCACGGGGTGTGCGGCGCCTGCACCGTGCGCATCGACGGCGTGGCCGGCCGCTCCTGCCTGACGCTGGCCGTCCAGGTGGATGGCCGCAAGGTGGACACGGTCGAGGGCCTGGCGCGCGAGGGCGAGCTGGGCGACCTGCAACAGGCCTTCCGGCGGCACCACGCGCTGCAATGCGGCTTCTGCACCGCGGGCATCCTGATGTCGTGCGACGACTTCCTGGAACGGGTGCCGGATCCGACCGAGCAGCAGGTGCGGGACATGCTGTCGGGACACCTGTGCCGGTGCACCGGATACACGCCCATCGTGCAGGCCGTCCTCGACGTGGCCGCCGCGCGCAACAAGAACACATAGGAGGCATCTGATGCTGGATTTGGGACGTACATTCTTGCAGAGCGTGGAGCGCAATCCGGACGCGATCGCGGTGGTGGACGGCGATACCCGCCTGACCTACGCCGCATGGCTGGAGCAGATCCTGCGCGTGGCGCAAGGCTTGGACGAGTTGGGGCTCGGGCGCGGCGACCATTTGTTGGCGGTGTTGCAGAACCGCCTGGAAATGGCCACGCTGCACTGGGCCTGCCAGTTCCTGGGCGTGATCGTCACGCCGCTGAACTGGCGCGCCAAGCCCGAGGAAATCGATTACTGCCTGATCGACGCCTCGGCCCGGGCCATCGTCTACGAAGAAGTCAGCGCCGACGCCGTGGCGCAAGCGGGCGAGGCCGCGGGTGTGCCGCGCATCGTGGTCGGCGCGGACGGGCAGGCGACCCACACGTATGCCGGCCTGCTGGCCGCCGGGCCCTGGATGGCCGGCCCGCGCGCCACGGCGGACGACATCTCGCTGATGCTCTACACGTCGGGAACGACCGGCAAGCCCAAGGGCGTGCCGCGCCGCCATCGCCAGGAGCGGGCGGCCGCGCTTGGCCACGTGGCGCAGAACCAGTACGGGATAGGCGAATGCACGCTGGGCGTGATGCCGCTCTATCACACCATGGGCGTGCGTTCGCTGCTGGCGATGGCGCTGGTGGACGGGTGCTTCGTGTGCCTGCCGCGTTTTTCCCCGGCGGCCGCGCTCGGGGTGATCCAGCGCGAGCGGGTCAGCAACCTGTACCTGGTGCCGACGCTCTATCACGACCTGCTGGCGCACGCGGACTTCGCGGGCACCGACATCTCCAGCATCCGCAAGCTCGGCTTCGCCGGGGCGCCCATGCACGACGCGCTGCTGCTGCGCCTGGACGAGGCGTTCCGGCCCGAGCTGTTCGTCAACCACTACGGCAGTTCCGAGGTCTACACCATGGCCATCAACCCCGATGCGCGCCGCAAGCCCGGCAGCGCGGGCCGCGCGGGCATCAATACGCGCCTGCGCCTGGTGCGGCTGGAGACGACCGATCCCGATGAGCTGGCGCCGCGTGGAACGGAAGGGCAGATCATCGCCGACCTGGCCGGGGACGAGGCGTTCGAGGGTTACTGGAACCGGCCCGACGCCGACGCCAAGTCGCTGCACGACGGTTGGTACTTCACCGGGGACACCGGCTACCTGGACGAGGACGGCGAGCTGCACGTGACCGGCCGGGTAGACGACATGATCATCAGCGGTGGCGAGAACATCTCGCCGGTCGACATCGAGTCGGTACTGTCCCTGCATCCGGCCGTGGACGAGGTGGCCGTCGCCGGCCTGAGCGACGAGCGCTGGGGCCAGCGCGTCGTCGCGTTCATCAAGCGCAAGGACGCCGTCGACGGCGAAGCGCTGGACGCGTATTGCCGGGGCACCGATCTTGCCAATTTCAAGCGCCCGCGCGAGTACGTCTTCGTCAGCGAGATTCCCAAGTCCCCGGTGGGGAAGATCCTGCGCCGCAAGCTCACTGCCGGCGAGTTCGAGCCCGACCGTTCCTGATCCCGAAATTCCGTGCATGACCCACTGAAGGATATCTCCATGCCCAAGCTCAACCATCCCGCCCACACCCTGCTCGAACAACTCGACGGCTTCGACGTCATCGTCGATGCGGAGCGCGAGCGCGCCGACATCGTCCTGAAGCGCCCGCCTTTCAACATCATCACCATGCCCGAGCGCGAGCAACTGCGCCTGGTGTTCGAGGCGCTGGACGAAGATCCGCGCGTGCGCGTGATCGTGTTGCGGGCCGAAGGCGAGCATTTCTCCAGCGGCGGCGACATCCGCGGCTTCCTGGAGGCGACGCCCGAACATGTGTCCAGGCTGGCCTGGAACATCGCCGCGCCGGCCCGCTGCGCCAAGCCCGTGATCGCCGCCAACCGCGGCTATTGCTTCGGCGTGGGGTTCGAGATCTCGCTCGCCTGCGACTTCCGTATCGCCAGCGTGACGGCGCAATACGCGCTGCCCGAGCAGAAACTGGGACAGATTCCCGGGTCGGGCGGTTCGGCGCGCCTGCAAAGCATGATCGGCATCGCCCGTACCAAGGACGTCGTGATGCGTTCGCGCCGCATTCCGGGCCAGCAGGCCTACGACTGGGGCTTCGTGGTCGAGTGCGTGGCCGACGGCCAGCTCGAGGCCGCCACCGACAAGCTGGTGGACGAACTGCGCGGGTTCTCGCCGCTGGCACAGCGCACGGTCAAGAAGCTGCTGAACGACTCGGAAGATTCGCCGCTGTCCATCGCCATCGAACTCGAAGGCCATTGCTATAGCCGCCTGCGCACCTCCGAGGATTTCCGGGAAGGCGTCGAGGCGTTCCACGCCAAGCGCAAGCCGCAGTGGACGGGCCGCTGAACCAGGGCGCCGCCTCATTCCAACAATGGAGACATCATGACTACCACCACGGATACCGTACCCGGCGCCGCTGACCCCGAGTCCGCGGCCGATCCCGCGCAGTCGCGCAAGGCCTTCATGGCGGGCCTGGCGTCCACCTTCGGGTGGGCGCTGGACCTGTTCGACCTGTTCATCCTGCTGTACGTGGCGCCCATCATCGGGCGGCTGTTCTTTCCCTCGGACAAGCCGACCCTGTCGCTGGCGGCGGTCTACGCTTCGTTCGCGGTGGCGCTGCTGGTGCGGCCCCTGGGGTCGGCCGTGTTCGGCGCCTATGCGGACAAGCACGGCCGCAAGCGGGCGTTGATGATTTCCATGGTCGGCGTGGGACTGAGCACGGCGGCGTTCGGCCTCTTGCCGACCATCCACCAGGCCGGGATGGCCGCGCCCGTCATCTTCCTGGCGCTGCGCATCGTGCAGGGCCTGTTCGTGGGCGGCATCGTGGCCTCGACGCACACGATAGGCACGGAGTCGATCGCGCCGCGCCACCGCGGCCTGATGTCGGGGCTGGTGGGTAGCGGCGGCGCCGGCATGGGTGCGCTGATGGCCTCCATCGTGTACTTCGCGCTGTCCTACGTATTTCCCGGCGACCGCTTCGACCAGATCGGCTGGCGCGTCATGTTTTTCTCGGGCCTGATCAGCACGGTTTTCGGCCTGGTGATGTACCGGCTGCTGGATGAAACGCCTTCCTTCAAGAAGATCCAGGCCGAGCGCGCCAGGCAGAAAGACGGGGCGGCCAGGCAGGCTTCGCCGCTCAAGACGCTGTTCGCGGGCGAGTACCGCAACGTGCTGCTGGTCAACCTGCTGATCACCTTCGGCGGCGGCGCGACCTACTACATCACCGCCGGCTATCTGCCGACGCTGCTGAAACTGGTCGCGAACGTGCCGCACGAAAGTTCGGCGCTGATCCTGATGATCAGCTCGGTTGGCACCATCGTCGGCGCGCTGGCCTTCGGTGCCCTGAGCGACATCATCGGCCGCAAGAAGACCTTCTACGCGCTGGGTGTCTTCTGCCTGGTGCTGCTGCCGTACCTGTTCCTGCTCATCGCCAAGCCCGCGTCCCTGCCGCGGATCACGATGATCGCCTCGGCCATCGCCCTCTTGGGCGGTGCCATCATCGCGCCCGTCATGATCTTCCTGAACGAACGCTTCCCGGCCAAGATGCGCGCCAGCGGCACGGGGTTGTCCTGGAACATCGGCTTCGCCGTCGGCGGCATGATGCCCACGGTGGTTTCGCTCCTGAGCGGTTCGCCGCAGGATATTCCCCATGTCCTGGCCATCACCTCGGCCTTGCTGGCGGTGGTCTATCTGGTGGGCGCCAAGGTCGCGCCCGAGACCCAGGGCCAGTTCGACTAGGACGCAGGCGGCTACGCGAACGGCTTGACGACGACCAGCGCGACGATGGCCGCCACCAGCGCCACGATCGCGCCTGGTGCATGCCGCCAGGCCGTCACGACCGGAATGTCGTCACGCAGCCGTTTGCGCAGGCCGCCCGCCAGCCGCCCATGCACGGCGGCCAGCAGCAACGCCAGGACGAGCTTGGCCCACAGCCAGGGCTGGCCGAACCAGCCGCCCTGGAACGCCAGCGCCAGGCCCAGGGCCCAGGCCAGCAGCATGGCGGGAGACGTCACGTAGTGGTCCCAGCGGCGCACCGTTCCCAGCAGGGGCAGGGCGCCGCCGGCGCGCAGTTCCTCGCGGCGCGGCGAGGTGGCGCGCAGGGCCAGCGCCACGGCCAGCATGCCGCCTATCCAGACCATCAGCGCGGTCAGATGCGCCGCCTTGAGCCACAGGTAGGCCATGGAATCTAGGCCCCCGCCGCGGGGGCTTCGCTGGTGATCACCGCGCCGTTGCGCATGACCTTGGTGACTGGCGTGTTGGCCACGATCTCCAGCAGCCGTTTCCATTGTTCGGCGGTGAGCGGCTGGTCCGAATACAGCTTGCGGTGGATGTGCGCCGTGCCCTGCTCGTCGAAGCGCAGGGCCAGCTCGGCGCGGAATTCGCCCAGGTCCCAGCCCTTGCGCTGCGCGTACATGCGCAGGGTGATCGCGGTGCAGGCGGACAGCGACGCCAGGTAGTAGTCGAAGGGCGCCGGGGCGCCGCCCTGGCCGCCCAGGGCCTTGGGTTCGTCGGTGTCCAGGCCGAAGGGACCGGCCTGGATGCGATGCAGGTAGTTGGTGTCGGTGGAGACGATGGTGGCTTTGTGCATGGCGGGGCCTTCAGGAAAGGGCGTCGAGCCGCACCCAGTCGGCGGCTTCCATCACATAGGGCGCGAACAGGTAGTCCTGGATCCGGGCCACGTCTTCCGCGCGCCACGTGAGCAGCACGAAGTGGGCGGGGCGGTCCATGGGGCCGCGGGCGTCGTAGACCAGCATCGCCGGCCGTCCTTCGACCGCGCCCGGCGCGAAGCGCCAATGCACCGCTTCGGCGTAGCGGGTGAAATAGAAGTCTACTTCCTTGCGGCCTTGCAGCTTGAGGCGGTTGACGAGATCCAGGCGGGCGTCGTCGGCCAGCATGCGGCGTATCGCGTCGAAGTCGCCGGCCTGGAAGTGGGCGACATAGTGCCGCAGGCGCTCGTGGTCGCCGTCCGACAGCGGCACGGGACTGTGCTGGTCCCCGCCCTGGGCCACCAGTTCGCGAAGCCGCTGCCTGCCGCGTTGCAGCGCGGATTTGGCGGCCGGCACGCTGCAGTCCGCCACCTGGGCGATCTCTTCGACGGAATGGCCCAGGACGTCCTTGAGGATGACGGCGCAGCGCTGGAGGACCGCCAGTCGCAGGAAGGTCCGGAACCCTACCGCGACGATGTCGGGTTGGGGGCCTTCGGCGCCGGGTTCCATCTCTTCGGTCAAGGGCACTTCCCGGGCCCGGGCCCGGGCGCGCAGGAAGTCCAGGCTGGCGTTGTGCGCGATGCGGAACAGCCAGCCTTCTATGTTGGCGATGCCGGCGGCGGCCGGGCGGGCGGCCAGGGCCTTGATGAGCGTCTCCTGGACGACGTCCTCGCCATCGATGGTCGAGCCGGTCATGCGGGCGCAATAGCGGTGCAGCCGGGGCCGCATGCCGGCCAGCAGGGCAGCGAACGAGTCGTCCTGGGTCATGGTCTTCCTGTCAGCGATGGTGCGAGAGTACGTCCGTGCCCAGGATGGAGTCGAATGAGGCGAGGTCGCGGATGGTCGGGAAATAGGCCTGCATGCGCGGATCGGCGCGCATGGCCTCGACGTCGGCGGCGCTGTCCCATTGGGAGTGGATCACGATGCGCTTGCCGTCGCCGCTGGCGATCAGGCGGGTCGCGATCCAGCCCGGCAGCGTCCTGATGACGGTTTCCGTGTTCTGGCGCAGCGAGGCGAGCAGTTCCTGCTGCTTGCCGGGGTGGACCGACAGGACGTTGACGAGGGTCACGGCTTGCTGGGCGGCGGTGGTCATGGCGAGGATTCCTTCAGGGTTGGAACCGGCACGGGCGTGTCCGGTACCGCCAAGACGAATCGGACGGGGAAAACGGATCGGTCGGCTGGAAAAAAATCCTGGCCCCGGGTTCAACGGTTCGTTTCCGTCATGAGCCGGGCCGCCGCGTCCACCACCGCCCGCAGGTCCAGCAGGTGGCAGGACGCGGAGCCGACCTGTCCGGTCCTGGCCAGTCCCTGCCGGACGAGTGCCTCGCCCAGGGACGGGAAGCGGTCCGCATCGCCGGCGGGCAGGTCGAAGGCCACCCAGCGTCGCTGGCCGTCCATCCATACGGGGGCGCCTTCGGAGATCCTGGGCGGCGGGGGCGAGGCCAGGGCCTCGGCCATGTGGAGGGCCGTGCACGCGTCGAAGCCGGTACCCAGCAGAAGGATGCCGGCGCGTTCCCGATACAGGCATCCCAGCGGCCCGCCGTGGCCGAAAGGATCGCCCAGCGCCTGGGTGGCCGTGATCGATTCGGCCAGCGGGCCCAGCGCGGCGAAGGAGCACAGGGGATGGGGGCTGCGGCGGGCGCCGGGCCAGGTCCGGAACAGTTCCGCCACCGCGCCCATGCCGCGCGTCGGCGTGGTGCGTGGGTCGAACGGCGGCAGCGTGGCCTGGATCGTTGCTATCCAGGCCGGCGGGACGGCGGGCGCCTGCCAGTTGGCGGGATCGCTCAGTTGCGATGACTGCGCGGGCATCACCACCGTGCCGGCCGGGCCCACGGCGTCGAGCAGGGCGCGCACGACGGTTTGCGCTCCGCCCGAGACCCAGCCGAGCCGGCTCAAGGCGCAGTGCACGAGCAGGGTCATGCCGGGCGTGACGCCCAGCCGGGACAGGCCGCTGGCCAGGCTTTCCCGGGTCCGGGGCTCGGGCGTGGCGGCGATGATGGCGTGTTCGGTCATGGCGGCGGGAGGATCATGAAATATTTGGATATCAGATATTTGACACATATCTGTATTGCAAATATTATGAATTTATTCGGATTCCAGGTATTTTGCCATGTCCATGCCCCCTCAAGTCCTGGTGACCGCCACGCAACTGGGCGCGGTATTGCAGGCCGCCCGCAAGTCCCGGGGCATGACCCAGTCGGCCCTGGCCGGCCGCATCGGCCTGAGCCAGTCGCGGGTGTCCCACCTGGAGCTGCACGCCGATGAACTGAGCCTGGAGCAACTGTTGGCGTGGTGCGCCGCGCTCGGATTGGAACTGACCCTGGGGCCGCGCGGCGGCCAGGCGCCACCGTCCACTGTACACGCGGACTGGTGACATGGGCCGTCGATCGCATGGCCGCAGCCTGCACATCTGGACCAATGGCATCCGCGTCGGCCGCTGGACGATCCCCGCGCGGGGCGAGATGGAACTGCACTACGACGCGGACTGGACCGGCGCCGACATCGGCCGGCCACTCTCGCTGTCGCTGCCGTTCAACCTGCACAACCTGCCGCTGAAAGGCGAGAGGGTCGCCAACTATTTCGACAACCTCCTGCCCGACAGCGACGTGATCCGCCGCCGTGTGGCCGAGCGTTTCCGGACCGGTTCGACCGATCCCTTCGATCTGCTGAAGGCGGTGGGCAGCGACTGCGTGGGGGCGGTGCAGATCCTGGACGAGCATGAGTCGCCGGGCGGCCACGATCGCATCGACGGCGTCCCCTTGTCCGACGAGGACATCGAACGGCATCTGATCGAAACCGTGTCGCCGCGCGCCTTCGGCGCCCAGGGAGATCCGGATGCGGATTTCCGCATTTCGCTGGCGGGCGCGCAAGAGAAGACCGCCTTCCTGCGGTGGAACGGCCAATGGCACGCGCCGCGCGGCGCCACGCCCACGAGCCACATCTTCAAGCTGCCGCTGGGATTGATGGGCGGCCGGCAGGCGGATTTCACCACTTCGGTCGACAACGAATGGTTGTGCCTGCGGCTGCTGAAAGCCTATGGACTGGACGTGGCCGGGGCCGACATCGCGACCTTCGGCAAGCAGCGCGTGCTGGTGGTCGAACGCTTCGACCGGCGGATCGCGCCCGATGGCCGGTGGATCATGCGGCTGCCGCAGGAGGACTTCTGCCAGGTGGCGGGATGCTCGCCGCTGCGCAAATACGAGAACGAGGGCGGGCCGGGGCTCAAGGCCTTGTTCGCCACGCTGCGGCAATCGGTGCACGCCGACGCCGACATGAAGGCCTTGATGGCCGCGCAGGTCCTGTTCTGGCTGCTGCGCGCGCCCGACGGCCATGCCAAGAACTTCAGCATCCATCTCCTGCCGCGCGGCCGTTTTTGCCTGACCCCGTTGTACGACGTGATGTCGGCCTACCCGGTATTGGGAGAGCGGGCCAACCAATGGTCGCCCCGCGAGATCAAGCTGGCGATGGCGCTGCTGGGCAAGAACCGGCACTATGAGATGCACGGCATCCAGCGCCGCCACTTCGACAGCACGGCGCGGCTGGTCGGCTACGCGCCGACGGCCGGGGCGCTTATCGAGGAAATCCTGTTCCGCACGCCCGCGGCCATTGCCGAGGCGCAGGCGGCGCTGCCGCGGGATTTTTCGCCGCGTGTCGCGGACACCATCCTGGGCGGGCTGGAGCAGGCCGCCGACGCGCTGGCGGCGATGAGGTCCTGATTCCCATAGGAGCTGACAATGTCTCGAATCTTCATCACGGGCTCGGCCGACGGGCTGGGCCGGGCCGCCGCCGGCACGCTGCTCGCAGACGGCCACGAGGTCGTGCTTCATGTGCGCGGCCGCCAGCGGCTCGATGCGGTCCAGGACCTGTTGAACCGGGGCGCCCGGGCAGTGGTCGGCGACCTGTCCGACCAGGGACAGGCCGAGGACGTCGCCGCCCAGGTGAACCGGCTCGGCCGGATGGATGCGGTCATCCACAACGCCGGGGTCTATACCGGGCGGCAGATACTGCCGGTCAATGTGATCGCGCCCTATGTCCTGACGGCCCTCGTCACCCGGCCGGATCGCCTGGTGTACCTGAGCAGCGGCATGCACTTCGATGGCCGCCCGGAGCTGGGCGGCCTGGACTGGCACGGGCGCGGCGAGTCGGTGTCCTATTCGGACAGCAAGCTGTTCGTGACGGCGCTGGCGATGGCGGTTGCCCGGTTGTGGCCCGGAGTCGTCGCCAGCGCGGTCGATCCGGGGTGGGTGCCGACGAAGATGGGGGGCCCCAACGCGCCCGACGACCTGCGCCTGGGCCACCTGACGCAGGAGTGGCTGGCCGCCGGCAACGATCCGCGGGCCGGCGAGAGCGGCGGATACTGGCACCACCAGCAGCAGCTCGACCCGCATCCCGCGGCGCGCGACGTGGCTTTCCAGGGTGAGCTGTTGCGCGAACTGGAGGGGGCCACGGGGATCGCGTTCGACCGTTCGTAGCGGGCGCCGGGTCAAGGGCGCGCGGGCAAGGCGTCTCAGCCTGGCGTGTCCTCCAGCCATTGCGGCCGCCAGGCCGTGGCCATCTTCGACCGGCGTGTCCGAGCACCGGCCGTCGCCCAGGTGCTGCGGCGCGGCCCAGTGGTACGCCTGCCGCTCGCCCGGCGGCCAGTTCCCTCCCCACCCCCCCAATTCGATGTTGCCCGATGTCGAGCCTGGATCTCGTGCTTGACGTTTTCGTCGAATGAAAAATATAATGAAATTAGATAAAGTAAAATGAAATTAGAAATGGAGGCAGATATGGGCCGCATCGTGCGGATGGGTGCCGGGTCGGGCTTCTGGGGCGACGCGCTGGACCCCGCGGAAGAACTGCTGGAACGGGCGAACCTGGACTACCTGTGCTTCGACTACCTGGCCGAGCTGACCATGGCGTTGCTGCAGCGGCAGAAGCTCAAGCGGCCCGACGCCGGCTACGTGCCGGATGCGGTGCAGGCCATGATCGCGTTGTTGCCGAAGGCGAAGGCCGCCGGCACGCGCCTGATTTCCAACGGCGGTGGCGTCAATCCGCGCGCCGCGGCCGACCGGATCGCCGAGGGGGCCCGCCAGGCGGGACTGGCCGGCTCCCGCATCGCCCTGGTCGAGGGCGACGACATGCTGGGCAAGCTGGATGAGCTGGTCGCGCAAGGCGTGCCGCTGCGCAATCTCGATACGGGCGACGAGGATTTCGCGGCCATTCGCGATCGCGTGGTCTGCGCGAACGTGTATACCGACAGCTCGGGAATCAGCGAGGGGCTGGCCGGCGGCGCCGACGTCGTCATCGCCGGACGGGTATCGGACAATGCGCTGTACGTCGGCCCTCTGGCCCACGAATTCGGCTGGCGCCGCGACGCCGCGCACGTGGACCGGTATGCCGCGGCGGTGACGCTGGGGCACATCGTCGAGTGCGCGGCGGGCTGCTCGGGCGGCATGTCGTCGCGGTTTGCGGAAATGCCGCACATGGGCCGTGTCGGCTTTCCCATCCTGGAGGTCGACGAGACCGGCGATGCCACCGTCACCAAGCTGCCTGGTAGCGGCGGCCGGGTCGATCAGTGGACGGTCAAGGAACACCTCGTCTACGAAATCGGCGATCCCCGCCGCTATCTGATGCCCGACGCGGTGGCCGATTTCACGTCCCTCACGCTGAATGACGAAGGCCAGGACCGCGTCCGCGTCAGCGGCATGCGGGGGGAGCCCGCGCCCGACCAGTGGAAGATGGTGGTGGGTTACCAGGATGGATGGATAGGGGAGACGATGGCTTTTTTCCCATGGCCCAACGCCTACGACCGTGCCGTGAAGGCGCGCGAGACCCTGCTCGAGCGTTTCGAGCGCATGGGGCTGGCGGCCGACCAGGTGCATTTCGATTTCGTCGGCCTGAACACCCTGCATGGACCCGCGGCGGCATTCGCCGGCCGGGAGTGGGCCAACGAACTGCCCGAGGTGGGGCTGCGCTGCGCGGTGCGCACGCGCACCCAGGAGGAAGCCGACAAGGTGCGGCGGGCCGGGACGAATCTGTGGATCATGGGGCCTGGGGGCACCTCGTTCGGCACGCCGATGAAGCCGCGTCCCGTGATCGCGCTGTGGCCGACGCTGATCCCGCGCGACGCCGTCGAACAGAAGACCGAGATCCTGGTGGCTTGAGGAGCATGCCGATGACACTGCAAGTGAAAGATATCGCCTACGTGCGGTCCGGGGACAAGGGGGACGTCTGCTCCGTCGGCCTGGTCGCCCGCGGGCCGCGGGAATATACGTGGCTGCGCGCCAGCGTGACGCCGGCCGACGTGAAGCGGATCTACGGCGACTGGGTGCGGGGCGAGGTGGAATGCCATCCCATGGACAACATCGGCGCGGTGGTCGTGGTGATGCGACACGCCCTGGGGGGCGGCGCCACGCGTACCCTGCGGCTGGACCAGACCGGCAAGTCGCTGGGCTATGCCTTGATGCGCCTGCCGGTGCGCGGCGCCGAGACCCCTTCCTGACGATCCGACGCCATGGCCATCCTGTCTTCCCGTACACGCACCGACGGCAAGGAGTTCGCCGCCAACGCCGCGGCCTACGCCGAATTGCGCGTGCCGCTGGATGCCGCGCGCCAGCGTGCCGTCGAGGGGGGCGGCGAACGCGCGCGCCAGACGCATCTGGCGCGCGGCAAGCTGCTGCCGCGCGAACGGATCAATACCTTGCTGGATCCCGCAACGCCGTTCCTGGAGATCGGGCAACTGGCGGCCGACGGCTTGTACGACGGCCAGTCGCCGGGCGCGGGCATGATCACCGGCATCGGAATGGTGGCCGGCCGCGCCTGCGTGGTCATGGCCAACGATGCCACGGTCAAGGGCGGCACCTACTATCCGCTCACCATCAAGAAGCAGTTGCGCGCGCAGGCGGTGGCCCGCGAGAACGGCCTGCCGTGCGTCTACCTGGTGGATTCGGGCGGCGCCTACCTGCCGCTGCAGGGGGACATCTTTCCCGACGAGCACCACTTCGGCAAGATCTTCCGCAACATCGCCGAGATGTCCGCCCTGGGCCTGAAGCAGGTCGCGGCCGTGCTGGGCGCATGCACGGCGGGCGGCGCCTACATCCCGGCGATGTGCGACGAAACCGTCATCGTCGACCAGGCCGGCACCATCTACCTGGGCGGGCCGCAACTGGTGCAGGCGGCCACCGGCGAACGGGTCGATGCGCAGGCGCTGGGCGGGGCCGACATCCATACGCGCCTGTCCGGCGTCGCCGATCATTTCGCGCACGACGAACTGCACGCGCTGGCGCTGGTCCGGGACATCGTGGCGCGTGGCAAGGCTGGCGCCTTGCCGGCGCCGCCGCGTGTTCCGGTTGCGCCGCGCCACGATCCGGCCGAACTGCCGGGGCTGATTCCCGCCAACCCCAAGCAGGCCATCCCGATCCGGGACGTGCTTGCGCGGCTGCTGGACGGCAGCGAGTTCGTGGCCTACCGGGAACGCTACGGCGCCAGCCTGATCTGCGGCACGGGCGCGATAGGCGGGTATCCGGTCGGCATCCTGGCCAACGACGGGGTGCTGTTCGGCCAGAGCGCGCAGAAGGCCACCAACTTCATCGAGCTGTGCTGCCAGGAGAACATCCCGCTGGTATTCCTGCACAACATCAGCGGCTTCATGGTCGGCGTGCAGTACGAGCAGGGCGGGATCGCCAAGGACGGCGCCAAGATGGTCAACGCGGTGTCCACGGCGCGCGTGCCCAAGTTCAGCGTGGTCATAGGCGGCAGCTATGGCGCCGGCGCCTATGCGATGTGCGGGCGCGCCTTCGGGCCGCGCCTGATGGCGATGTGGCCGAATGCCAGGACCTCGGTGATGGGGGGCGAGCAGGCGGCCACGGTGCTGGCCCTGGTGCGCGCCGAGCAACTGGCGCGCCAGGGCAAGGCGTTTTCCGCCGACGAGGCCGAGGCCTTCAAGGCCCCGGTGCGCGCCGTCTACGATGCCGAGAGCACGGCCCTGCATGCGGCATCGCGCTTGTGGGTGGACAGTGTGATCGAGCCCGCCGATACGCGCGCGTGGCTGACGCTGGGCCTGGCGCTGGCGGCGGGCAGCCCCGGGGAATCGACACGCTTCGGCATTTTCAGGATGTAGGACATGTGGAAGAGAATCCTGATCGCGAACCGGGGCGAGATCGCCCGGCGCATCGCGCGCACGTGCCGCCGCCTGGGCATCGAGTATGTGGCGGTCCATTCCGGGGCGGACGCCGCCGCGGCCCATCTGGGCGGTGCGGTGGAAACGGTTTGCCTGGGGCCGGGGCCGGCCGGAGACAGCTACCTGCGCATCGACAAACTGGTCGAAGCGGCCTTGCGTACGAACTGTGAAGCCGTGCATCCCGGTTACGGCTTCCTGTCCGAGAACAGCGGATTCGCCACCGCCGTCGAGCGGGCGGGGCTGGTGTTCATCGGGCCCGCGCCCGAGACCATTGCCATGCTGGGTGACAAGGCGCGGGCCAAGGCGCTGATGCGCGCCGCGGGCGTCCCCGTGGTGCCGGGCACCGACGAGGCCAGCGACGACCCCGGGCAGATCGAGGCGCAGGTGCGCGCCATCGACCTGCCGGTCTTGCTCAAGCCGTCGGCCGGTGGCGGTGGCAAGGGCATGCAGGTCATCACGCGCCATGAAGGACTGGCGGGCGCGATCGAGTCCGCGATCCGGGTGGCGCGTAGCAGCTTCGGCGACGGCCGCATGATCGTCGAGCGCTACATCGATCAGCCGCGCCACATCGAGGTGCAGATATTCGGCGACGGCCGGGGCGGGGCGGTACACCTTTTCGAGCGCGAATGCTCGCTCCAGCGCCGCCATCAGAAAGTGGTGGAAGAGGCGCCCGCGCCGGACCTGCCGGCCGAGGCGCGCCAGCGCCTGCTGGAGGCGGCGCTGCAAGGCGCGCGCAGCCTGAACTACCGCAATGCCGGGACCTTCGAGTTCATCGTCGGCCGCGATCTCCAGTGCTACTTCCTGGAGGTGAATACGCGCCTGCAGGTCGAGCATCCGGTCACCGAGGCCGTCACGGGCCTGGATCTCGTGGAATGGCAATTGCGGGTGGCGGCGGGCGAACCCTTGCCGCTGGCGCAGTCCGCCATCGCATGCCTTGGCCATGCCATCGAGGCGCGTGTCTACGCCGAGGATCCGGCGCAGGACTTCCGGCCGTCGCCGGGCACGGTGGCCCGCGCGCGATGGCCCGCCGGCCTGCGGGTGGACACGGCGCTGGACGCCTCGGGTGAGGTGCCGCCTTTCTATGACCCCATGGTGGCCAAGATCATCGCCCATGCCGGCGATCGCCAGGCCGCGCTGGATGCGCTCAGGGCCGGGCTGGACGACACCGTATTGCTGGGCGTGGCCGCCAACGTGGGGTATCTGTCGCGCGTGCTGGACGATCCGGCGGTCAGGTCCGGGCATGTCCATACGCGCTACCTGGACGAGCGCAAGGACCTGCTGGCGCCGCGCAGCCGCGAAGCGGCCGTGGCGGTGGGAGCCGCGCTGCACTTTCCCGTCATCGCTGAGCAGGGTTCGCCGTGGACGCGGGGAGCCGGGCAGGGCGCGATGGACCGGCATTGCCTCGATGCCGGCGCATCATTGGGACGCGTGCATTTCGAGCTGGACCAGGAGCCGGTCGCGGCGGGTTTCGCGGCGGCCGACGGCCAGGGTGTGGACGTGGCGGCGGCCGGCAAGGTGTCGCGCGTCGTGCGCGACGCGTCGGGGCTGCGAGGACGGGCCGATGGACGCGGCTGGGAAGCTTGTCCGTCCGAATCCGGCTGGCATGTGCAGGTGGGCGGCGATCACTACACCGTGCGCCCGCGCAGGATCCGCGAGCTTGACGGCGCCGATGCGGACCGGTTGGCCACGGCACCGATGTCGGGCGTCGTCGCGGCGCTGTCGGTGCGTCCGGGCGACCGGGTCCAGCCCGGCGACACGCTGGCCATCATCGAGGCCATGAAGATGGAGCATGCCATTACCGCCCATCAGGCCGGCACCGTGCGGGCCTTGCGCCATGCGCGTGGAGAGAGCGTTCGCGAGGGCGATCTCATCGTCGAGGTCGACTACGACGCCGCGCCATGACCTTCCATTCCGAGCCGGCGAGCGCCGGCCGCACCGAGACCACCATGAACAAGCCGCTGAGCCACCTTCGCGTCGTGGACCTTTCCCGCATCCTGGCCGGCCCCTGGGCCACGCAGAACCTGGCCGACCTGGGGGCGGAGGTCATCAAGATAGAAAAGCCGGGCGTCGGCGACGACACCCGGCAGATGGGGCCGCCGTTCCTGGCCGACGAGCGCACGGGGGAAGACGGCGACGCCGCCTATTTCATGAGTTGCAACCGCGGCAAGAAATCGGTGGCCGTCGATTTCTCCGATGCGCGCGGTCAGCGCATCGTCCGGGACCTGGCGCGGGGCGCCGACGTGTTCGTGGAGAACTACAAGGTCGGCGGGCTGAAGAAATACGGACTCGATTACGACTCGCTGCGCGAGATCAATCCGCAACTGGTCTATTGCTCGGTGACCGGCTTCGGCCAGACCGGTCCCTACAAGGATCGCGCGGGCTACGACTACCTGATCCAGGGCATGGGCGGCCTGATGAGCGTGACGGGCGAGCGCGACGACCTGCCCGGCGGCGGGCCGCAGCGGGCGGGGGTGGCGGTGGCCGACCTGCTGGCCGGCATGTACGCCACCACCGCCATCCTGGCCGCCTTGCAGCACCGGGACCGGGGCCACGGCGGCCAGCACATCGACATCAGCCTGCTGGACTGCATGGTCGGCTCGCTGGTGAACCAGTCGATGAACTACCTGGTCAGCGGCCAGGTGCCGCAGCGCATGGGCAGCGGCCATCCCAACATCGCGCCGTATGCCGTCTATCCGGCGGCGGACGGTCATCTGGTCCTTGCCGTCGGAAACGACACCCAGTTCCGTCGCCTGTGCGAGGCGGTGGGCCACGCCGAGGTCGGCACCGATCCGCGTTTCGCGACCATTGCCGCCCGGGTGCGCAACCGGACCGAGATGGACGCCTGGCTGGTACCGGTCACGCGTTCGCGCAGCCTGGCCGATTGGACCTCGCTGCTCGAACGCGCCCAGGTGCCGGGCGGCCCCATCAACCGCATGGACCAGGTCTTTGCCGACGAACACGTCGTCGCGCGGGGCATGCGCGCCGAGCTGTGGCATCCGCGCTATGGCCGGGTGCCGACGGTGCGCAATCCCATGCGCTTCTCGGCCACGCCGCTGGAGCCGGGAAGCGCGCCGCCGCTGCTGGGCGAGCACACCGACGAGGTCCTGCGGTCGGTGGGCGTGACCCCCGGACAATTGGCGGCGCTGCGCGAAGCCGGCGTGCTTTGAACAGAAAAACAGTCAGCGAACCAGGAGGAGAAAGGCATGCGTAGAGCAATCACGACCGACGCCAACGGGCTGGAGGTCCTGGGAATGGGGTTCTATTGGGACGATGTCGAGATCGGTTATCGCTTCCGCACCCTGGGGCGGACCATCACCGAGGCGGACATCACCTTGTTCATCGGGACGGTGGGCATGGTGGAGGAAATGTTCACCAACCTGGACTACATCGCCTCGCAGTCCATCATCGGGTCGCGCCCGGCGCCAGGTTCGCTGGTCTTCTGCATGGCCGAGGGCCTGCTGATGCAGAGCACCATGCAGCGCACGGGCATGGCGTTCATGGAGGCGGACATCAAGGTGCACAAGCCCACCAATGCCGGCGACACCATCCACGTCGAATGCGAAGTGGTCGAGGCCAGGGCAACGAGCAAGGCCGACCGGGGCCTGGTGCGCACCGCCAACCGCGTGGTCAACCAGCGCGGCGAGACCGTGCTGACCTACTCGCCGCTGCGCATGGTAAAGACCCGTCCGAACGATTCCACCCCCGCAGGAGACAAATGATGAAACCCTTGCTATCGATGGGCCTGTGCACCCTGGCCCTTGCCGTACAGGGGCTGCCGGCGGCCCGCGCCGCCTATCCCGAGAAGCCGGTCACGATCGTCGTGCCGTTCGCCGCGGGCAGCCCGACCGATGCCGTGGCGCGCGTCGTCGCGGAAGCGCTGGGCAAGCGCCTGGGCCAGTCCATGGTGGTCCAGAACCGGCCGGGTGCCACGGGCATGATAGGCAGCGAGTACGTCGCGCGCGCGCAGCCGGACGGCTACACCCTGTTGTTCGGCACGAACACGACCCAGGTAGCGAACCAGTATTTCTTCAAGAAGGTGTCCTACGACGGCCTGAAGGACTTCGCGCCGGTGGCCATCGTGGGCGGCGTGCCGCATGCGCTGGTGGTCAATCCCTCGGTGCCGGTCAACTCGGTGGCCGAGCTGATCGCATATGCCAAGGAGCACCCCGGCAAGCTGTCCTTTCCTTACGCCAACAGCACCACGCGCATCACCGGCAGCACCTTCCGCGTGATGACGAAGACCGAGATCAACGCCATTCCGTACAAGGCCTACGGCCAGGCCATCGCCGAACTGCTGGGCGGCCAGACGCAGATGATGTTCATCGATTTCTCGACCGGTCTTGCCTACATGACCACGGGCAAGCTCAAGGCGCTGGCCATCACGCCGGACCGCTCGGCCAAGCTGCCCGGGGTGCCCGCCATGAAGGAGGTGCTGCCGGGTTTCGAGATCGGCAACTGGAACGGCCTGTTCGCGCCCACGGGAACCTCGCCCGAGATCATCGACCGGCTCAATCGCGAGGTCCGCGCCGTGCTCGAACAACCCGAGCTGCGCAAGCAGGTGGACGGCGTGGGCTACGAACTGTTGCTCCCGATGGCACCGGCCGAATTCGGCAAGTACATCGCCGAGGAAAGCCGGCACTACGCCAGGCTTACCAACGCCGCCGACATCAGGCCCGAGTGAGCGGCAAGCGTGGCGCAATCCCTCGAGCCGTTTTCCCGTATCCAGGAGGCCTGACATGACGACACCCACCGAAGCCCCCGTGCAGTACGCGCTGGCATCCGGCATCGCCACGATCCGCATCAACCGGCCGGACCAGCGCAACGCGCTGTCGATCGCGGTCTGCGAACGGCTGCTGGATCTCTGGGACGAGGTCGACCGCGACGAGGCCGTGCGCGCGGTCGTGCTGACCTCGGCCGATTGCGGGACGTTCTCGGCCGGCATGGACCTGAAGGAAGCCGCAAGGGTACGCGCGGAATCGGGCAAGGACATGCTGGAGTTGCTGCGTGATCCGTTCCACCAGCGGATGCGGCGGGTGTCCAAGCCCATCATCGCCGCGATGACCGGCCACTTCACCGCGGGCGGCATGGTCCTGGCGGCCAACAGCGACATCCGGGTCGGCCTGCGGGGAACGCGCGGGGGTATCTCCGAGGCCAAGGTGGGGCGGGGTTCGCCGTGGGGGGTGCCGATGCTGTGGATGCTGCCGCAGCCCTTCCTGCTGGAGATGATGATGACGGGAGACCTGCATCCCATCGAACGTTTCCATCAACTGGGGTTCGTCAACTACGTGGAGGCGACGCCCGCCGCGGTGCGCGAGCGGGCACAGGCGGTCGCCCGTACGATCGCCGACAACGCGCCGTTGACCGTATGGGCGGCCAAGAAGAGCGTGGGGGCGGCGATGGACCTGGGGTGCGATCGCGGCTTCGAGGCGGCCTGCAAGTTCCACGAGCGCGTCTATGCCAGCGCGGATGCCGTCGAGGGCCCGCGCGCCTTCGCCGAAAAGCGCCCGCCGCGCTGGATCGGAGCCTAGCCATGACCGCGGGCCAGGGGTTCGTCCAGCGCGAGGACCAGGACGGCGTCGTCACCCTGACGCTCAGCCATCCCGACACGCTGAACCGTTTTTCCAGCACCGGGCAATTCCTGGAGCTGGCCGGCCACATCCGCCGCGCCAATGCGGATCCCGCCGCGCGCGTGCTGGTCATCACCGGCCAGGGCAGGGCGTTCTGCGCGGGCGGCGACCTGAGGCAGATGGCGCGGCGCGACATGTTCTCGGCCGGTTCCGTGGCCCAGGTGCAGGCGCGCTACCGTGACACGGTGCATCAGGTGCCGCTGGCCCTGAGCGAGACGGAGATCCCCGTCATCGCCGCGGTCAACGGGCCGGCCTATGGCGCGGGGTGCGATCTTGCCTGCTTCTGCGACATACGCGTCGCGGCGCGCAGCGCGCGTTTCTCGGTCAGCTTCGCGCGGCTGGGTATCGTCGCGGGAGACGGCGGGGCGTGGATGCTTCCCCGCCTGGTCGGCCGGTCCAAGGCCATGGAGCTGGCCTTCACGGCCGACCCCATCGATGCCGACGAGGCCCTGCGCATCGGCCTGGTGTCGGATGTCGTGCCCGACGACGAACTGCGCGCACGGGCCGATGGCCTGGCCCGCCGCATCGCCCGGCATCCCGCGCAGGCCATGCGCATGCACAAGCGCCTGTTGCGCGATGCGGAGCAACATACCCTGGCGACCCACCTGGACGTCGTGGCCGCGTTCCAGGCCATCGCCCACGCTTCGGAGGAACATCTCCAGGCGGTGCGCGACGCGCTGGGTTCGCTGGACGAGGGACGCCGGGCAGGACCCTAGCGGCCGGCGTCTTTCTCGAGGGCGATGCGCTGGGCCACGGCGAAGAGTTCGGGCGCCACCTGCTGGCGCAGGTTTTTTTCCGTCAGGCTGGCGCCCACGGCCATGGCCGCCAGGGCGAACTCCACGCTGGCACCGGCGTGCACCGGCGTGGCGATGGAGGCGGTCTGGTTGGCGACCGGCGAGGCCAGATAGCACCAGCCGTTCCTGTCCAGTTCCTGGAAGGCCGCGTGGGTGTCGGCGATCTGCCGCCGCATGCCCGCGCCGGCCTCGTCCTCGATCTGGGCCAGCAGGACGCGGCGCTGTTCCTCGGGTTGCCCCCACAGGTAGGCGCGCCCGGACGCGGACGCGACCATGGAGAAGCGCGAACCGGTGGTCAGCCCCAGGCGGACCTTGCCCGAGGGAACGCAGTGCTCGACCACCAGCATGTGCAGCCGGTCGCGCGTGGTCAGCGTCACGTGGACGCCATGGCGCTGGGACAGTTCGAGCATCAGCGGCCGTGCCGCCTGGGCGGTGGGCAGGCGGCGCTTGACCGCGCGTCCCAGCGCCAGGCAGGCGACATGCGGCTGGTAGACGTCGTTGCCCAGCGATTGCAGGAAATGGTGGTTCAGCAAGGTCTGGACGAGCTTGTCGGTGGTCGCTCGGGTCAGGCCGAGCCTGTTCGAGATGTCGTCCAGCGACAGGCGGCGGTGGCGCACGTCGAACAGCCGGAGGATCTCCAGGCCCCGGCGCAGCGAGTCGACCTGGATGTCGGTGGCCTGGGACGGCTCGGTAGCCGGTTGGCGGGTCCTGACCATGCCTACTCCGCCTGGCCGGCGCTGAGCTCGGCTTCCAGCCTGGCCTTGAGCGCCAGCAGCCCCGGGGCGACTTCCTGCTTGAGCCGCGTGATCGCCAGTGCGTTCGAGGGCGCGGCGCAGCCCAGCGCATAGGTGTGCGGCCCCTCGGGGGTGTCGATCACGAGCGCTACGCCGTTGGTTCCTTCCTCCAGCGTGCCCGCCGCCACGCAATAGCCCTGGCTGGCCATCTGGGCGATGGCATGAGGCACTTCCCGGTTCAGCGGCTCCCAGGCCGACGGATCGGCAACGCTGAGCTTCTCGAGATAGGCCAGGCGCTCGGCATCGCCCATGGCGCCGACCAGTGCCCTGCCCAAGGCCGAGCGGTCGATGCGCAGGCGCGAGCCCGCGCGCACGCGCAGCGTGAACAGCATCTCGCGGCTATGGGCGACCTCGTTGCATACCATGCTGCTGGCGTCGGGGGAGGCCAGGACCACCGAGACGCGGTGCTCGTCGGCGAACTGTTGCATCAGCGGCCGGGCCAGCACGACGAAATCGCTGTGGGAGGCCGCGGCGAAACCCAGCGCGAGGACCGGCATGCCCAGGCGGTAGGCGGCCCGCTGGGCCGAATATTCCAGGTAGCCCGCCTCGAGCAGATTGGAGGTCAGCCGCGAGACGGTGGGCTTGGGCAGGCCGGTGAGCGCGGCCAGTTCGGAGTTGGTCAACCAGCCGTTCTCCGGCTCAAAAGCGGAGAGTATCGTGAGTCCGCGGGCCAGGACGCGGACGTCCCGGGTGCCCGGTTGCCGAGATGACGGGTTGGCGACGTTCTGCATGAGGCTGGGAAAGAAAATGGCCTCAATTGTATATGTGAACCTTCGCCGTATCGTGCAATCGGGCGGCCGCGGATACGCGGCGTTGCCCTTAGTCCCACTCGGGCGCGAGCCCCTGGGGATCGACTTCGCGGCCATTGTGTTCCAGCGCGGCGATCCGTGCCATGTCGTCGGCATCGAGCGCGAGGTCGCGGGCGAGCAGGTTGCTGGCCAGGTTCTCGCGCCTGGTGGAAGAGGGGATCACCGCATAGCCGAGTTGCAGCGCCCAGGCCAGCGCGACTTGCGCGACGGTGGCATGGTGCCTGGCGGCGATCGCGGCCAGTACCGGATCCTTCAGCACTTTGCCGTAGGCCAGCGTCATGTAGGACGTCACGGTAATGCCTTGTTCCTTCAGGAACGCGGTCAGCTTGCGGTTCTGCAGGTAGGGACTGAGCTCGATCTGGTTGGTGGCGATCTGGTCCTTGCCGACCGCCGCGATGGCTTCCTTCGTCAGCGCGATGTTGAAGTTGGAGATGCCGATCTGCCGGGTCAGGCCCAGCGCCCTGGCCTCGGCCAGCGCCGTCATGGTTTCGTGCAGCTCGACGCCGTTGCCCGGCGCCGGCCAGTGGATCAGGGTCAGGTCCACGTAGTCGGTGCGCAGTTTGTCCAGGCTGCCGCGCAGGCTGGGCGCGAGCTTGTCCCGGGCGTAGTTGTCGGTCCAGATCTTGGTGGTCAGGAAGAGGTCGGCGCGCTTGACGCCGCTCTGGGCAACCGCCTGGCCGACCTCGGCCTCATTACCGTAGATCTGCGCGGTGTCGATGGCGCGGTAGCCCAGTTCCAGGGCATTGCTCACCGAGTCGATGACGGTCTGGCCGGTCAGGCGGAAAGTGCCGACGCCGAAGGAAGGGATGCTCATGGAAAACTCCTGGATGGCGTGAGATGCCTTGCATTCTGCCGGCTTTGCGTGGGTGGATAAAGCCCATCGCCGGCCAAAGACATTTGAATTCCAGGCAAGAATCCCGGCGGGTCCTGGCATGTCGTTGCCGGCAGGCACGGGGAAGGGATAAGATACCCATCGCACGCGTCCTTCCGTGTTTTTTCGGACGCAGCCGTAAGCGTTTACGTCAACCAACGCATCACCAGCGGCACCCGTGGCCGGCTGGCGGTGTGCGTTGGCGCTGCGTCGTTCATCGTTCCCCTCCATCCCTCCGCGCCGTGCCGCCCTGACTCCCAAGGAGCGGCGGTCGATGTCGAACGTCCTGCAGTATTCCCCCTTGCGCCGGCTGGTCTGGATGACCACGGCGCTGTTCCTGAGCTATCTGGCCGTGGCCATGGCGATGCCGGCCGTGGCGGTGCATGTCTCGCACACGCTGGGCATGGGCAATGTTGCCTCGGGCCTGGCCGTTGGCATCGCGTTTCTTTCCACCATTCTGAGCCGTGGCTGGGCGGGCCGGCTGGCCGACGAGCGCGGCGGCAAGTCGGGCATGTTCCGCGGACTGGCCCTGTATGCGTTGGCCGCGCTGCTATGCCTGGCATCATCACTGCCGATGCTGGGCCATGGCATGGTGTCCTATGCGCTCCTGCTCGCGGGCCGGCTGCTGCTGGGCCTGGGCGAGAGTCTCGCTCTGGTCGGCATGCTGGCCTGGAGCATGGCCATGATGGGGCCGGCGCGTTCCGGGCTGGTAATGGCCGTGTTCGGCATGGGCATGTACGGCGCGTTCGCGGCTGGCGGTCCGCTGGGGTTGTGGCTGTTGCAGGAGCGGGGATTCCCGGGCCTGATGGCGATCTGCATCGCGCTGCCGCTGCTGGGCGCGCTGATGCTGTGGCCGCTCGCGCCCGCGGTGCCGGCGCAGGCGGGCCGGCGTCCGCCGTTCGCGCAGGTGCTCGGGCGCATCTGGCGGCCCGGTGTCGTGGTCGGCTTGCAAGGCATAGGTTTCGCCGCGTTGGGCGCGTTCTTCCCGTTGTATTTCCTCGCGCAGGGTTGGGAAGGCGCCGGCTATGGGCTGACGTGCTTCGGCCTGGGGTTCGTCGCGGTCCGGATATTGTTCGGTTCCCTGCCCGATCGCATCGGCGGCGTGCCGGTGGCGCTGGCGTCGCTGCTGGTGGAGGCGGTGGGGCAGGCGCTGCTCTGGCTGGCCCCGGGGCCGGAGGTCGCGATGGCGGGCGCGCTGCTGACGGGCATGGGATGCTCGATGGTGTTCCCGGCAATGGGGCTGGAAGCGGTCCGGCGTGTGCCGATGCATTTGCGCGGGACCGCCATAGGCGGTTTTGCCGCGTTCCAGGATCTGGCCTACGGGGTGACCGGGCCGCTTGCAGGGTGGATCGCCGATCACTTCGGCCATGCCCAGGTATTCCTGGTGGGCGGGATGGCGGCGGCGCTGGGCGCGGCGATCACGATGCGCTTGCGCGATGGCGGCCCGGCGTCGACGTCCCGGGCCGGGCCTGCCCGGTGACCGGCAGGTAGCGCAGGGCGCGCAGGCAGATGCGGAGGTTGACGGGATCGGAGCGGAATTCCCAGGTTGCCAGTAATCTAGCAAACAAGGCCGCGATGGTCGCGCAAGAGGGTGGAGAACATGAACAACGAACGGGATGTGGCACCCGACAGCACCGCGGCGCGGGTGGCCTTGTGGCGCGCCCTGCATGTCGAGGTCGACGCGCCGCCGCACGTACTGGACGACGAGATCGGCCTGCGCCTGCTGGATCCGGAGCCGGGCTGGCAGCGCCGCGGGGACATGGACCAGGGGTTCACCCGGCCTTTCCGCGCGTCCATCGTGGCCCGGGCCCGTTTCATCGAGGACCTGGTGGCCGAACAGGCGGGCCGTGGGCTGGAACAGTACGTCATCCTGGGAGCCGGACTGGACAGTTTCGCGCAGCGCCGGCCGGACGTGGCGGCGCGGCTGCGGGTGTTCGAGATCGACCGGCCAGGGCCGCAGGCCTGGAAGCGCCGGCGGCTGCTCGAACTGGGGTTGGGCGTGCCGGACTGGCTACGTTTCGTGCCGGTGGATTTCGAGGCCGGGGAGTCCTGGTGGGGCAGGTTGACGGCGGCCGGTTTCGATGGCGGCAAGCCCGCGGTCGTGGTGTCCACGGGGGTCAGCATGTATCTGACGAAAGAGGCCAATGCCGCCACGCTGCGCCAGATCGCGACGCTGGCGTCCGGGTCCACGTTCGCGATGACGTTCCTGTTGCCGCTGGGCATGGCCGACGCCGAGGTGCGTCCCGGCCTGGAAATGGCGGAGAAAGGCGCGCGCGCGAGCGGGACGCCGTTCTTGAGTTTCTTCCGGCCGATGGAGATCCTGGACCTGGCCCGCGGGCAGGGGTTCAAGGAGGCGCGGCACGTTTCGGCCGACGAACTGGCACGGCGGTATTTTTCAGACCGCGCGGATGGCCTGCGTCCGCCGGCCAATGCCGAGGAACTGCTGGTGGCCACCACCTAGTTTCGGGATGAGCGCGGATTTAGCGTGTCTCCTCGTCTGTTGCGGGGCATGCGGGCAGGATGGGAGGCTTCGCGGACGGCCGGATGCCCTATAGGAATCGAGTCGGCGCAATGATGGTGCGCCACATATGCGCCGAACTGCTGTGGTCGTTGCCGAGGCCTTCCTTGGGCTGGCGGAAATTCCTGCCGATGATGTCGGTGAATTCTTCCAGCTCGACGGTTTTCCTGTCGTCGAAGGAGTAGATGTCGTTGATGGTGATCAGGCGCGCGGTCATGTACCACTTGTGCTTGCGCGCGTAGGCGTGGGCTTCCTGCATCGCGGTGGACGGTACATAACCACGGCCGAAATACTTGACATACAACTCGGGATATTCGTAGCCGACCTCGGGGTCCGGAAAGAATCTCAATGCCTGATGGTAGCGGATGGCCCACGCGATTTCTTCGTCGACGTAGGGCTCGACCATCTGCGCCCCCCAGTAGCCATGGTCGGACTGGATGAAGCCGACGACGGATATGTCATGCAGCAGACAGGCCAGAATGACTTTCTCATCGTGTCCAGCTTCTTTGGCAAGCGCGGCGCTCTGCAATAAATGCTGTTTCGCCGGGCGGAAGCGTTTTTCGAAAAAATCGGACAACGTCGGTTTGGCCGGCATTTTCTGCAAGCGGGGATCTTCGTCCATCAGCAGATGTTCGCCGGGGACATAGGCCCGGGGACGGGGCGCGGTGGGGTCCCATTCGCCCGAGGTGTAAATGGTCGATTTGACCGCGGTTTTTTCCAAGGCTTCCGCCATGGCGTACTCGATGGCATCCGCGCGCTCGTTGACGGGCAGGTGCCGAGACGCGGCCGCCGCGGCATCGGCCGCCGATTGAATTGCGGATTTCTCGTCGGTGTTCATGGGTTTCTGCGATCGCATGCCTGGATTGTCTGATTACCGAATCTGCCGGCTCGATGCGGGCCGGGGCCGGGAAATTAAAGCGGGTAAACGCCGGGTGGGGAAACAAATAAACTCTATCTCTTGATCGAACAAAGCGAATAATGCATCGCGCTAATCCACGTATGATTCCCAGCCGAAAATCAAATTAAAAAAGGGGGAGTCGCCATGGCATGCATCGAGAAAAAATCTTCGAATAGATCCCGTACCAGCATTTTATTTCTGGCGTCGGCGTTGACGCCGTTCGTACCGGCAGGAGCGTGGGCGCAAGGCACTGCCGAAGCCGGTTATCCGACCCGGCCGCTTACTTTCGTCGTGGCCCAGACCGCGGGCGGACTCGTCGATACCTTTACACGCTCGATGGCCAGGCATCTATCGGCGCGCCTAGGCAGGCAAATCGTGGTCGAGAACAAGCCGGGCGCCAGCCAGGCTATTGGCGCCGAGGCGGTGGCCAAGGCCGCGCCGGATGGCTATACGTTCTTTGTCGGGGCGCAAAGCGCCATGGTCTTGAATGTCGTGTCGAAGAAGAGCGTGCCGTACGATCCGGTCGCTGATTTTTCTCCCGTCGGTTTGTTGTTCCGAACACCTTTCTACCTGGTGGTGAACAATTCGGTTCCCGCCAGAACGGTCGGGGAGTTGATCGCGCTGGCCAAGGCGAAACCGGGCAAGTTGACCTATGCCTCCACCGGCCATGGCAGCGGTCATCATTTCACCGCCGAGATGTTCAAGGTCAGCACCGGCACGAATATCCTGCACGTGCCTTATAAGGGAAGCGCGCCGGCCATCACCGATTTGCGCGGCGGGCAGGTCGACATGATGTTCGAGGGGGGCGCTTCGGCCTTGCCCATGGCCAAGGCCGGCAATCTGCGCGTGCTGGGCGCGACCAGTGCCAAGCGTACCGAGGCGATGCCGGAGTTGCCTACGCTCAACGAGACCATCCCCGGTTTCGGGGTATCGATCTGGGTTGGCCTGTTCGCGCCGGCGGGAACCCCCAGGCCGATCATCGACCGCATCAATCTTGAAGTCGCGGATTTCCTGCGCCAGCCGGCCACTCATGAGCAAGGGAAGGCATTTGGCATCGAAATCACGCCGAGCACGCCGGAGGAAGTCAGCGCCATCCTGAAGGAAGAGCTGCCGGCGTGGGCGAGGGTCGTGCGCGAAGCGGGGATACAGCAAGAGTAGTGAATGGCGGGCATGGCGATGCTCGCGCCGCATGCTCATGCCTGTCGTCCGGTCTTTTAACAGGAGGCTTGCGCATCATGCGCATTTCTCCGATCGAGAGTCCGTGGTCCCGCGTGATCCGTTCACCATTGTTGTGAAAACCTGTTTCACAACGGCGCGGAAATCGCCGCGCGTTGGGTTATCCTCCCGGCAACGCGACGAACGGATCCCGCATGACCAGGTTCAGGATGGCGGGCGCGGCGGCGGTGGCTTTTTCCCTTCTGGCCGGCTGTGCCCAGTACACCGCGATGCCCCGCCCCGGCTACGAGTCGCGGGGTACCGAGGACATGTCCTCGGACCAGATGATGCAGACCGACTTCAACCGGACCCTGACCATCGCCATGCGCGACAACCTGTCGAGCCTGATGGCGCTGATGACCAAGCTCTACAAGCGGAACCCGCGCGAATGGCGCAAGTCGGGCAAGCCCTCGATGGAGGTCGCCGCCGAGACGGTCAGGCGGTCCATCGATGCCCGCACGCCACCCGCCGGGCTCCAGGGACTGGGCGACGTCGAGATCCTGGCGGTGTCGCTCGATCCTGCCTATACGGGCGACCGCGTCGCCGCGTTCATCTACGGGATGGCCGACACCATCGTCGCGGCGCACGACGGCAAGACGCGTTTCTACGCCTTCGACCTGCTGGACGGCGGCAGGGTCTACAACGCGGCCCGCAATGTCGAGGCGGCGGCCTGGCTGCTGGGCACCCGGCGTGATGCCAAGGGCGAGCCGCTGCTGCTGGCCAACGAGTGGACGGACAAACAGGTCAACCTGAGCTTCGAGCGCGAGTTCGGCGCGGTCATCGGCCGCCTGGACCTGATCGCCAATCTGCTGGGCGAGAATTCGCGCCGGTTGGGCATCAACTACGCGCAGAACCTGATGCTGTTCTCTTTCTTGCCGGTGCGCTAGGACCGCGCCGTCATTTCCCTTCGCGGCCGAGCAGCGCGCGTTTGCGGTCCACGCCCCAGCGGTAGCCTGACAGGTCGCCGTCGCGCCGGATGACCCGGTGGCACGGGATGGCCACGGCGATGCGGTTGGCGCCGCAGGCCTGGGCGACGGCACGCACGGCCCGGGGCGCGCCGATGCGCTGTGCGATCTCGGCGTAGCTGGCGGTCCGGCCCGGCGGGATCTCGCGCAGGGCCTGCCAGACGCGTTCCTGGAAGGCGGTGCCGCGCACGTCCAGCGGCAGGTTCAGTCCGATCGAAGGGGCTTCGATGAACCCGACCACCTGGGCCACCAGTTGCTCGAAATCCGCGTCGCCACCGATCAGCGTGGCCTTGGGAAATTGGTCCTGCAGGTCGCGTACCAATGTTTCCGGATCGTCGCCCAGCAGGATGGCGCAGATGCCGCGCTGGCTTTGCGCGACCAGGATGGCGCCGAGCGAACACTGGCCCACCGCGAAGCGGATGACGGCGCCCGCGCCCCCGGCGCGGTAGTCGCGCGCCCGCATGCCCAGCAACTGGTCGGACGTTTCGTAGAACCGGCTGTTGGAATTGAATCCCGCCTCGTAGATGGCATCGGTGACCGAGGCGTCGGGCTCGCCCAGTTCCTCGCGCAACCGACGGGCGCGCCGGGCCGACGCGTAGGCCTTGGGCGTCAGGCCGGTTTCCGCCTTGAATACGCGGTGGAAGTGGTAGGGGCTCATGCCCGCCTGGGCGGCCAGCTCCGCGAGGCCGGGGGGCGTTTCGGCGCTTTCGATCAGCTGGCAGGCACGGGCGATCAGCGCCGCGCGTTCGCGGGCGGCATCGGGTCCGTCCCGCAGCCGCCGGCTGGCGCGGTAGCCGGCCGCCTCGGCGTCCCGCGGCGAGTCGAAAAATTCAACGTTGGCGCGGCGGGGCAGCCGCGCCCGGGAACCGGGGCGGCAGTACACGCCGGTCGTGCGCACGGCATAGACGAAATGGGGATCGGCGCCGGCGTCGCGCGCCTGGACCGCCCGCCAGCGGGCGTCGTCGGTGGCGTAGGCGGCTGGTGGCGGAAGGCGCGTATCCATGGCGGATGTTCCGGTGTTCGTGGTCATGGCCTCAGGATAGAGAATAGTCCGGGCGCAAGCGCTCCGTTTCTTGCGCGCGAATTCCGGCGCGACTCACCCCGCCTTCCTGAACGTGAAGTTGACGCGCTGGCTGCCCAGGACCGGATGGGGGACGCCGGCCAGCGGCATCACGCCGTGGTAGCGCAGGCGGTCCGGGCCGCCCCAGACCGCGATGTCGCCGTGATGAAGTTCGAGCCGGGCCGCCTTGTCCGAGCGCTGGTGGCCGCCGAACAGGAAGACCGCCGGCATGCCCAGGGACACCGAGACGATGGGGGCGTCGAAGTCGCGTTCGTTCTTGTCCTGATGCAATGACATCCGCGCGCCGGGCAGGTAGCGGTTGATCAGGCAGGCGTCGGGTTCGAAGCCCGGGAAGCCCGCGGCGTCGGCGGCTTCCCGGGCCAGCGTGGCGAAGACCGCCGGCATGGCGGGCCAGGGAAGGCCGGTGGCCGGGTCGGTGCGCGAATACCGGTAGCCGTGGCGGTCGGTTGTCCAGCCCAGCGCGCCGCAGTTGGTCAGCGCGACCGACATGGTGAAGCCGCCGGGCGTCACCATCTGGCGGAACGGCGCGGCCTCGGCGACACCGGCGATGGCGGGCAGCAATTGGTCGACGCGGGGCAGGGCGAAGCCGCGCAGCAGGAACGCCCGCGGTCCCATGGGCTCGGGCTGGCCAGAGGCCGGGTCGGAGAAGAGATCGAGTGTCTGCATGGTCCTGCGCTAGCGCGCGTCGTGGAATATCAGCCCCACGGTGTACCGCCTGCCGCTGTGGATCCGGCTGACGCCGTGGCGCATCGCCACCTTGCGTACGCCGCCGCGCCGGCCCGGCGCGGGCCGCTGGTTGACGGCGAATACCACCGCGTCGCCCTGGCGCAGCGCGATGACGTCGGCGCGCTGGCCGTCGCTGGCGGTTTCCGTCATGACGAATTCGCCGCCGGTGAAGTCGCGTCCCGGCTCGGACAGCAGGATGGCCACCTGTAGCGGGAAGACCCGTTCACCGTAGAGATCCTGGTGCAGGCAATTGTAGTCGCCGGCGCCGTATTCCAGGATGAGCGGCGTCGGGCGGAGCTGGCCGGCCCCGTGGCAGCGTGCCAGGAAGGTGTCCAGATCGTCGGGGTACCGCGTATCCTGCTTCATCAGGCGGCTCCAGCGATTGGCGATGGGCGCCAGCCGCGGATACAGCGCATGACGCAGATCGTGCAGCGGGGAAGGCAGGGGATAGGCGAAGTACTTGTATTCGCCGCGGCCGAATCCGTGGCGGCTCATCACGATGCGGCTGCGGAACAGCGCGTCCTGGCGGTAGAGCGCGGCAAGCCGCGCGCATCCGGCCGGATCGAGCAGCGCGGGCAGGACGGCATGTCCTTGCTCGCCCAGCGCCTGCTCGACGGCCTGCCAGTCGTGGTGGACGGCCGGCGGCGCGGCGGGGGTGTCCAGTGCCGGGAAGTTGTGGCGGGGCGGGGAGCAGGATAAGGTGTGCATCGCGTGCGTCCGGTTGACGGGGATCGGTCCAGTCTACGTCCACCGCGCGATCGTCGACACTCCGCTCCTTGCGCCGGAATTCGCCGGCTGGCGGGGGCAACCATGCAACGCGTCTCGCTCTTGGAGGAAATCCCATGCCGTCTCGTCCGCCCAGGCACAACATCGCCCATGGCCTGCGCTGCGCCTGCCATGGTCCCGACGCGCTCGGCCTGTTCCGGCGCATCGACCAGGGAATGACCCGGCGCTCGGTCCTGTGTGGCATCGCCGCGAGCCTGGCCGCGCCGGCCCTGGGGCTGGCGGCGCCCGCCTTCGCGCAACCGGCGGGCCGCCCCGTGCTGCTGCGGAACGCGCGGATTTTCGACGGCCGGGGAGGCCGGCTGATCGAGGGCCGCGGCGTGCTGGTCGAGGGCGCGATGATCAAGGCCATGCCGCCGGCCTCGGAGCCGGTGGCCGGGGCCGACGTCATCGATTGCGGCGGCCGCACGCTGATGCCGGGCCTGATCGATGCGCACTGGCACGCGATCCTGGCCGGCATTCCGCAACTGGTCGCGCTGACCGCCGACATTCCCTATGTGCATCTGGTCGCGGCGCAAGAGGCCGAGCGCACGGTGATGCGCGGTTTCACCACGATACGCGACGTGGGCGGGCCAGCCTTCGCGCTGAAGCGCGCGATCGACGAGGGGCGCCTGCCCGGGCCGCGCATCTATCCCAGCGGCGCAATGATCTCGCAGACGTCCGGACACGGGGACTTCCGCCAGCGTTCGGACCTGCCGCGAACGGCGGGTACCACGCTCAGCACGGCCGAACAGGCGGGCATCTCGGCCATTGCCGACGGCGAGGCCGAGGTCCTGCGGCGCGTGCGCGAACAATTGATGCTGGGGGCGAGCCAGATCAAGATCATGGCGGGCGGCGGCGTATCGTCGGATTTCGATCCCCTGGACAGCATCCAGTATTCCGAGGCGGAGATGCGGGCCGCGGTGGCGGCGGCCGCCGATTGGGGCACCTATGTCTGCGCCCATGTCTATACGCCCGCGGGCATCCGGCGCGCGCTGGCGTGCGGCGTGAAATCCATCGAACATGGCCAGTTGGCGGACGAGGACACCGTGCGGCGCATGGCCGACCAGGGCGCGTGGTGGAGCATCCAGCCCTTCCTGGCCGACGAGGATGCCAATCCGCATGGCAGCCCCGCGGCGCAGGCCCAGCGCAAGATGATCGCCGAAGGTACCGTGCGCTGCTTCGAATGGGGGCAGAAGCACAAGGTCAGGATGGCCTGGGGAACCGACATCCTGTTCAACCCGGCCGGCACCGCGGGCCAGGGCAGGCAGCTTGCCAAACTCGCGCGCTGGATCGATGCCGCCGAGGTGCTGCGCATGGCCACCAGCCTCAGCGCCGAACTGCTGGCCCTGTCGGGGCCGCGCAATCCCTACCCCGGCAGGCTGGGCGTGATCGAGGCAGGCGCCCACGCCGACCTGCTGGTGCTAGACGGCGATCCGCTGCGGAACATCGATCTCATCGGTGATCCGGACCGGAACATGATGCTCATCATGAAGGCCGGCATGATCCACAAGAACACCCTGGCCGGGGCGTAGCCGGCACGAGGGCCGGCCGGTTTTCGCGCGGCCGGCCTGGGCGTGGCGATTTGTCTGCGGCCCCCGGGTGTTTTACCCTGTTGCGTCATGAGCGGGCGCCAGCCCGCGTCTTTTACCGTTTCTTCCCTCCAGGAGACCCCCTAGTGGTTCGACTCGCAACGACGGCATGCACGCTTCCCCTGCAATCCCACCGCGACGTCTCGCTGAGCCGTCGCAGGCTGTCGAAGCCCTGGTTGACCCACCTCGCATTCCTGATACTGCTGCTGGCGACACTGGTGTCGGCTCGTGCGGCAGTGGCCGCGGCGGCCGCCGCGGCACCGGCGCCCACGCCGGCCGCGCTGGCGGACTTGCTGGAAAACCCGGCCAGCCGGCAGGCGCTGATCGACCAACTGCGCGCGCATGACTCCGCATCCTCGGCCAAGAAAGGTGGGGCCGCCGCCGAGGCGCCGCCGGGGCACGAGCCGCCGACGCTGCGCGCGCGGCTGGCGGATGGCACGCAGCGCTTCCTGTCCAGCCTGGTGTCCGACCTGGGGCAGGGTACCGCGGACCTGCGGGCCATGGCCGCGGGCGATGGCCCGTCCATGGATAGCGACGAGGCGCGGGCCTTGCAACCGCTGGCCATGTCGGTCGTGACGGCCATCGTCGCCTTTGTCTTGCTGCGGCTGGTGGCGTTGTGGATCTATCGGCGTATCGACGATTGGGTGGCCGGCCTGGGATGGGACGCGACGGCATCGCCCCGGACCGACACGCCCTTGGGCATGCCGGTCTTGTACCGGCGGGCGGGCGCGATCATCGGCGCGGTGGTCATCGATGCGCTGGTGGTGGTGCTTGCCGCCGCGGCGGCGTATGCGGCCGGCGTCCGGGGCGGGCCGGAGGGCGTTGCCGTCGACCCGCTGGTGGCCGTGTTCCTGAAGGCCTTCCTGGCGGTCGAGATCACCAAGGTCCTGGTTCGTACCGTGTTCTCGACGCGTTATCCGCACCTGCGTCTCCTGCCCATGTCGAACGAGATGGCCCGGTATTGGAACCGCTGGCTGATCGTGCTGGTCATGGCGGCGGGCTACGGCACCATGCTGGTCGACCCGGTGCTGGCGGCGGCCCTGTCTCCCGCGCTGGGCCGGCTGGCCGCGCTGGTGATCATGCTGGGGGTCTACGTCTATGCGGTGGGCGTGATCTGGCGCAACCGCCAGCGGGTGCGCGAGAAGCTGGAGCACAGCGGCTCCCGCAGGACGACTTTCCTGGGTACCTCGCCGCGCCTGCTGGCGCGGGTCTGGCACTGGCTGGGCATCGGGTATTTCACCGTGCTGCTGGTGGTCAGCCAGATCGATCCCGCCAACGCGCTGCCCTTCATGGTGGCGGCCACGCTGCAGACCTTGCTGGCCACGGGCCTGGGCAGCCTGGTCATCGTGCTGCTGAACGCGCTGCTGGCCAGGCCTGTCCGCGTTTCCGACGAGTTGCGCGCCCGCCTGCCCATGCTGGAGAGCCGCCTGAATTCCTATGTGCCGGCGACAATCCGCTTCGCGGGCTGGGCGGTCCGCATCGTGGTGGTGCTGCTGGTACTGGATGCCTGGCGCGCGTTCAACCTGTCGCGCTGGATCGCCTCGGATGCCGGCGCGGCGGCGATAGGCGTGGCGGTGAACGTGGCCATCGTGCTGCTGGCGGCGGCGCTGGCGTGGACGGTGGTGGCCAGCATCATCGAGCACAGGCTGAATCTGCGCGAGGGTGGACGCATGCCTACCGCGCGCGAGAAGACGCTGTTGTCGCTGTTCCGCAATGCGGCGTTGATCGTGATCGTGGCCATGACGGTCATGGTGGTGTTGTCGCAGATCGGCATCGACGTGGCGCCCCTGATCGCGGGCGCCGGCGTGGTCGGGCTTGCCGTGGGCTTTGGCGCGCAGAAGCTCGTCCAGGACATCATCACCGGCGTTTTCATCCAGCTCGAGAACGGCATGAACGAGAACGACGTCGTCCAGGTGGCCGGCGTATTCGGCACGGTCGAGAAGATGACCATTCGCTCGGTGGGCATCAGGACCCTGGACGGCGGCTACCACCTGGTGCCGTTCTCGTCGGTGGACGTGGTGTCCAACCATATGCGGGACTTCTCCTACCACCTGGGCGAATACACGGTCTCGCACCGGGAAAGCGTCGACGACGCCATGCAGCACCTGCGCAATGCCTTTGCGGAGCTGATGACCGACGAGGTGCTGGCGCCGGAAATCCTGGAGGAGATCAGTATTCCGGGCGTCACGGCCGTCAACGAGAAGGGCGTGACCATACGCGTGTTGATCAAGACCCGGCCGGGCATGCAGTGGGCGGTGCAGCGGGGCTACAACCGCCTGGTGAAGCAGCATTTCCACGCCGCCGGCATCGAGTTGCCTTACCCGCACATGGTGGTCTATTTCGGGCAGGACAAGCAGGGCGAGGCACCGCCGGTGCGCGTGGCGATGGAAGGGGGGCAGCCAGCGGGGACCTGACCCCGGGCCCTCAGCCCGCCAGCAGCCAGCCTCCCAGTGCCGCCAGCGCCACGACCGCGACGGGCGGCACGCGGCCCACGACCAGCAGCCCGAAGGCGGCCAGCGCCAGCGCGAAATCGGCGCGGCCCTGGATGGCGCTGGTCCAGACAGGATCGTAAAGGGCCGCCAGCAGGATGCCGACCACGCCCGCGTTGACGCCCGCCAATGCGGTCTGGATGTCGCGCCGCTGGCGCAGGCGCTCCCAGAAAGGCAATACGCCCACGAGCACCAGCAGCGCGGGCAGGAAAATCGCGGCCAGCGCGGCCAGGCCGCCGGCCCAGCCATGCAGCGGCCCCTGCGCCACGGCACCCAGATAGGCGGCGAAGGTGAACAGCGGCCCGGGCACGGCCTGCGCCGCGCCGTAGCCCGCGAGGAAATCCGCATTGTCGACGAGGCCGGTGGGCACGACCGTGGCTTGCAGCAGCGGCAGGACCACGTGCCCGCCGCCGAAGACCAGCGCGCCGGCGCGATAGACGCCATCGAAGAACGCGACGAGCGCGGACGCACTCGCGGCGGCCCAGGCCGGCAGCAGGGCCAGCGGCAGCGCGAACAGCAACAGGGCCGCGACACCGGCACGGGGGGAGATCGGGTAGGGATGGGCGGGAGCCGGGGCAGGCGCGGGCAGGTCCAGCAACCACCGGCCGAGGAGGCCGCAGGCCGCGATGGTGGCGACCTGTCCCGCAGCCGAGGGGGCAGCCAGTGTCGCCAGCGCGGCCAGCATGGCCAGCCCCGCCCGCGCCCGGTCGGGACACAGCGACCGGGCCATGCCCCAGACCGCCTGCGCGACCACCGCCACGGCCACGATCTTCAAGCCGTGCACCCAGCCGGAGGCGGCCATGTCGCGGTAGCCGGCCATGCCGTAGGCGAACAGGACCAGGACGAGGGCCGAAGGCAGGGTAAAGCCCGACCACGCGGCGAGCAGGCCGGGCCACCCGGCGCGCCGCAGCCCCAGCGCCATGCCGACCTGGCTGCTGGCTGGCCCCGGCAGGAATTGGCACAAGGCCACGAGGTCCGAATAGCTGCGGTCGTCCAGCCAGCGGCGGCGCTCGACGAATTCGGCGCGGAAATAGCCCAGGTGCGCGACAGGGCCGCCGAACGAGGTCAGCCCCAGCCGCAGGAAGACCAGGAAGACCCGCCATGCGCCGTCGCTGCGGCGCGAGTCGTCGCGGCCTGGAGGGGGCGGAGGCGTGTCGATGGGCATCGTGGTCATCGTGGGATGGGTTTTCGGGTTGGCGGGCTGGCGCTTTCGTGCGCGCGGACGAAGTCGATGAAGGCCCGCAGGGGCGACGGCAGGTGCCGGCGGCCGGAATAATAAAGGAACGGGCCGGTGAACGGACGCCACCAGGACTTGAGCAGGGGTTCCAGCGTGCCGTTGTCCAGGTCGGGCTGCAGCCAGCCCTCGAACAGGTGGATGATGCCCAGCCCGTCCCGCGCTGCCTGGACGGCGAGATCGACGCCGCTGCCCAGGCTGACCAGCAGCGGTCCGGTGGGTTCCACGCGCAGGACTTCCCCCTTGCGTTCGTATTCCCAGGCGGGCTGGGCGCCGCTGGCGAACTGGCCGCGCAGGCAGATGTGGCCGAGCAGGTCGCGTGGATGCCGGGGCCGGCCGTGCGCCGCCAGATAGGCGGGCGCGGCGGCGGTGGCGAAGCGCTGCCAGCGCGGGCCGATGGGGATCGCGATCATGTCTTGTTCAAGTCGTTCGTCGTAGCGGATGCCGGCGTCGCAGCCGGCGGCGAGCAGGTCCACGAAACCGTCTTCGACCACGATCTCGAGCTTGATGTCGGGATAGGCTTGCAGGAAGGGCGTGACGAGGGGAGAGAGCACCAGGCGCGCGGCGCTGAGCGGGACGTTCAGGCGCAGGGTGCCGGCAGGCCGGTCGCGGAATCCGTTGACGACGTCGAGCGCGGTTTCCACTTCGCCCAGCGCGGGTACCAGCCGTTCGACCAGCCGCGCGCCGGCTTCGGTCGGCGTCACGCTGCGGGTGGTGCGATGAAGCAGCCTGACGCCCAGCCGGGCTTCCAGCCGCCGCACCGCCTCGCTCAGGCTGGAGGCCGACGAGCCGCTGGCGCGGGCGCCTTCGCGAAAGCCCCCGGCGCGAACCACGGCCAGGAACGCGAACAAGTCTTGGAGCGGTGCTTGCATTGTGCGGAATTCCGTACGGCCTGTGCTGATTACACCAGATTATCGATCGGCGCGGCGATGTCTATAGTGTGAGCCATCCACGCTTTCCGGAGAAATGCCATGACCGATCTGAAGCAGGCGGGCAGTTTTGCCCTGGGGGACCGTCCCGTGCGCCGCATGGGCTACGGCGCGATGCAACTGGCAGGGCCGGGAGTGTTCGGGCCGCCCCGGGACCGCGCCGCGGCGCTGGCCGTGCTGCGCGCCGCGATCGAGGCCGGCGTCGACCACGTCGACACCAGCGATTTCTACGGTCCTCACGTCACCAATCAGTTGATTCGCGAAGCCCTGCATCCCTACCGGGACCTGACCATCGTGACCAAGGTCGGCGCGGTGCGCGGGCCCGATGCCTCGTGGAACCCGGCGCAGAGTCCCGAACAGCTGACACGGGCCGTGCACGACAATCTGCGCAATCTCGGCCTGGACGTGCTGGACGTGGTGAACCTGCGCATCATGGGCGACGTGCATGCGCCGTCGGAAGGGTCGATCGAGGCGCCGTTCGCCGCGCTGGCGCAATTGCAGCGGCAGGGGCTGATCCGCCACCTGGGCCTGAGCAATGCGACGGCCGCGCAAGTGGCCCAGGCCCGGCGCATCGCGCCCATCGTATGCGTGCAGAATCATTACAACCTGGCGCACCGCGCGGACGATGCGCTGATCGATCAATTGGGCAGCCAGGGCATCGCCTACGTGCCTTTCTTCCCGTTGGGCGGCTTCTCGCCGCTGCAATCGGGCATCCTGGACCGCGTGGCGGAGCGGCTGGCGGCGACGCCGATGCAGGTCGCGCTCGCCTGGCTGCTGGCGCGCGCGCCCAACCTGCTGCTGATACCGGGGACGTCTTCGCTGGGGCATCTGCGAGAGAATCTGGCGGCCGCCGCGCTGGTCCTGCCCGCAGATGCCATGGCGGAGCTGGACGGCATCGGGCAGGAGGGCCGCGCCTAGGACCACGCGGGCGTGGTGGCAAAGATGCGTTATCGTCCGGGCATGAATCCGATCATGCCCCCGACAAGACCCACGCGTGAGAACCGATAGCCGCCTTTCCCGGATGCTGCACGTGCTGCTGCACATGGCCAGGGACGGCCAGTCCGTGACGTCCGCCCAGATAGCCCAGATGCTGGGCACCAACGCCGCCGTGGTCCGCCGGACCATGGCGGGCCTGCGCAAGGCGGGCTACGTGCAGTCCGAGAAGGGCCATCGAGGCGGCTGGCGGCTGAACTGCGATCTGGCCACCGTCACGCTGCTGGACATCCACCGCGCGGTGGGGGGGCCCAGGATCTTCGCGATCGGCGCGGACCATGTCCATCCCGACTGCGCGGTCGAACGTGTCGTCAACGCCGCGCTGGCCGGTGCGCTGGAAGAGGCGGAAGCCTTGCTCGTCCGGCGATTGGGCGCGGTGACGCTGGCCGACCTCGCCAGGGAATTCGACCAGATCTGCCGCTCGGCCCCGTGGGGCCTGGCGGACCATCCGCAGCCTTGAAAACGCCAGGATAAGGATGGCCCCGGACCCTGAAGGGGTATCGGGCCCTCGTCCCGGATTTTTATGTATCATTTAAAGATACGTGAAATTGGCGAAGCAAGGAGAGCGCATGGATTACGACGTGATCATCATCGGCGGAAGCTACGCGGGGCTGTCGGCGGGCTTGCAACTGGCCCGTGCCCGGCGCCTCGTGCTCGTGATCGATGCCGGCGAGCGTCGCAACCGGTACGCCCCGTTGTCGCATGGTTTCCTGACACGCGACGGCGAAGCGGGGGCGGACATCGCCGCCATTGCCCGGGACCAGTTGCGCAAGTACGAGACCGTGGCGTGGCTGGATGCGCGCGCGGATGCGGTGGCGCAGGCGGGCGACGGGTTCGCCGTGTCGGTGGGAACGCAGGTGCGCAAGGCGCGGCGTCTCGTGCTGGCGACGGGCGTGAAAGACGAGCTGCCGGATCTGCCGGGACTCGCCCAGCGCTGGGGAACCCACGTGTTCCATTGCCCGTATTGCCATGGCTACGAGTTGCAGCAGGGCCGCATCGGCGTGCTGGCATTGTCCGAGATGTCCATGCACCAGGCGCTGATGTTGCCCGACTGGGGCGCGACGACGCTGTTCCTGAACGATGCCTTCGAGCCCGATGCCCAGCAGCTCGCGCTGCTGGCCGGGCGTGGCGTGGCCATCGTGCGGGGGAAGGTGGCGCGGCTCGATGGCGACGGTGTGGCGGTGGTCATGCGGGACGGCAAGGCCCATGCGCTGGACGGCCTGTTCATCGCGGCCCGGATCCGGTCGTCGGGGCTGGCCGAGCAACTGGGCTGCGTGATGGAAGAAGGGCCGTGGGGCAGCACGATCAAGACCGATGCGACCAAGGCCACGAGCGTGCCGGGTGTGTTCGCATGCGGCGACACGGGCCGGCCCGCCGGCTCGGTGGCGGCGGCGGTGGGCGACGGCGCGATGGCGGGCGCCGCGGTTCACCGTTCGCTGATGTTCGGGCTGTAGCAGAACGATGGGGCGGCGCGGAAGGGCCGTCAGGCCCTGATCCGAGCGGGCCAGGCCGCGACCAGTACCAGCAGGAGGGCGGCCAGCGCGTAAGGGACGCCCGGGCCGGCTTCGTACAGGAGGGTGCCCACCAGCGGCCCCAGGACGATGCCCAGGCCCTGCGCGGCGCCCACCGACCCGGCGGCCGCGCCTTGTTCGTGCGCCGCCACGGCGTTCGATGCCATCGCGGCGAAGGCCGGAAACATCCATCCCATGCCCGCCGCGGCGACGAAGAACGCGGCTTCCAGCATGACGCCGCTGCTGGCGAAGGGAACGGCGCCGAAACCCGCCGCGCCGATGAGCGCGCCGGCGCGGATCAGGCGTCGGGTGCTCCAGCCCAGCCGGCGCACCGCCAACTGCGCGACGATGAGCGCTACGCCCACCATCGCCAGGGCCAGGCCGGCGGTGCGGGCCGCGGCCTCGGGCGCGAGGCCCAACTGATCGATGGCGAAAAAGCCCACGGTGATCTGCGCCATGGAAACGCAGAACATGCCGACAAAGGCGACGGCCATCGGCCGGCGCAGCCTGGGGTCGGCCAGGCGCAGTCCCGCCGTGGCGGTGCCGTGGGCGGGGCGCGAGTCGGGCAGTGCTTTCCAGAGCAGCGCCAGCCCGAGCAGGGGGAGCACCGCGATCAGGGCAAGGGGCAGCGACAGGCCCAGCGGCGTGAGCGCCGCGACGACGGCCGGTCCCAGCACCAGGCCGATGGCATTGGCCGCGCCCAGCGAGGCCATGGCGGCTGCCCGCCGCTCGGCGGGGAGGCGATCGGCCACCAGGGCCTGGCTGACCGAAGGGATGGCCGCGAAGAATGCACCCACCGCGCCCCGGGTCAGGACGAGGCCGGCGAAGAACAGGTTGGCCGCGGGAAGGAGGTAGAGCGAGACGATGGCGACGGCGCACATGGCCCAGTAACTCACCGCGAAGCCGCCCACGCCCGCCAGCAGCACGCGGCGCCGGCCCAGCCGGTCGCTGGCGGCGCCCCAGGTCCGGGCCAGCAGCATCCACAGCACGCCGCCCACGGTGATGACGGCGCCGGCCTGCCATGCCGCCAGGTGCAGCAGCCGCGCGATGGGACCGATGACCGAGACGAAGCCCATCATCGCCATGGTGCAGGTCATGTAGGCGATCAGCAGGGGACGGAAATCGAACGCCGGAGCGGTTTGCGGGATCGGCGTGGCGGGGGCGGCGGGTATTGGAGTCATTGGTGGCGATGCGTGGTGTCAACAGGCGCGCAACGCCGCGGCAAAAGTATCGGTCAAGCGGCGCACGATGCGCGCCCGCCCCGTCGTGGAGCCGCGCGCGACGGCATCGTCGGCCAGTCCGTGCATGGAATGGAACATCATGATCGCCATCGCGTGGCTGTCGGCCACGCGCCAGGCGCCGGCCTCGGCGCCGGCTTCCAGCAGGGTTTCGAGCTGCGTGATGATGGGATTGTCCTTCATGAGCTCGCGGCTGGCCGGATGCGGATCGTGGAAGAGCATGTCGTGCAGCATGACCTGGTCGAGCAGTCCATCCAGCATGGCGGCGAACCAGGCGCGCAGGCGGGCGTTCCATCCTTTTTCGCCGGGGGCCGCGCGGCGCCGCACGGCGGTGTCCACGCGCTCGCAGAAGCCCTGGATGAAGCGTTCCCGAAGCGCGCCCAGCAGTTCCTCCCGCGATGAGAAGTACAGGTAGAACGTTCCCTTGGAGACCTGGGCGCCCGCGGTGATGTCGTCGACGCTGGTCTGGGCCACGCCCTTCCGCAGGAAGAGGCGTTCGGCCGCGTCCAACAGCTCGACGCGCCGGTTCTGCGGCGCGCGCACGCGCGGCCGCGACGCGGTGGACGCGGCTCCGGAGGGTTCAGCGGGCATTCGTTTTTCCTTGTATGGCTGCCGTGGCCACCGCGTCGTCGAAGGGCAGGCCGCGCGGCGCGAACACCCGGTCGCGCAGCCAGGCCAGCGCCGAGGGCAGGTCGGCGAAGGTCGCGGCCGGGACGCCGAACAGCTTCTCGATGTTCATCCGGGAGACTCGTTCGAACTCTTCGGGCGGGACGACGTTGGCCATGCCCATGACCTGATCACGTATGGCCGGTGCCTGCCGGCCGAACCATTGCTTGACGTGCTGGGCGGCGCCGGGAGGGTGGGTCAGCGACGCGGCGTCGGCGAACACGCGCAGGGACGCGAAGGGCTGTTCGCGCGCCAGCCATTCGTCCCAGGCCTGGCTGAAGGCCTGGGTATCCGCCAGCGTGGGGGCGCCGGTGGAAACGCTGACGACGAGCGGCCAGTGCGCGAGATCGTGGTGTTGCATGACGAGCCTCTTATCCGGTGACGAGCCAATGGTGATTCCCTATTAATGAGAATCGTTATCATTGTTGAATAATGACTGGCGGTCATTAGCTTGTCAAGCCCGGAAGCGATGCCCGGAGAGGCGCAGCCTGCGCCAGCCTATGACGAGACCCGTGGCGCTCAACGCGAAGCCCCCGAGGTTGAGCAGGATCATGACCGCGTCCCATAGCGGCCGGCGCTCCAGCAGCGGCAGCCAGTCCCAGCTGTGCAGCATGGCGAACAGCCAGCGCGAGGCGCGGCGAGGGCGGTCGGTACTGTTCAGGACGGAGCCGGTGTGCGGGTCCAGGTGCACCCAGGTCGCGGCGGGATCGTCGAATTCGATGCGCCACACCGGCAGCGGCTTGTCGCCGCCACCCGTCATGGTGTGCGGGGCCCGGTCGTAGTAGTGGAGGTCGTAGCGATCGAGCACCTGGATGCGGGCGACGGGGGCGGCGATGAGCCCCGCCGCCGCGCGACGCAGCTCGTCGGCGTCCAGGCGCACGGCCTGCGCGGTCCGGACGTCGAGCAGCGTGGGCCGGCCGGCCGGACCATAGGCCAGGACAAGTTCGCGCCCCAGGCGGTGGACCCAGCGCAGTTCGCGGATGTCGCCGCCTGCCAGCAGCGCCTGCACGGAGGCCGCGCCGGCGGGCATCGCGCCCATGTCGCCGTACACGGCGGCCATCGACGGCCCGCCGCGGCCGCTGCTGAACAGTCCCCATGGATTCATGGACATCAATCCGCTGAACATCCACGTCAGCGTGGTCAGCGCGAATGCCAGTCCCGCCAGGTGGTGCCAGCGCATCATGCCTGCCCGGTACGGCGAGCGCGAGCCGCTGCGATAGGGGCGCGCGAAGCGCCAGCGCAGCAGACCGACGACCGTGCCGGTCAGGGCGACGGCGATGCCGGCGATGGACAGGGCATCGACGATGGTGGCCCAGTGGCGGTCGAAGAGGTTGCCTCGGAATGGGTAGAGCCAATGGATCCACGCGCCCGCGTAGTTCCAGAAGCGCTCGGTGCGCGTCGCGTCGCGCACGACCTCGCCGGTGCGGCTGGAAACGTACAACTGCGTGCCCGCTTCGTCGTCCAGCAACACGCGGTGCAGCGGCCGGTGCGCGTCGAGGGCGCGCGAGTGCGTATGCGCATCCTCGTCCACCAGGCCCGCATAGTGCGCCCGGACGGCGCCGCCCCCGTAGGCAGCCGCGCTGGCCAGGGCGTGCGCCGCATCGATCCCGCCCAACATCGCCCCGGTCGTGGCATCGATGGCCACGGGCGTGCCGGCCCGGGAGCCGTCCGCCAGCGTGGCCAGGTAGACCGGCCGGCCGGCGCTGGCGGCCGCCAGCCGCAGGTCTTTCGGGGCGGCGGCGATACCGGCCGCGGCCAGTGCCTGGCCGGGGCCGAGCAGGGGCGCCGCCGGGTCCAGCGGGGGAAGGTGGCGCAGCCGCTCGGCGGCGGTGAGCTTGGGGTAGCCGACGTACATCATGACCACGCCCGAGGCGAACCACATGACGAAGAACGCGCACATCAGGATGCCCATCCACCGGTGCAGCAGATAGAGCCAGCGCTTGAGGCGGGAACGCATGGCGGTCTCCTAGAACGCGATCCGCAGGCTGACGTCGGCGGTACGGGGCGCGCCCAGGTAGGCCATGGTCGGCGTCATGTTGGCGGCATAGACCTTGTCGGTCAGGTTGCGGATGCGCGCCACGATAGCGGTGCGGCGATCGATCCGGTAGCTCACGCCCAGGTCCACCAGCAGGTAGGCGGGCCAGGACACCGTATTGGCCGCGTCGGCGTACACGCGGCCCACGCGGCGCAGTCCGACGCTGGCCTGCAGCGCGGGCGTGACGGCATAGGACACCCACAGGTTGGCGACCGTGGCCGGCGTGTTGGTCGGGCGCTTGCCCGCCAGCGACACGCCGCCCTGGGTGTAGTCCTCGTAGCGCGCGTCGACGTAGGCGATGTTGCCCTGGATGGACCAGCGCCGGTCGGGCTGCAGGCCGACGGCCAGTTCCAGTCCCCGGGAAGACTGCTCGCCCACGAGCAGGGTCAGGCTGCTGTCGTTCGGATCCTGGCTGGCGATGTTCCGGCGCGAGATGCGATAGGCGGCCAGCGTGGCCGTTCCCTTGCCTTCCCAGAAGTCCAGCTTGCCGCCCACCTCGGCCTGGCGGCCCGAGGTCAGTTCGCTGTTGTTGCGTACGTCCGCGAACGAGGCGGTGGACAGCACGCCCGACGGTGGATCCGCGGCGGTGGCGTATTGGGCGTAGAGCGCCGCGTCCTGCGTGACGTCCCAGACCAGGCCGATGCGTCCGGTGGTCGGTTGGTAGCTGCGGCGGAACTCGGCGGGGTTGGCGGCAGTGACCTCGCGCCGGTTGGTCAGGTCGAGCTGGATGCGTTCGTGGCGCAGCGCGGTGATCAGGTGCAGGCCGGGCCGCAGCGCGGTGCGGTTCTCGGCATAGACCGCGAGGGTGCGCACCTTGTTGTCGCGGTCGGGCCGGAAACCCGGGGACATGCCGGGAATGTCGAAGAAATGTTCGGTGTCGTAGTCGTAGGGATTGACCGTGCTGATGGGGCCGGACAGGCTGTTGGGGAAGCGGGTCTGCCGGTTCACGCTGACATCCACGCCGAAGGCCCAGTCGCTTTTCAGGCCGGCGATCTCGCCGCGGTAGATGCCGTCGATGCGGTTGCCCACCAGGTGCTGGTCATGCCGCTGCAGCAGCGCGCTCGACCGTATTACGGCCGTGTTGTCGGCGTTGAAGCGATAGTTCTCGACGTTGCGGTAGTCGCGCAGGGCGTCGTACACGTAGAAGGTGTTGCGCCATTGCAGCTTGTCGCTGACCCGCCATTCGGCGATGGAGCGCAGCCATTGCACGCGCTGGATGTACACCCCATCGGCGCTGTTGTAGTTCTTGAAGCGGGTGCCGTCGTCGATGCGCGCGGAGCCGGCGATCGGATTGAGCAGCGGCGTGCCCCAGTAGGGGCGGTCGACGTGCTCGTGCTGGTACTCGTAGGCCAGGGTATGGGTGAAGCCGTTGCCGAAATCGGACAGCACCGAGGCCGCGAACTGCGTGGCGCGCGTGCCCGTGCCGTCCACCCAGCTGTCGGCGTCGCGATGGTTGAGGTCCAGGCGCAGGTAGTGGCCCGGCCCGTCGGGATCGCCCGCGATGCGCCGGTTCAGCCCGATGGAGGCTTCCTTGAGTCCGTTGCTGCCCAGCCGCAACTGGCCTTCGGAGATGTCCTCGCGCCGGGCCAGCTTGGTCACATAGTTGATCGATCCGCCTACCGCGCCCGCGCCGAACAGGAAGCTGGAGGGGCCGCCGATGGCTTCGACGCGTTCGTAGATCCAACTGTCCACGGGACGCGCCGCGATGGAGTACTGGACGTTGATGCCGTTGAACAACTGGCTGATGGAGCCCGTGCCGAAGCCGCGGTAGCTCACGCCCACGTTGCCGGGCGCGTCGTGGGCGGTCACGCCGGGGATGGCGCGCAGGATTTCCTGGGTATTCTGCGCTCCCCGCGCCTCGATCGTGGCGCGGTCGACCACCGTAACCGAGGCCGGGGTTTCACGGGCCGTCAGGCCGAGGTTGCTGGCGGCTGCGGCGGGGGTGTCAAGGTTGAGCTTGCCGTTGGGCGTGTCGGCGCTGCCGCTGACTTCGATCGCGGGCAGGACATGTTCGGGAGCAGCCTGGGCATGGGCGGGCGCGGTGAGCGCCTGGCAGGCGCAGAGAATACCGGCGCATGCGAAACCGGGCAGGGATGGGCGTGGGGCGGCGCGATGCGCGCGCGGGCGCATCGGGGAAACGGGAGGGAACACGAACGACTCCTGGTCGGCCGCGCGCGGGGCGCGGCAGGGCGAAACGGCTCTGCCACGCGGGCAGGCCGGGCGGGGTCAGGAAGCGGACGTGAGAGGCGGAGCGCGGGAGGGAGGCGGGCGCGAAATGGGCGCCGTGCCCAACAGCGGAGCGGGGGGAAGCGCCGGGGCCTCGGCCGAGACGACGAGACCGACCAGGACCGGACCACCGCCTGGCGACGGCAGCGCGACGGCGGCATGGAGCCGGCAATATGGGCAGTCGGCGGATGTCGTGGCCGAGTCGTCCGGCGACGGCCTGGAGCCGTCGTCAGACAACTTGATCAGTTTCGGGCCGTAGACGCTGCAAAGTTCGACCCAGGTATCGGAGGGGCGGGCCAGCGTATTGGCGATGGCCGGCGCCAGCATCCCCCAGAGCAGCGCGAGCAGGACCAGCATCGCATAGCCGCGATGGAAGTCTTGCCTGACGAATCGGAGGGAGGGCCGATGCATGCTCGAGTCGGGTTCGTTGCCCCGGGGCGGGCGGGGCGGATAGGCGGGATGGCCGATCAAACGCCGGAGTATGAGCAGGAAATCCAGTGGCGTCAATTCTTCGGGGGCCGTCCGCCGGCACGCGGCCGCGGCACCCGCCCGCGTTGCGTGGGCCGGCGCGTCAGCCTTCGGCCGGCGGCCGCCCCGCGCCCCACAGAATGGCCACGCCGATCAGCGAGGACAGGATGGAGCCGATGAAGACCGCGACCTTGGCCGCGGCGAAATCGGCTTCCACCGGGAAGGCCTGTCCCGAAATGAACAGGGACATGGTGAAGCCTATGCCGGCCAGCGCCCCGGCGCCCACCAACTGCCGCCACGAGTAGTCGGCGGGTTTGCGCGCGATGCCCAGCCGGACGGCCAGCGCCGATGCCAGGACGAGCCCCAGCGGTTTGCCGACGACCAGTCCGGCGATGATGGCGAGCGACAGCTGGCCGTGGCTGGACAGGACATCGGGCGCAAGCGCCACGCCGGCATTGGCCAGGGCGAACAGCGGCAGCACGACATAGCTGGAGCGAGCGCCGGTCGTTCGCAGCAACCGGTCGGCGGGCGACTCCAGACGATCATGGATGGCGTCGAACGCGGCCAGCGCGGGCAGCGAGGGACCGTGCCGCAGAACCTCGCCGCTGCGGCGCGCTTCGGCTGTCAGGATGGCGTCGGCCTGGGCCACCAGCGTGGGCAGGTTGGGGGGCGGACGAGTCGGAATGAACATCGCCAGCAGCACGCCGGCCATGGTCGCGTGCAGGCCGCTCGCGTGGACGCAGGCCCACAGCAGGATGCCGGTCAGGGCGTAGGGCGCGACGCGATAGATGTGGGCCTTGTTGAGCAGCGCCAGCAGGCCCACCAGGGCCGCGGCGGCGGCCAGGTAGCCCAGGTTCAGCGAGCCGGAATAGAACAGGGCGACCACCACGATGGAGCCTATGTCGTCGACGATGGCCGCGGCGGTCAGGAACACCCGCAGCGCGATGGGGACGCGGCTGCCCATCATCGCGATCAACGCGATGGCAAAGGCGGTGTCGGTGGCCATGGGCACGCCCCAGCCGTGCGACCACGGACCGGCGGGAACGACCAGGCTGTAGACCAGCGCGGGCACGAGCATGCCGCCCAGGGCCGCCGCCACCGGCAGCGCGGCCGACCGCAGATTGGCCAGGTGGCCCACGGTGAATTCGCGCTTGATCTCCAGCCCCACGACCAGGAAGAAGATGGTCAGCAGGCCGTCGTTGATCCAGTGCAGCAGCGACATGCCGAAGCCGGCCTGCCCGAACGAGATGGCCAGGGGCGTTTCCCACAGCGCGGCGAAGCTCTCGCCCAGTTCTGAGTTCGTGAGCAGGACCGCCAGGGCGGCCGCGAGCAGGAGCAGCACGCCGGCCGACGGTGCCCAGCCCGCGAAGTCCTGCGCCACGCTGCGCAGGCGATGGCCCGGGGTCCGCAGCATGGCGTCGGTGAATGAACTTTCGTCCCAGGGGCCGTCGTAGCGGCGGCCGTTGATGAAGAAGGTGGGCGTGACCATGACCCGGCTGGCCCGGGCGCTGGCGACGTCGGCCTCGACCCGGGCCCGGGCCTGGGCGTCGCCGGCCGCCTGGGCCGCGCCGGCGGATGGAACGCCCAGTTCGCTGGCGACGAGAGACAGGTCTTCCTCGGACAGCGTGCGCGAATGCGTCATCAGCGTGACGTGGGCGTCCCAGAACTGGCGGGAGTCGCGCGCGTGCTCCGCCAGTTCCGCCGCGCGGCGCGCGATGTCGCTGCCCGGCAGCGGATAGTGCCGGAACACATAGCGCAGCCGGTCGCCCAGTTGATGCCGGATCTCGGCGATGCGCTCGTTGGCGGCCCGGCAGTACGGGCAGGCGTAGCTGCCATATTCGACCAGCGTGATGGCGGCATCGGCGGGGCCGAGGATGTGGTCCCGGGCGTCGTCCACCGGTTGGTCGAGCCGGGCGGTCAGGCTTTCTTGCGACACGTGATTCCCTTGGGTTGAGTGGCGCCGGGGCGATTCAATGGGCCAGCGGCGGCGAGGGTTGCCGGGCGCGCTGCCGCTGGAGGCGCCGTGTCTCCCACAGGCCGACGGCCGACAGCACCGCGGTGGTCAGCCAGCCCATGGCCAGCAGCGTCGCGGCGTAGCCCACGGGAACCAGGACCAGCAGCGCCACGGCGCCGGCCAGGTGCGAACGGGGAACCGCGCCGTAGACCACCTTCTTGTAGATGGCGCTGCCCAGCAGGTAGATGGCCGGGCCCGCGACCAGGACGAGGACCTGCGCGGTGCCCAGATGCTCGTGAGGGTGGGCCATGACGAGGTCGTTGCCGACCGCGGTGACGATGATGCCGGCCACGAGAATGGCGTGGATGTAGTGGAAATAGGCCCCGATGCGGCCGGGATCGGCCGAGCGCGTGATGGCTTCGGTCGCGTCCTTGCTGGAGGTGCCGAAATAGAGCCACCACATCGCCAGGGTGCCGAGAAAGGTGGCCAGTACGCCCGAGACGACGGCCGTGCTCCAGGTTCCGGTGTCCGCCAGCATGACGCCGGTGGCGAGCAGCGTCTCGCCCAGCGCCACGATCACGAACAACTGGCAGCGTTCGGCCAGGTGGCCGCCTTCGATGGTCCAGTCGCGGGTATGGGACCGTCCCATGCCCGGCAGGGCGAAGCCGAACATGGGTGAACCGTACTCGCACAGCACCGCGATCAACCACAGGACGGCGCGCAGCGTGTGCCCCTCGGCCATCGCTCCGGCTATCCAGAAGACGGCCGCGATGGCCAGCCATCCCAGCATGCGGCGGTAGTTGGCGGCCAGCGGATGGCCGGCGGGCAACTGACAGACGATGTACGCGGTCCGGCCCACCTGCATCGCGGCATAGGATCCGGCAAACAGCAGCGCCCGATCGCCGAAGGCCTCGGGCAGGCTGGCCGCCATGCACAGCGCGAGCAGCATGGTGGCGAAGAGCAGGCCCCGTATGCGCGGGGTTTCGGGGTCGAACCAGTTCGTGACCCAGCAGGTGTATTGCCAGCCCAGCCACACGGCGAGCCACAGGATCAGCGACTCGATCACGCCGGTGAGCGTCAGGTGATGCAGGAGCTGGTGGCTGATCTGTGTGACGGCGAAGACGTAGATCAGGTCGAAGAACAGTTCTTCGAAGGTGACGCGGGCGTGGTGCCCGTCGCGGTGGCGCAGCGGGGGATGGCGGTGGATGTCGGATGGCATGGTGGGGGCGGCCCGGCCGGGGATCGAACACGCGGTTTAAGATAGCCGGAAACGCCCGCGCCGCCTACTTTTCTTGTCGAGATCGCGGGATGGATCCCCGTCGCGTGTGCTGGCGGGCACATTCCAAGGGTATCCGCGCACCCGCACCAGGAGAAGACCATGCCCGATACGTCCAGCCTGCTAGCTTTCGGCCTGGTGGCCCTGGGGATGGCGCTGACGCCAGGTCCCAACATGATCTACCTCGTCTCGCGCTCGATCTCGCAAGGGCCGCGCGCCGGGCTCGTGTCCCTGGGCGGCGTGGCGCTGGGCTTCGTGTTCTACATGCTGTGCGCGGCACTGGGCATCACCGCGCTGGTCATGGCGGTGCCCTATGCCTACGATGCGCTGCGCGCGGGCGGCGCGATCTATCTGCTCTATCTGGCGTGGCAGACGGTCAAGCCGGGCGGGCGCTCGCCGTTCCAGGTGCGCGAACTGCCGCGCGATGGCGCGGGCAAGCTGTTCGCGATGGGGTTCCTGACCAATCTGCTGAATCCCAAGATCGCCGTGATGTACCTGTCGCTGCTGCCGCAGTTCATCCGGCCGGAGCAGGGCAGCGTCCTGGCGCAGTCCTTCGCGTTCGGCGCGACTCAGATCGCGATCAGCATCAGCATCAACGCGACGGTGGCCATCATGGCCGGTTCGATCGCGGCCTTCCTGGCGCGCCGCCCGCTGTGGCTGGTCGCGCAGCGGTGGCTGATGGGCACGGTGCTGGCGGGGCTGGCCGTGCGCATGGCCACCGAGGCGCGCCGCTAGCGGCCCGGCTCGGCCGGCGCGTCGGCCGGGTCTTCCACCAGCGGATCCGTGTCGGACAGCCAGTCATCGTCGGCGCTGCGCAATGCATTGCCGTCCAGCAACAGGCCCTTGGTCAGTTCCAGGGCCTGCTTCTCGAACAGCCGGCGATAGACGCCGTCCTGGATGCGGATCAGCGCCTCGTGCGTGCCTTCCTCGACGACGCGGCCCTTGTCCATCACCAGCAGCCTGTCGAGCGCGCGCACGGTGGAGAGCCGGTGCGCCACCACCAGGGTGGTGCGGCCTTCCATCAGGCGCTCCATGGCCTGCTGGATCAGCACCTCGCTCTCGCTGTCCAGGCTGGACGTCGCTTCGTCCAGGATCAGGATGGGCGCGTCCGCCAGGAAGGCGCGGGCGAGCGCCACGCGCTGGCGTTCGCCGCCCGACAATTTGATGCCGCGTTCGCCCACCAGGGTCTCGTAGCCGTTGGGCAAGGCCATGATGAAATCATGGGCGCTGGCCAGGCGCGCGGCGTGCTCGACTTGCGCCCGCGTGGCGTCCGGCCGGGCATAGGCAATGTTCTCGGCCAACGAGCGGTGGAACAGGATGGGCTCCTGTTGAACGATGGCGATCTGTTGGCGCAGCGAGGCCTGGCGGACGGTGGAGATATCCTGTCCGTCGATGGTGATGCGGCCGCCGCTGACGTCGTACAGGCGCTGGATCAGCTTGATGAACGTGGTCTTGCCCGATCCGGAGTGGCCGACCAGCCCGACCCGTTCGCCCGGCGCGATGCGTATCGAGAAATCGCGGTAAAGCGGGGTGTCATGGGTCCCGTAGCGGAAGTCCACGTGCTCGAAGCGGATCTCGCCGGGGCCGATGGCGATGGCCGGCGCGCCCGGGCGATCCTCGATGCCCAGCGGCTGGCGTTCCAGCGCGACCAGTTCCTCCATGTCATTGATGGAGCGTTGCAGGTTGCGGATATCCATGCCGACGTCGCGCAGGTAGCCCTGGAGCATGAAGAAGGTCGTCAGCGCGAAGGTGATGTCGCCCACGCTGGCCTGCCCACGCGACCACAGCAGCAGCGCGGTGCCGAGGATGGCGGCCTGCATCAGCACCAGCATGGTGCCCTGGACGCCGCCGTTGATCGTGCCGCGCACCCAGGTGCGCCGGGTGCGCAGGCGCCACTTGTGGATGACCCGCGCCAGGCGCGTTTCCTCGCGATCCTCGGCGCCGAAGGCCTTGACCACGGCGTTGCAGGTAATGGAATCGGCCAGCGCGCCGCCCATGCGCGTGTCCCAGGCGTTGGCCAGGCGCGCGGCGGGGGCGACGAAGCCGAGCGACAGCATGACGGTCAACGCCACGTACAGCAGGGATCCCACGCCGATCACTGCGCCCATGAGGGGCCAGGTGGCGCCCAGAAGAACGGTCGCGCCCGCCAGCATGACCAGCGACGGCAACAGGGCGACCAGCAGCGTGTCGTTCAGCAGGTCGAGCGCCCACATGCCCCGGGTGACCTTGCGCACGGTGGAGCCGGCGAAGCTGTTGGCGTGCCAGTCGGTCGAGAAGCGCTGCACGCGATGGAAGGCGTTGCCGGCGATCTTGCTCATCATCTTGAGCGTGAGGAAGGTCAGGCTCAGGAACACCACCTGGCGCAGCGCGGTGGCGCCCACCCCCAGCGCCGCCAGCACCCAGAAGGCGGCGATGGCGGCCTGCCAGGCCGCCGGATCGCTGGCCGCGCCCGACGCGACCGCGTCGACCAGCCGGCCCGCGTACAGCGGCGTCACCACGCTGGCCAGCGTCGAGAGCAGGACGGCGACGATGATGGTGAGGATGCGCCAGGGCTGTTCGGCCCAGTGCCGGAAAGTGAAGCCAAGGACGTCCTTGTAGGACTGTCCGCGGAAATCGAGTTTTTTCAATGCCATTTGCGACAGCCCCGGCTCGCGGTGGAGCGGGGTCTCCAAAGTCGGAACAGGGAACAGACGGGCCAGCGCGCGCTTGTGGCGTGCGAGGGGCAGAAAACCGTCCGGGAGTGTGTGCGGGCAGGAACGCCGCCCGCGGAGGCAACCTAGAGGTGCCGGGGAGCCGGTCCGGAGACGACGATGCGCGTGGTGTTCATTTTGCGTCTCCTTGGGTGAGGTGATGGATGTGAAGGCAGAAAGCCGAGCATAAAGTTTATCAATCCATGCCGGGCGAGGCAACGGCGGCTGCGGGAGGATGTGGCCATCGGCATACACTTGCCGATGTGGGCAAGGCCTGCTGGAAAGAAGGACTCCGGTTTCAGAGGTGGACATGAAGATTGCAGTGATGGGAGCCGGCGCGGTCGGCAGCTACTACGGCGCGATGCTGGCCCGCGCCGGCCACGACGTGGCCCTGGTGGGGCGCCCCGCGCACGTGGAGGCGGTCAGGAGGCAGGGTCTGCTGCTGGAAATGAAGTCTTTCCGCGGCCACGTGCCGTCGCGGGCCAGCGAGCGCCCCGAGGACGTGGCCGGCGCGAAACTCGTGCTGTTTTGCGTGAAGTCCACCGACACGGAAGACGCGGGCAGGCAGATCGCGCCGCACCTGGATGCCGATGCCGTCGTGCTCAGCCTGCAGAACGGCGTCGACAACGCCGAGCGGTTGCAGGCGCTGCTGGCCCAGCCGGTGGTGCCGGCGGTGGTCTATGTGGCGGTGGAGATGGCGGGAGCGGGGCACGTGCGCCACCATGGACGCGGCGAACTCGTGCTGGGGCCGTCGCCCCGCAGCGACGAGATCGCAGGCGTCCTGAGCGCGGCAGGCATCCCGGCCACGGTGTCGGCCAATGCCGTGGGCGAACTCTGGGCCAAGCTCATCCTCAATTGCGCCTATAACGCGCTGTCGGCCGCGACGCAGATGCCCTATGGGCGGCTGGTCGAGGGCACGGCGGTACTGGACGTCATGCGGGATGTGGTGGACGAGTGCCTGGCGGTGGCCGCGGCCGCGGGCGTGACGGTGCCCGGCGACACCTGGGAAGCGGTGCTGCGCATCAGCCGCAGCATGCCTACCCAGCTGTCGTCCACGGCGCAGGATCTGGCGCGCGGCAGGCCGAGCGAGATCGAGCACCTGAATGGCTACATCGTCCGCAAGGGCGGCGAGACGGGCGTGCGCACGCCCGCCAACCGTGTGCTCTACAGTCTGGTAAGACTGTTGGAGTCGCGCGAGGGCGCAGGGGGCTGAGCCCCGGCTCCGGACGGCGCGGGCTGGCCGGGCAGGGCGGCTTCCCCTATGATTTCGCTTGCCGGAAGTGGCGGCCCGCCGGGCCGCGGCTGGCGCGGGAGCGGTCGTGGCGCAGGAAAACCGATCGACGGAGCGCGACCATGGCATCGCCGAGGCTTTCGGCAGGCCGGATGCGGGGTGGCGGCGGTCGCTGTATGCGGTGATGTTCGAGACCGGCACGCCCGCCGGACGGCGGTTCGACCAGTTGCTGTGCGTGGTCATCCTGGCCAGCCTGGCGGTCGTGATGGCCGACAGCGTGGCGTTCCTGTCGCAGCGCCTGGACGGCCTGTTCGGGCCGCTGGAATGGGCCTTCACCGTGCTCTTCACGATCGAGTACGTGCTGCGGCTTTCGTGCGTGCGGCGCCCCCTGCGCTATGCCGCCAGTTTCTACGGCGTGGTGGACCTGCTGGCCTTCCTGCCCACCTACGCGGCGCTGCTGGCGCCCAGCCTGGCCTTCCTGATCGGCATCCGGGTACTGCGCCTCCTGCGTATCTTCCGCGTGTTCAAGCTGCGCCTGTTCACCGAGGAATACCTGACGATGGCCCGGGCGCTGCGCGCCTCGTCCCGCAAGATCATGGTCTTCCTGTCGGTGGTGCTGCTGATCGTCCTGGTCATGGGCACGGTCATGTACGTGGTGGAAGGGCCCAAGTACGGCTTCACCAGTATCCCGGTGGGCGTCTACTGGGCGATATCGACCATCGCGACGGTGGGCTTCGGCGACATCACGCCGCATACGGCGCTGGGCCGGCTCATCGCGTCGGTGATGATGTTGCTGGGCTGGGGCATATTGGCCGTTCCGACGGGCATCGTCACCATGGAGATGACGCTGGCCGAGAGCGCGCGGCGCCGGGCCGCGACGCGCGCCTGCCAGGCGTGCCTGACCCCGGGGCAGGACCACGACGCGAACTACTGCAAGCACTGCGGCGCGGCGCTGGAACAGCCGGGACGGGAAGCCTGAGCCGGCTCCGCGCATCAGTATCGGCGCGGGGCGGGCGCGCGTGGCAATGTCAGAGATCCGCCAGGAAGTGGTCGCGCCACTGCTTGATGTCGTTGTCCTTGAGCCTTTGCATCATGTGGCCGTGCCGCTCGCGCCGCTCCTCGAACGGCATGGCCAGGGCGCGGTCCAGGGCGCAGGCCATGGCGTCGATGTCGTAGGGATTGACGATGATCGCGCCGTCGGCGAGCTCGTCGGCGGCGCCCGCGAATTCGGACAGGACCAGCACGCCGGGATCCTCGGGTTCCTGGGCCGCCACGTATTCCTTGGCCACCAGGTTCATCCCGTCGCGCAGCGGCGTGACGAAGCCCACCTGCGAGGCGCGGAAGAACGACAGGAGCGCGGCGCGTTCATAGGCGCGATTCATGTAGCGGATGGGCGTCCATGAAAGTTCGGTCCAGCGGGCGTTGATGTGGCCCGCCGTGGTTTCGAGCTGCCGCCGGATCGGGCGATAGCCTTCGACGTCGGATCGCGAGGGCGGGGCGATCTGCAGGAAACTGACGTGGCCGCGGTAAGACGGCCGCGATTCCAGCAGCCGTTCGAAGGCATTGAAGCGCTCGACCATGCCTTTGCTGTAGTCCAGCCGGTCGACGCTGATGATGAGCTTGCGTTCCTGCAATCCTTGCTTGAGCGTGCCGACCAGTTTGGAGCGGCTGCGCGCCTTCGATTTGTTCTGGACGTCGTCGGGCAGGATGCCGATGGGATAGTGGCCCACGCGCACCGTTCCGGACGGCCCGCGCAGCGAGTCGCCTTCCCGCGGCAGCCCGAGGCGGCGTTGCGCATAGTCCCGGAACGCCTGCGCGTCGCCGCGGGTCTGGAATCCGATCAGATCGTACTCGCACAGTGCTTCGGCCAGGTCGCGGTGGGGCGGGATGGTGCGCAGGATGCCCTCGGGCGGGAAGGGCGTGTGCAGGAAGAAGCCGATGCGGTTGCGCAGCCCTAGGCGCCGGCAGGCGCGGGCGAAGGGGATGAGATGGTAGTCGTGTATCCAGAGCCGGTCGTCCTCGACGACCAGTTCCTTCAGCAGGCCGGCCAGCCGCTCGTTGACGGCCAGGTAGCCGGCGTATTCGCGGGCGTCGTAGCGGCTCAGGTCGATGCGGTAGTGGAAGGTGGGCCAGAGGGTGCCGTTGGCGAATCCCCGATAGTAGAGGTCATATTCACTGCGCGACAGGCCCGTGGTCGCGCAGTCGATGCGGCCGATGCGATGGACGACGACTTCGGCTTTCTCGGCCTCCTCGATCTTGCCGTTCCATCCGAACCACAGGCCCTCCTGCCGCTTGAGGGCATCGAGCACGCCGACCGCCAGGCCCCCCGCGCTGCTTCTGCCCTCGGCCGCGGAGGCCACACGATTGGAAACGATCACGAGTCTGCCCATGTCTTGACCGCCTATCCGTGGGGCCGCGCGCTGGCCGGGGATTGTGCCAGCAGGCTGTCCAGCCAGCCCGCGAGCGCGGCGGGATCGGACAGCCGCCACGATGCCAAGGTGTCGCCGCCGCCGATCTTGATCGAGACGCCGCCCAGGCGCGCGACGGTGGCGAAGGCCGCCTCATCGGTCAGGTCATCTCCCGCCATGACGGGCAGGCGGGACGAGAATGGCGCGATCGCCATGAAGCGCTCGATGGCGTTGCCCTTGTCCGCGCCGCGCGGCCGCACCTCGGCCACCATCTTGCCGAATTGCAGCACGTAGTCGGGTTCGAAGGCGGCGGCCGCTTCGGCCACTTCCCGGCGGATCCGCGATTCCTGCCCCGGTGCCTGCCGGTAATGGATGGCAAACGAAATGTCCTTGTCCTCGACGCGCGTGCCCGCGTGTCCGGCAGCGATCGCCCGCAGCCGCGCGAGCAGCCGGGCGGCCCGTTCCCGGTCCATCGGCACGGCCGAGACCTGTCCGTCGGGGCCGCGCCACTGGGCGCCGTGCAGGCCCGCCACCGGCACGCGCAGCGGATGCAGCAGGCGGTCCACCGTTTCGATCGTGCGGCCGGACACGACGGCCAGCGCGCCATCCGTGGCCGGCGCCAGGCGCCGCAGCAGCGCGATGGTCGAACTGGGGACCGAGGCGGTTTCCGGACCGGAGGCGATGGGGGCCAACGTGCCGTCCAGATCGAGGAAAAGCGCGCATCGGGCGAGATCCGGCATGCCTCGCCAGGCGGGGCCGCCTTCCCCGGCGGGGGCAGGGGTGGGCGGATCGCCATGGTCGGGTAAGGGAGGTCTGCGTGCTTTCGATCCGGTCATCGTCCGTTGACGCGTCATCCGCGTATCGTTTCGGCAACAGCAACAGATCGAATGTTAGGCAAGGGCGCGGCGGGAAGGGTGTTCATTTTGCGCGTTTTTGTTTCCAGTTATCTCCCCGCGCCACGAGCGCTTCAGCCTTCCCGCATCAGCGTGCGCCGGTTGCGGTTGCGCATTTCGCCGGCGACTTCGCGCACGACGTCGATGAACAGGCGGGCCCCTTCCGGCAGTTCGCCCGTGCCGAGGGTGGTCAGCCCCACGGCCGCCGAGGTCGGGCTGGTGTCCACCGGCAGGGCCCGCGCCAGGCCCTCGTCCAGGTCGGTTTCGATCACGCCGTAGGGGACGAACCAGATGGCATCCCCCGTGCGCAGCAGGCTGCGCGCCATGGTGGAGGAAAGCGTTTCCACCAGTTGCTGGGGGATGCCGATGCCGCTCGATTGCAGGAAGGTTTCGGCGGCCGGCCGGATATAGGTGCCCTTCATGGGCAGGATCATGGAGTAGGCGCGGACGTCGGCGGGCTGCAGGCTGGGGACGGACAGCAGCGGATGGTCCGGGCGCACGGCCATGACCAAGGGCTCCATGTACAGGTGCTCGAAGGAAATGCCCACCATTTCCGAGGGGTGGCTGATGCGGCCGATGACCAGGTCCAGTTCCCGCAGTTTCAGGCGCACCAGCAGATCGGCGTTGGTGCCGCCGTGGGCCGTGACCACGAGGTGGGAAAAGCGCGCCTGTATCTGGCGGATCGCGTTCGGGACCAGCGTGGCGGCCGCGGTGGGCAGGATGCCGATGCGTACGTGTTCGGGCGCTTTTTCGCCCGTGCCCAGCAATTCGAAGCCGTCGCGCAGCGCGCCGATGGCGAGCGCGGCATGGCGCAGCAGGATATGCCCGGCGGGCGTCAACTCCAGTCCCTTGCGATGGCGGAGCGCCAGCGTTTCGCCGGTGATCGCCTCCAGTTCGGCCAGGCTCTTGGAAACCGCGGAAGGCGTCTGAGCCAGGGCATCGGCGGCCTTGAGCACGCTGCGGTGGCTGGCCAGGGCGACCAGGCATTGCAGATGGCGCAGGCGCAGTCGGGGGTCGAGGGTGCGCAGCATGATTTCCTTTTGCTCAAGCAATTTGCGAAAAGATCAACCAATATTATCTCCTGCGCTTCTATGATGGCGCGGACAGAGCGGCGTCCGATGGCAGGGCACCGGCACAATCAGGAAGCATGGGAAATGTTGAAATCCAGGGTCGGGGCGCTGGGGCTGGCGTTTGTAATGGCCACTGCGGCGGGTGCGGCGTCGGCGCAGGGCAGCTATCCCGACAAGCCCGTCAGGTTCGTCGTCAATTTCACCGCGGGCGGTCCGCTGGACATCATGGCGCGGATGATGGGCGAACGGCTCAACGCCATCTTCAAGCAGCCCTTCGTGGTCGAGAACAAGACCGGCAGTGGCGGCAACATCGGCGCGGCCGCGGTGGCCAACGCCGCGCCCGACGGTTACACCGTACTGATCGGGCTGGATTCGACCTTCACGGTCAATCCCAGCCTGTATTCCTCGCAGGGCTTCAACCTGGACCAGTTGAAACCGGTGATGCGCCTGGCTTCCTCCGGGATGTTGATCGCCGCGCATCCGTCCGCCAAGGCCGATACGCTGAAAGGCCTGGTCGAGCGCGGCCACAAGGATCCGGTCACGTTCAGCTCGGCGGGGAACGGGTCGCCTGGGCACCTGAGCCTGAGCATGCTGCAACAGGCTACCGGCATGAAGATCAATCACATTCCGTATCGCGGCAACGCGCCGGCGGTGCTTGCGCTGGTGTCGGGCGAGGTCCAGGCCGCCGCGCTGGCCACGCCGGGCCTGCTGCAACACGTCAACGCGGGTACCTTGAAAGCCCTGGCCGTGACCGGCAGCCAGCGGTCGCCGCTGTTGCCGTCGGTACCTACCACGGCTGAACTGGGCTACCCTGAGGTCCGCCAGGATGTGCTGTATCTTGCGATGGTGCCGGCACAGACGCCGGATACCGTCGTCCAGACCCTGCGCAAGGCGATCGAGCAGGTGCTGGCGCAGCCCGACGTGCAGCAGCGCCTGCGCGCGATGGACTTCACGCTGGGCACCCTGGACGGCGACGCCGCCGCCAGGGAACTGGCGACCGTTCGGGACCGCTATGCAAAGATCATCAAGTCGGCCGGCATGAAGGTCGACTGACACCGGAACCCTAGAGTAAGCAAGTATGACCAACTTCATCTTCATCCTGGCCGATGATCTCGGCTACGCCGACCTGGGCTGCTATGGCGGCCGCAGGCCTGTGTCGCCCAACCTGGACCGCATGGCCGCGCGCGGCATCCGCTTCACGCAGGGCTATTCCAATTCGCCCGTGTGCTCGCCCACGCGCTTCGGCCTGATTACCGGCCGCTACCAGTACCGGCTGCGCGGCGCCGCCGAGGAGCCCATGACCGGGCGGTTCCGCGGCAGTACCGAAATCGGCCTGCCGCCGGCGCACCCCACGCTGCCGTCGCTGTTGCGCGAGCGGGGATATCGCACCGCGCTGATCGGCAAATGGCACCTGGGCTATCCCCCGCATTTCGGTCCGGAGAAAAGCGGGTACGAGTACCACATCGGTCCGCTGTCGGGCGGCGTCAGCTACTTCAGCCACGTGGACCGCATGGGCAAGCACGACCTCGTGCGCGACGGCGAGCCGGTCAACTACGACGGCCATTATTTGACGGACCTGCTGACCGACGAAGCCGAGACCTACTTGCGTGCGCGTGCCGGAGACCGCCAGCCGTTCCTGCTGAGCCTGCACTACACCGCGCCGCACTGGCCCTGGGAGACGCGCGCGCAGGGGGGGGCCAATCCCGACACCGACCAGGACATCCGCCACCTGGACGGCGGTTCCGTCCACATCTACGGCGAGATGATCAAGGCGCTGGACGAAGGCTGCGGACGCGTGCTGAAAGCGCTGGACGACCTGGGCCTGGCCGACGACACGGTGGTCATCTTCACCAGCGACAACGGTGGCGAGCGCTTCTCGGACACCTGGCCGCTGGTGGGCGGCAAGATGGACCTGACCGAAGGCGGCATACGCGTTCCCTACATCGTGCAGTGGGGCGACCGGATCGCGCCCGGATCGGTGTCCGCGCAGCACTGCATGACGATGGACTGGACCGCGACCATGCTGGACATCGCCGGCGTGCCGGCCCATCCCGGCTATCCGTTCGATGGCGTGTCCATGCTGCCGGTGCTGCGTGAGCCCGCGCACGAGTTCCCGCGCGAGCTGTTCTGGCGCATGAACTACCGCGGCCAGCGAGCCCTGCGCGATGGGCCGTGGAAGTACCTGGCGATCGAGGGCAACGAGTATTTGTTCGACCTGTCCGCGGACGAGCGGGAGCGGGCCAACCTGGCGCTTCGCCAGCCCGAACGCCTGGCGCGGATGCGCGGGCGCTGCGATGACTGGGATGCCGTGTTCGGCGCGATCCCCGCCGATGCCCGCAGCGAACTGGTCTATACGGAAAAGGACATGCCCAGCCGATAAGCCGGGCATGCCGGCCGGGAACCGGAAACGCGGTTCCCGGTCCAAGCGGCATGCGGCTTGGGCGGGCCGCGTCCGCATGCCGGCGGCGTACATGGCGAGGGTCATGGACCTGTCGCCGTTGCGCGGATAAAATCGCGCCGTTCATCAACAGTGGAGGCCCTGACGTGGGTACTTGTTCGAGTGGCAGTAGTCGACCGGTCCTTGTGATCGGTGAACGCTCGGCGGGCTAGCGCGCAGGTTTCCCCTGCCGCCGTCTCGCCGCCAGGCGAGAGGCGGTTCCGGCCACGGCGTTCGTCCGTGGTCCATCCTCTCCCCAGACTGTCAGCCGCCAGGTACGGCGGTTCCGCCGCGCCCGCGTCATCGCTCCGCCTCGACTTTCGAGGAGGATTTCGTGCGCATCGTCCCTTTCCCGTCCCATGGCCATCCTGCCGCCGGTCTGCCGCCATGGCGGCAGGCGCCGGCCCAGGCGGCCTGTTGCGGGACAGCTTCCGTCCAGGCCGCGCGGCACTGACGAGAACCGTGCCCGACCCAGAGCATCCACCCCCTGTCTGAGTACGCGGCGCAGCGTGCGGCAGGCGGGCCGACCCGGAGAAGAACAATGAACTTCATGCTGCTCAAAGCCTTTTTCGCGGGTTTTCTTCGCACCCGCCACATTTCCCGCCATTTCCGCCGCCTTGCGCTGCTGGACACGGTGGCCCGCACCGGCGTCAGCCGCGAATTGCCGCCGGGCCTGACGAAAACGCTGGTGAGCGCGGCCAAGGGAGACGCCGGCGAACTGCTGGCGTTCCTCGGCAGCCACGAGGACGGGCTGTCGGAAAATCAGGCCGAGGCCATACGCGAGCGCGCGGGCCTGAACGAGGTCGAACACGAAAAACCGCTGCCCTGGTGGGCGCACCTCTGGCACTGCTATCGGAATCCGTTCAACCTGCTGCTGACCCTGCTGGCGGCGATCTCCTATCTGACCGAGGACACCAAGGCCACGATCGTCATCGGCACGATGATCGTGCTGTCGACGCTGCTGCGTTTCTGGCAGGAGGGCAAGTCCAACCGCGCCGCCGATGCGCTCAAGGCCATGGTGAGCAATACCGCCACGGTGGTGAGGCGCGACGTTTCCGAGGACGCCGCGCCGCTGTTCGAGCACTATTATGGTGTCCACCTGCGTGCCCGCGCGGCCCGGCGCGTGGAGCTGCCGATCCGTTTGCTGGTGCCCGGCGATGTCGTCGCGCTGGCGGCGGGCGACATGATTCCGGCCGATTGCCGCGTCCTGTCGGCCAAGGATTTGTTCGTGTCGCAGGCGGCGATGACGGGCGAGGCCATGCCGGTCGAGAAGTTCGCGCTCCACCGCGACCCCGGGACGGTGAATCCGCTGGAACTGGAGAACATCCTGTTCATGGGGACCAACGTGGTCTCGGGCGCGGCCACGGCGGTGGTGGTGGGCACCGGCAACCAGACCTATTTCGGCATGCTGGCCGGCCGCGTCACCGCCGTCGACCGGGGACAGACCTCGTTCCAGGCCGGCGTGAACAAGGTGAGCTGGCTGCTGATCCGCTTCATGTTCGTGATGGCGCCGCTGGTGCTGCTGATCAACGGTTTCACCAAGGGCGACTGGATGCAGGCGCTGTTGTTCGCCCTCTCCATCGCGGTGGGCCTGACGCCCGAGATGCTGCCGATGATCGTGACCTCCACGCTGGCCAAGGGGGCGGTGTTCCTGTCGCGCAAGAAAGTCATCGTCAAGCGGCTGGACGCCATCCAGAACTTCGGCGCGATGGACGTGCTGTGCACCGACAAGACCGGCACGCTCACGCAGGACCGCATCTTCCTCGCCCGGCACGTCGATGCCTGGGGCGCGGATTCCGATGCTGTCCTGGAACTGGCCTACCTGAACAGCTACTACCAGACGGGGCTGAAGAACCTGCTGGACGTCGCCGTGCTGGAGCATGCCGAGATGCAGCGCGAGCTGGAGCCCGCCGCCAATTTCCGCAAGGTGGACGAGATTCCGTTCGATTTCGAGCGGCGCCGGATGTCGGTGGTGGTGGCCGAGCACGACGAACATCACCTGATCATCACCAAGGGCGCGGTCGAGGAGGTCCTGTCGGTCTGCTCCGGGGTGCGCCATGGCGAGGCGACCGAGGCCCTGACCCCGGCCGTGCTCGAGGACATCCGCAGGGTGACGGCCGGGTTCAACGGCGAAGGGCTGCGGGTGGTCGCGGTGGCTTCCCGGGAACAGCCTCCCGTGCAGGAAGCCTTCGGGGTGGCCGACGAGCGGGACATGACGCTGATCGGCTACGTGGCTTTCCTCGATCCACCCAAGGAGTCCACCGCGCCGGCACTGGAGGCGTTGGCCCGGCATGGCGTGGCGGTCAAGGTGTTGACCGGCGACAACGAACTGGTCACGGCCAAGATCTGCCGCGAGGTGGGGCTGGCCCAGCGGGGCATGCTGCTGGGCGGCGACATCGAAGGCATGGGCGACCGCGAGCTGGCCGTGGCGGTAGAACGCCACAACGTCTTCGCCCGGCTGACGCCCACGCACAAGGAGCGCATCGTGCGCCTGCTCAAGGCCAACGGCCACGTGGTCGGCTTCATGGGCGACGGCATCAACGATGCGCCCGCGCTGCGCGCGGCGGACATCGGCATTTCGGTGGACACGGCGGTGGACATCGCCAAGGAAGCCGCCGACATCATCCTGCTCGAAAAGAGCCTGATGGTGCTGGAGGAGGGCGTGCAGGAAGGGCGCCGTACCTTCGCCAACATGCTCAAGTACATCAAGATGACGGCCAGCTCGAACTTCGGCAACGTGTTCTCGGTGCTGGTGGCCTCGGCCTTCATTCCGTTCCTGCCCATGCTGCCCATGCACCTGCTGGTGCAGAACCTGCTGTACGACATTTCGCAGATCGCGATTCCGTTCGACAACGTCGACGATGAACTGCTGCAGAAGCCACAGCGCTGGAACCCCGGGGACATTGGCCGCTTCATGGTGTTCTTCGGGCCGATCAGCTCGGTGTTCGACATCACGACCTACGCGCTGATGTGGTTCGTGTTCGGCGCCAACTCACCCGAGCATCAGACGCTGTTCCAGTCGGGCTGGTTCGTGGTGGGGCTGCTGACGCAGACCCTGATCGTGCACATGATCCGCACGCCCAGGATCCCGTTCATCCAGAGCCGCGCCGCCATGCCGCTGCTGGTGATGACGGCGGTCATCATGGCGATCGGCATTTTCCTGCCGATGGGGCCCCTGGCGCACTACTTCAAGCTGCAGGCGCTGCCGCCGCTGTACTTCGCGTTCCTGCCGGTGATCCTGCTGGCCTATATGGGACTGACCCAGGCGATGAAGGGTATCTACGTGCGCCGCTACGGTTGGCAGTAGGGTGGGTGGGGAAAATGTTCAACCAAAAGGTTGAATATTTTTATCGGAAGCTTTATATTCAACCTCATGGTTGAATATAAAGCTTCCGCGCTGGACCGAGTCTTCCACGCGCTTGCCGATCCCACCCGCCGCGAGATGCTGCGGTACCTGGCGGAAGGCGAGCGCAAGGTGGGGGACCTGGCCGCGCCCTTCACGATGTCGCTGGCCGCCGCCTCCAAGCACCTCAAGGTGCTGGAGGGCGCCGGCCTGGTGCGCCGGCGCGTGCAGGGGCGTTTGCATTTCTGCCGGCTCGAACCCGGGCCGCTGGCCGATGCGCAGGCGTGGCTGAGTGTCTACGAACGTTTCTGGAGCACCCGGCTCGATGCCTTGCAGGCACTGCTGGAGGCCGAAGAGAAGGGACCATCGACATCTTCTTCCCGGTAAGAAACCGGTAAAGGAACGCGGAAATGAACAAGAGCCCCGGCACCGAATTGCGGCTCGAACGGCACTACGACGCGCCGCCAGAGGAGGTTTTCGCCGCCTGGACCGATCCGGCCCTGGTGCGCCGCTGGCTGTTCACCTCCGCCTACGGCGAAGGCCAGTCCGTGGCCCTGGCGGCCCGTGCCGGCGGAAACTGGTCGATCACCGACCGGCGCGACGGCGCCGACCACACGGTCCAGGGGGAAATCCTGGAATTCGATCCGCCGCGTCGCCTGTCCATGAGTTTCGCGATGCCGCAATCCTCGCCGGACAGCGACGTGCTGGCCATGAAGGTCGAGGCCGGCGGGGAGGGCGGTTGCCTGATGCGCTTCGTCCAGTCAGGTCCGGGCATCGCCAGGGAATTGGCGCGGACGCCCGCCGGGCAGGACAGCGGATCGGCGGCGGCCTGGCGAATCATGTTCGACAATCTGGCCGGCGTGCTCGCGAGCCGGGTCGGCCACGGCAGGGTGGCGGACGAGGAAACGGCCGTGCGTTTCGAACGCCTGCTGCCCGGCCCGATCGAGCGGGTATGGCATTGGATCGCCGACTCGGACAAACGCGCGCAGTGGCTGGCGCCGGGCGAACTGCCCGCGGCGCCCGGGCAGTCCTTCGATCTGGTGTTCGACAATGCCGGGCTGTCGCCGCACCGGGCGCCGATTCCCGAGCGATTCAGGAAGTACGAGGGCGTTTTCCGCAGCCGCCACCAGGTGCTGCGCCTCGACCCGCCGCGCCTGTTGGCGATGACCTGGGGCGGGGGAAAGGAACCGCCGTCCGAAGTGGTGTTCGAGCTGGCTCCGGAAGGAGACAAGACCCGCCTGACCATCACCCACACCCGCCTGAAGGACCGGGCCACCCGCCTGGACGTCTCCGGCGGCTGGCATGCCCACCTGGCCGTCCTGGCCGAACGTCTGGCCGGCAGGACGCCGCCCGCTTTCCTGGCGATGGTCGCCACCATCGAGGACGACTACGCCCGGCGCGCTTCCCCGCACGCCTGACCCGCGGGGCCCCCCGAACGCCAAAAGACCCGTGGCGGAATGCTCTTCGCATCCGGCTGGGACCTCGGGATCCGGCTGATCCGTCCCGGTTGGCGGCGCGGTTGGCGGACGCTGCATTGCAGCATCGGAACTAAAGGATAGGCGCCGGGTCTTCCCGTACGGTGGCTGTGGTTCAAACCGCTACACTCGCGCGGCTTTTCCGAGCGAGGGAAGTCCCTAAGTGCTATGCTTTACAGGTTTACTGATTTAATTCCTTCCAACCGAAAGGTTCCATCAACCGCCTTCTGCACTAGCTATCCGCTAATCGGCCAAGCCGTGTCGCGGAAGGTCCGTCCTGCATCGAACGGGTGAAACACCCGGCAAGGTGAAGCGCAAATCATGTCCAGCATCCAAGAATCCAGCACCTCGTATCTGTTTGGGGGTAATGCGCCGTACGTGGAAGAACTCTACGAGGCCTACCTCGACAATCCGGGTTCCGTTCCCGACAACTGGCGCAATTACTTCGACCAGTTGCAGCATACGCCGGCGGTTGACGGCCAGGAATCGACCCGTGACCAGGCCCATGCGCCGGTCATCGAGTCTTTCGCCCAGCGTGCGCGAGCCAATGCTTTCCTGCCGCGTGCCGCCGAAAGCGACCTGTCGGTCGCGGGCAAGCAAGTCCACGTCCAGTCCATCATCGCCGCCTACCGTTACCTCGGTGCGCGCTGGGCCGATCTCGACCCGCTGCAGCGCCAGGAACGCCCGGCCATCCCCGAACTGGAGCCCAGCTTCTACGGCCTGACCGAGTCCGACATGGACAAGGTGTACTCCGCCACCAATACCTACTTCACGACCGCCGAGCACATGACGCTGCGCGAGATCGTGAAGGCGCTGCGCGACACCTACTGCCGCAGCATCGGCGTCGAGTTCATGCACGTGTCCGACCCGGTCATCAAGCGCTGGATCCAGCAGCGCCTGGAAAGCACGCAAGCCACCCCCAGCCTGTCGGCCGACCAGAAGAAGCACGTGCTGGACCGCCTGACCGCCGCCGAAGGCCTGGAACGCTATCTGCACACCAAGTACGTCGGCCAGAAGCGCTTCTCGCTGGAAGGCGGTGAAAGCTTCATCGCGGCCATCGACGAACTGATCCAGCATGCCGGCGAAGCCGGCATCCAGGAAGTGGTGCTGGGCATGGCCCACCGCGGCCGCCTGAACGTGCTGGTCAACACCCTGGGCAAGATGCCCAAGGACCTGTTCGCCGAATTCGAAGGCAAGTACGACGACGGCGGCCTGGCGGCCGGCGACGTGAAGTACCACAAGGGCTTCTCGAGCGACGTCTCGACCCGTGGCGGCCCTGTCCACGTGTCGCTGGCGTTCAACCCCTCGCACCTGGAAATCGTCAACCCCGTGGTCGAAGGCAGCGCCCGCGCGCGCCAGGAGCGCCGCGGCATGGAAGGCGGCAAGCAGGTGCTGCCGGTGCTGGTCCACGGCGACGCCGCCTTCATCGGCCAGGGCGTCGTGATGGAAACCCTGAACCTGGCGCAGACCCGCGGCTACGGCACGGGCGGCACGGTCCACCTGGTCATCAACAACCAGATCGGCTTCACCACCTCCGATCCGCGCGACACCCGCTCCACGCTGTATTGCACCGACGTGGTCAAGATGATCGAGGCGCCGGTGCTGCACGTGAACGGCGACGATCCCGAGGCCGTCGTGTTCGCCACCCGCCTGGCCCTGGACTTCCGTGTCGAGTTCCAGAAGGACATCGTGGTCGACATCGTCTGCTTCCGCAAGCTGGGCCACAACGAGCAGGACACGCCCGCGCTGACCCAGCCGCTGATGTACAAGCGCATCGGCCAGCACCCCGGCACGCGCAAGCTGTACGCCGACAAGCTGGCGGTGCAGGGCGTGATCGGCGCCGACGAGGGCGACGAATTCGTCAAGCGTTTCCGCGCCGCGATGGACGAAGGCCGCCATACGGTCGATCCCGTCCTGACCGACTACAAGAACAAGTACGCCGTCGACTGGTCGCCCTTCCTGGGCCGCAAGTGGACGGATGCCGCCGACACCGCCATGCCGCAGGCCGAGTTGAAGCGCCTGGGCGAGCGCATCACCACGGTGCCGGAAGGCTTCAAGGTCCACCCCATCGTCGAGAAGGTCCTGGCGGACCGCCGCGCCATGGCGCGCGGTGAAATGAACCTGGACTGGGGCATGGGCGAGCACCTGGCCTTCGCCAGCCTGGTGGCCGCCGGCTACCCCGTGCGCCTGACCGGCCAGGATTCGGGCCGCGGCACTTTCACCCACCGCCACGCCGTGCTGCACGACCAGAAGCGCGAGCGCTGGGATTCGGGCGTGTACGTGCCGCTGCAGAACGTGTCCGAGGCGCAGGCGCCGTTCCGCGTCATCGACTCGCTGCTGTCCGAGGAAGCCGTCATGGGCTTCGAATACGGCTACTCGACCGCCGAGCCCAACTCGATGGTGATCTGGGAAGGCCAGTTCGGCGACTTCGCCAACGGCGCCCAGGTCGTGATCGACCAGTTCATCAGCTCGGGCGAAGCCAAGTGGGGCCGCCAGTCGGGCCTGGTGCTGATGCTGCCGCACGGCTACGAAGGGCAGGGCCCGGAGCACTCGTCGGGCCGCATCGAGCGCTTCCTGCAACTGTGCGCCGATACCAACATGCAAGTGGTGCAGCCGACCACCGCCGCGCAGATCTTCCACCTGCTGCGCCGCCAGATGATCCGCCAGTTCCGCAAGCCGCTGGTCATCTTCACGCCCAAGTCGCTGCTGCGCAACAAGGATGCCACCTCGCCGCTGTCCGATCTGAGCAAGGGGTCGTTCCAGACCCTGATCGGCGAAGTCGACGATACGATCGACGCCGCCAAGGTCAAGCGTCTGCTGGTCTGCTCGGGCAAGGTCTATTACGACCTGGTCAACGCCCGCAAGGAGCGCGGCGCCAACGACGTGGTCATCGCGCGCGCCGAACAGCTGTATCCGTTCCCGCACAAGAGCCTGACCGCCGAGCTCAAGAAGTACCCGAACGTCACCGAGGTGGTCTGGGTGCAGGACGAGCCGCAGAACCAGGGACCGTGGTTCTACGTGCAGCATCACCTGTACGAGAACATGAACGAAGGCCAGAAGCTCGCCTACGCCGGGCGTCCGGCCTCGGCCTCGCCGGCCGTCGGCTACTACTCCAAGCACATGGAGCAACTGAAGGCGCTGCTCGACCAGTCCTTCGGCCGTCTCAAGGGCGTCGTGCTGACCAAGTGATCCTTACGTCCGGGACCGCCCGCGGGCGGTCCCGGCTCCCGGCCGCCTGGCGCCGGACCAAGAAAGAACTCCCCATCCTTGCGGAATAACTGACATGGCTATAGTCGACGTAAAAGTCCCCCAATTTTCTGAATCGGTGTCGGAAGGCACGCTGCTGACCTGGAAGAAGAAGCCGGGCGAAGCCATCTCGCGCGATGAAATCGTGATCGAGATCGAGACCGACAAGGTCGTGCTGGAAGTGCCGGCGCCCGCCGACGGCGTGCTGGCCGAGATCGTCAAGGCCGACGGCAGCACCGTCGCCTCGGACGAAGTGATCGCCAAGATCGACACGGCAGGCAAGGCCGCCGCCGCGCCCGCCGCCGCGGCTCCCGCTCCCGCCGCCGCCCCGGCGCCTGCCGTTGCCGCCGCGGCTCCGTCCGCCGCGCCCGCCACCTCGATTCCTTCGCCCGCCGCCGCCAAGCTGCTGGCCGAGCAAGGCATCGCGCCCGAGTCCGTGCAAGGCACGGGCCGTGGTGGCCGCATCACCAAGGGCGATGCCCTCGGCGCCGCCGCCGCGCCGGCGGCCAAGCCTGCCGCAGCGCCCATCGTCAACGACGCCGCGACCCTGGTCAACGGCCGCCCCGAGCAGCGCGTGCCGATGAGCCGCCTGCGTGCCCGCGTGGCCGAGCGCCTGCTGCAATCGCAATCCGAGAACGCCATCCTGACCACGTTCAACGAGGTCAACATGCAGGCCGTGATCGACCTGCGCGCCAAGTACAAGGACAAGTTCGAGAAGGAGCACGGCGTCAAGCTGGGGTTCATGTCGTTCTTCGTCAAGGCCGCCGTGGCCGCGCTCAAGCGCTACCCGGTCATCAATGCCTCGGTTGACGGCAAGGACATCGTCTACCACGGCTACTTCGACATCGGCATCGCTGTCGGCAGCCCGCGCGGCCTGGTGGTCCCCATCCTGCGCAACGCCGACCAGCTCAGCCTGGCCGACATCGAGAAGAAGATCGCCGAGTTCGGCCAGAAGGCCAAGGAAGGCAAGCTGAGCCTGGACGACCTGACCGGCGGCACGTTCTCGATCTCGAACGGCGGCACCTTCGGCTCGATGCTGTCGACCCCCATCATCAACCCGCCGCAGTCGGCCATCCTGGGCGTGCACGCCACCAAGGACCGCGCCGTGGTGGAGAACGGCCAGATCGTCATCCGTCCGATGAACTATCTGGCGATGTCCTACGACCACCGCATCATCGACGGCCGCGAGGCCGTCCTGGGCCTGGTCGCGATGAAGGAAGCCCTGGAAGACCCGCAGCGCCTGCTGCTGGATATCTGATCCCCCCTACGCGCTGATGTGCGCCCCCCAGGGGGCGATGCGGGTGGACCGGCGGAGCCGGATCCACCGCATCCTGGGGTACCGCAAGGCGCGGTGTCTTGGGTTGATCGGGGTTCTAACTGGAAGAATGAAATGAGTAAGCAATTCGACGTCGTCGTCATCGGTGCCGGTCCTGGCGGGTACATCGCCGCGATCCGCGCTGCCCAACTGGGCATGTCGGTCGCCTGCATCGACGCCTGGAGCAACGCCAAGGGCGGTCCGGCTCCTGGCGGCACCTGCACCAACGTGGGCTGCATTCCCTCGAAGGCGCTGCTGCAATCGTCCGAGTACTACGAGCATGCCGGCCATCACTTCGCCGACCACGGCATCGAGGTCAAGGGCCTGGGCCTGGACCTGGGCAAGCTGATCAGCCGCAAGGACACCGTCGTCAAGCAGAACAACGACGGCATCCTGTTCCTGTTCAAGAAGAACAAGGTCACCTTCTTCCATGGCACGGGCGCGTTCTCGGGCCAGGTCGACGGCGGCTGGTCGATCAAGGTTTCCGGCTCCGCCGAGGAAGAACTCGTCGCCAAGCACGTGATCGTGGCGACCGGTTCCAGCCCGCGCGCGCTGCCCGACCTGCCGTTCGATGAGAAGCAAGTGCTGTCCAACGATGGCGCGCTGGCCATTGGCGGCGTGCCCAAGCGACTGGGCGTGATCGGCGCCGGCGTGATCGGCCTGGAACTGGGCAGCGTGTGGCGCCGCCTGGGTTCGGACGTGACCATCCTGGAAGCCATGCCCAGCTTCCTGCCCGCCGCCGACGAGCAGATCGCCAAGGAAGCCCTGAAAGTCCTGACCAAGCAGGGCCTGAAGATCAACCTGGGCGTGAAGATCACCGAGGTCAAGGCCGCGGCCAAGACCGTCACGGTCAAGTACACCGACGCCGCCGGCGCCGAACAGTCGCTGGTCGTCGACAAGCTGATCGTGTCCATCGGCCGGGTGCCCAACACCCAGGGCCTGAACGCCGAAGGCGTGGGGCTGAAGCTGGACGAGCGTGGCTTCGTGGTGGTCGACGAGGACTGCCGGACCGGTTTGCCCAACGTCTGGGCCGTCGGCGACGTCGTGCGCGGCCCTATGCTGGCGCACAAGGCCGAGGAAGAGGGCGTTGCCGTGGCCGAGCGCATCGCCGGCCAGCACGGGCACGTCAACTTCAACACGATCCCGTCGGTCATCTACACCTCGCCCGAGATTTCCTGGGTGGGCCAGACCGAGCAGGCGCTCAAGACCGAAGGCCGCGCCTACAAGACCGGTACTTTCCCGTTCCTGGCCAACGGCCGTGCCCGTGCGCTGGGCGACACGACCGGCATGGTCAAGGTCATCGCCGACGCCAAGACGGACGAGATCCTGGGCGTGCACATCATCGGTCCGCAGGCCTCCGAGCTGATCTCGGAATGCGTGGTGGCCATGGAGTTCCGCGCGGCGTCGGAAGACATCGCCCGCATCTGCCATGCGCATCCGTCGCTGTCCGAGGCGGTGAAGGAAGCCGCGCTGGCGGTGGACAAGAGGGCGTTGAACTTCTGATCCCCCCTACGCGCTGACGCGCCCCCCAGGGGGCGGCACTGGCGGACCGGCAGAGCCGGATCCGCCGTGCCCTGGAGTCGGGGCGCTGAGGAAAAACGGCCGTGAGGCCGTTTTTTTGCTTTGATGGATCGGTCAGGTAGTGGCGCCGCGATGAGAGGCCACGACGCGGTCCACGAAGAGGCCGGCGGCGCCGGTGTAGGCCTGGGGATCCAGCATGCGGTCGATGTCCTCCGGCTTGAGGTGGCGGGCGATGGTCGGATTGGCCAGGAGGCCATCCTTGAACGTGCCGCCTTGCTCGAACACGTCCATGCAGATCTCGTAGACCAGTTCGTGGGCTTCCTGCCTGCCCAGGTGGTCGCCCAGCTTCATCATGACGGCTTCCGACAGCAACAGGCCTTTTTGCACGGACAGGTTGCGCTCCATGTTGTTGCCCCGGACGGTCAGGCCGGCGGTGACGTAGGCGAGTTTGGCGAAGGCCGCGTCGGCCATGCAGCACAAACGGCTGATGAACTCGCGTTCGGTCTGGAGCACGATCTTGTCGCGTTCGTGCTCGGCCATCATCCCTTCCAGTCCCAGCGCCACGGTGCTGCGGACGACGCGCGAAATCGCCACGATGCCTTCGCAGGCGGGCGGGTTGCGCTTGTGGGGCATGGTGCTGCTGCCCACCTTCCCCATGGTGAAGGGCTCTTCGAGTTCGGCGGTCTCGGTTTTCTGCAGGCTGTAGACCTCGTGGGCGATCTTGCCGGCGGTGCTGGTGCAGATCGCCAGTACGCACGCCAGCTCGGCCATGCCGTCGCGGGCCACGTGCCAGCAGATCTCCGGGCAGGCGAGGTCCAGTTCCTTGAACAGGGCTTCCTGCACCTCGATCCCTTGGCCGCCCAGGGCGGCCAGCGTCCCGACCGCGCCGGAGAATTGGCCAACCAGCACCCGTTCCTTCATTTGCCGCAGGCGTTCCAGGTTGCGGCCGATCTCGGCCGCCCACACCGCGGCCTTGAAGCCAAAGGTGATGGGCAGGGCCTGTTGGCCGTGGCTGCGTCCGGCCATGGTCTGGTCGCGGTGCCGTTCGGCCAGGGCGATGACGTGGGCATGGGCCCGCCGGTAGTTGTTCTCGATCTGTTCCAGCGCTTCCTTGACTTGCAGGACGGTGCCGGTGTCGACGATGTCCTGCGTCGTCGCGCCCCAGTGGATGAATTCGCCGGTGTCGCCGTCGCACACTTTCTTCATTGCCCGCAGCAGCGGGACGATGGGATGGCTGGTGCGGTCCATTTCCTGCTTCAGCTCGGCCAGGTCGATGAGTTCGACCCTGGCCTTGGCCTGGATCTCGTCGGCGGCGTGCTGGGGAATGATGCCCAGGCGGGCCTGTACGCGGGCAAGGGCTGCTTCCACGTCCAGCCATTTCTGGACGGTCTGTTCGTCGCTGAAAATGCTCCGGGTGGCGGCGGTGCTGAATTGGTCCCGGAACAGCGCGCTGTCGATGACATAGGCGCTCATGGGGCGTGTCTCCTGTCGATGGGCGGGGATGGGCGATGCCGGGCGAACGCCGCCTTCATGCGGAGGCGTTCTGTTGGAAGGCTTCCATGGCATGCAGCGAATAGACGTAGGCCGCGCCGGCATTCAGCGCGATGGCCGTGCCCAGCGCATCGCTGACTTCGGCCTCCGTGGCGCCGGCCTTGACCGCGGCCGCGGCATGCGAGGAGATGCAGCCGTCGCATCGTGTGGTGACGGCCACGGCCAGGGCGATCAGCTCGCGGGTCTTGGCGTCCAGCGCGCCGTTGGATCCGAGGGCGGCGTTCAGGCCCCGGTAGGCCTCCAGCACCTTGGGGTTCGTGTTGCCCAGCTTGTTGGACGACTGGCGCAGGGTGCCCAGCAGTTCCTTCCAGTTCTCGAACATGTGTTGCTCCTGTCTAAGGGGATGGGGGGACATCAATCGACTTTGGTGCCGGCGGCGCTGATCACCTTCTTCCAGAGAGCGATGTCGTCGGCAAGGAAAGAGGCGAAGAATTCCGGCGTGCTGTTCACCATGGGTTCCACGCCGGCCTGCATCAGCTGGGCACGGAATTTCTCGTCGGCCAACGCGTCGTTGACCGCCTGGTTCAGGCGCTTGACGATGGCGGGCGGCGTCCCGGCGGGCGCGAGCAGGCCGTACCAGGCGGCGACGTCCATGCCTTCGACGCCGGACTCCGCCAGCGTGGGCACGTCGGGCACGGCTGGCGACCGCTTCGAGCTCGTCAGTCCCAGGATCCTGACCTTGTCGCTGCCCATCAGCGCCGACATGGAGGGGATGTTGATGAACGTGAACTGGACCTCGCCCGTCTGCACGCCGTTGATGGACGGCCCCGAACCTTTGTAGGGAACGTGCGTGGCCGAAATCCCGGTCCGCAGCTTGAAGAGCTCGGCGGACAGATGCTGGGTGCTGCCGTGTCCCGACGACGAAAAATTCAATGCGCCGGGGTGCTGCTTGCCATAGGCGATGAGCTGCTTGACGTCCGTCACCGGCAGCTTGCTCGACGCCACGAGCAGATTGGGGCTCTGGCCGAACACGGCGATGGGCGCGAAGCTCTTGACGGGGTCGTAGTCAAGCTTGGGAAACAGGCTGATATTGATCGCCAGCGCCGAAGAGCTGAGGAACAGGGTATAGCCATCGGGTTCGGCCCGGGCGACGTAGGTGGCGCCGATGTTCTGGCCCGCGCCCGGCCGGTTTTCGACGATCACCGACTGGCCGAGTTTTTCACCCAGTTGCTGCGCCAGCAGGCGCGCGGTCATGTCGGTGCCGCCGCCGGGCGTATAGCCGACGACGATCTTGACGGCCCGGGTGGGGAAGGCCGCGGACTCGGGGGCCGCATGGGACAACGGGCTCAGCAATACCAGTGCCGCGCCCGCGGCAAGACGATGAAACATGCATGTCTCCTGTCGTGCGCCTCTGCGAGCGCGCTTGTTGTGGAAGGGCTACTGCTGCCTGGCCGCGCGCACGCGCGCGGCATACTCCTGGATGCGTCGTTTGAGGCCGGGCCGGGCCGCCGAGCGGGCCAGCAGGGCAAGGTCGAGATCGGCGGCTCCCGGGGCCTGCATGGCCTGGTCGAGCAAGGCTTGGGTAAAGGCGTCGGGGAGGCCGGCGGAGGGCGCATCCAGGTTCTCCGCCGCGTCGATGCGCGTTTGGGCCAGGCCCGCCGCCAGGGCCTCTTCGGCATCGATCCAGCGGCCGGACCGTATCCAGGCCTGGGCGGTGTCGCTGCCCACCCGGGCGGCCAGGCGGCGTGTGCCGAGCACGAGGCCGAAGCCGCAGGCGCCGGGGAAGGCGAACGAGGCGTTGCCGAGAACGACGCGGCGGCGGCAGGCGGCGAAGAGATCCGCGCCGGCACCGGCAACCCGTCCGTGGGCGATGGCGATCGTTTCGAATGGCGCCTGGTACACCGCCTGCAGCAACAGTTCGATGCGGACGAAGCGGGCCAATAGGGAGTCGTCGGTTTCCTGGTCCAGCGCCGACAGGTCCACGCCGGTGCAGAAGTGGCGGCCCGCGCCTTCGATCACGAGGCGGCGCACGCCGTCGCGGAAGCAGGCTTCGACGGCGTCGGTCAATGCATCCACCAGATCCGCCGACAGGGCGTTGCCGGATGACGGCCGGTCGAGCCTGAGGCGGCGGACGCCGGCATCGGTCTCGATCTGGAGCACGGTGTCAGGCATTGGCGTATCCAGAAACGAAGGATTTGACGGCGCCGGTGTCGGGATCGTAGACATGGCGCGATTGCTTGCCGATGTCCGTGCCATAGACGTGGATGCTGATGGAAACCCGGTCGTCGAAGGCGTTGCGCACGAGATGGATGTCGCCGATGGACGGAGACACGCAGGTCGTCTGCCCAGGTTCGATGCGCTCCTCGATGGCGGAGGGGACCAGGCGGCCGTTTTCCCTGGCATAGGCGCGCGAGTATTCGGCCCCGCGCAGCATGCCGATGACGCCCCAGGTGCAGTGATCGTGGACGGGCGTGCGTTGGCCCGGCCCCCAGACGAAGCTGACGACCGAGTAGCGGTCGGCGGGATCCCGGTGCAGCAGGTACTGCTGGTAGTGGACCGGGTGGGGGCGGGAGCAGTCCTCGGGCAGCCAGTCGTCGTGGGCGACGAGTTCTTGCAACAGCGCCTCACACGCCCTGACGGCGCGGGTTTCGTCCGCTCCGGCGCCGACCGCGGCATTCATGCCTTGGACAAAATCGGCCAGACGGCCGGGAAGGGGGGACGGGGCCGTCATGCCTGGGTCTCCTGGTTCAAGGTGGCGCGGATTTCCTCGCCGTGCTCGCCGAGCGCGGGTGGCGTGCGCCGTATCGGCGGCGATCGTCCGTCGAGGCGGACCGGCGAGGCGAAGGTGCGCGTGTCGCGTCCGCCTGGCAGACGCAGTCCCCGCACCCAGTCCATGTGCTCGACCTGGGGATCGGCCAGCGCGCAAGCGTAGTCGTTGATGCGGGCATGCGGCACGCCGGCCTGCCGGAAGACATCGATCCAATGGTCCACGCCATGCAGCGCGAAGCGGGTCTCCAGTATTTCTTTCAGTGCCACCTGGTTGCTGGCCCGATCCAGGATGGTGGCGAAGCGCGGGTCGCGCGCCAGGTCGGGCAGCTCGACGGCGCGTACGACCGCGTGCCACAGATTGTCGTTGCCGGCCGCGATCGCGAAATGGCCGTCCGCGGCGCGATAGGCCTGGTAGGGGGCATTGCGGGGATGGGCGGAGCCCAGCTTGCGCGGATTGACGCCGGTGCCGAAGTATTCGCTGGTCTGCAGCGCGCCGATGGCGAGCGTGCACCCGAACATGGGGATGTCGAGGTGGGCGCCGCGGCCGCTTCTGACCGCCTTCAGCAGCGAGGAGGCCACGGTGAAGGCCGCGTACAGGCCCGATGCGAAGTCGGAGATAGGCACGCCGCACTTGACCGGCGCATCCGAGTCGCCGGTCACGCTCATCACGCCGGCGGCTGCCTGCATGGTCAGGTCGAAGCCGCCTTCCTGGGCGCGCGGGCCGCTCTGTCCATAGGCGGAAATCGAGCAATAGACCAGGGCCGGATTCCGCGCCGACAGCGCCGCGTAGCCCAGTCCCAGCCTGTCCATGACGCCGGGCCGGTTGTTCTCGATGAGGACGTCGGCCTTGTCCACCAGCGACCGGGCGGTGGCGACGTCCGCGGGATTCTTCAGGTCCAGCACGACCGAGCGCTTGTTGCGGTTCAACGAGGCGAAGTTTTCGCTGTATCCCTCGTTCAGCGGGGGCCAGGCGCGCATGGCGTCGCCGCCGGGCGCCTCGACCTTGACGACCTCGGCGCCCAGGTCGGCCAGCAGCATGCCGCAGAACGGGCCGGCCGCGATCGAGCAGAACTCGATGACGGTGATGCCGGCCAACGGCAGTTCGCGGGGTTCGATGTCGCTCATGAGGTCTATGTCTCCTTGTCGAATGGGAGAGAGCTTAGGAGTGTTCTCAGAATAGGTACAACTGTTCTAGAATATGGAACGATCTTGCAAGGTATCGCCATGAACAACACCCTGCTCAAGGGGCTGGCCGTCGTCGAGTTGCTGGCGCGCAGTCAGGGCGCGCTGGGCGTCACGGACATCGCCCGGGCGCTGGGCCTGCCCAAGAGCAACGCGCACCGGCTGCTGCAGGCACTCGCCGCGCAGCGCTACGTGATCCGCCATGACGGCGGTTCTTACAGCATTTCGATCAAGCTATGGGAGCTGGGGTCGGCCGCGTTGTCGGGGTTCGACCTGCGCCGTCATGCCGAAGGCGTCATGGATGCGCTCATGGACGACACCGGCGAGTCCGTGCATCTGTCGGTGCTCGACCAGAAGGAAGTCGTCTACGTCCACAAGGTCGAAAGCCTGAACCCGGTCAGGGCCTATTCGCAGATAGGCGGGCGCGCGGCCGCCCATTGTGTGGCCACGGGCAAGGCGATGATCGCCTTTCGCACCCCGCAGTGGCTGGCGGCGATGTCCCAGGAACTGGTGGCCTATACGCCGCACACCATCGTCAGCCCGGCGGCCTTCGAAGCCGAAATGGCCTTGATCAGGAAGCGGGGCTATGCCGTCAATCGTTGCGAATGGCGCGAAGCGGTCAGTGGCGTGGCGGCACCGATACGCGACGGCATGGGCAACGTCATCGCGGCGATAGGCGTGTCCGGGCCGGACGCCAGATTCAAGCCGCGCCGTCTGCGCGAACTCTCCGACCGCGTGCTGCTGGTTGCCCGCGAGTTATCGGAGGGGCTATCGGGAGGGCCGCACCATGGCCTGTCCCACGTGACCAGTGCCTGGCGTCCGTAGCGGGCCCGCGGCGGCGCTCAGGGCTCCTGGCCGGCCCAGTGGCCGCTGATCAGGCCATCCGGTCTCTGCCGGGCCTGGATGCGGGCGCTGTCGGCCCAGGCATCGCGCCTGACCTGGAGCCCCGCGTAGATGCCGTAGCCCGCGCCGCAGCCGATCCCGCCGCCGGCCTCGATGCCTTCCCCGGTCCGGATGGCTCCCTGGGCCAGGATGTCGCCCAGCGCCTTGATGCCCCATGCCGATTCGATGTGGTTGCCGGCGGTGATGTCGCCGCCGGCCAGGATGCCCTGCGCGGCCAGCAGATCGTGCCCGGTGGTGATGTCGGTGCCGGCCTTGATGCCGCGGCCGCTGCGCAGCGTGTGGCCAGCCTGTATGCCGCCGTCCGCCTGCAGCATCTGCCCGGCCACGATGTCGCCGCCGGCCTGGATGTCCCATTTCGCCCGGCAGTGTCCACCCGCGTCGAGCTGGGTGGCCGCTTCGATGCCCCAGCCGGCGGAGATGTCGCCGCCGGCCCGGATATGGCCGCCGCTGGCCAGGTTGCCCGCCGCCTCGATGTCGCTGCCGGCCACGATGGCGGTGCCGGCCCGTATGCCGCCGCCCGTGCAGAGATGGCGGCCGGCGCGCACGAGGGTATCCACCGTGATGCCGTTGCGGACTTCGAGCGTACCCGCGAACACGAGGGCGTGGGCATCCACCGTATCCAGGCGCAGGATCGTGTCGACCGGACCGAACTGGTCCAGCAGCCAGCAAGCGTCGTCGATGCGGCCATCGGCCACCAGGGCATCGAGGATGGCTTGATAGTCTCCGTGTCCGTTGTGGTCGCGGATGAACCAGCGGTAGCCGCCGGTGCAGGGGTTCTTGGCTTTGACGAATTGCTTGGTGAGTTCCATGGTGCCATCCAGGCTGAACGAGCGTGCCGGCGCGCGCGCGGGGCGCGGCGTTGTGTCGAGGCGGTACCGGGGCGCGACCCAGGGCGGGCGCGCCTATCGGTGTTCGAAAGGGCAAGGGCGGCGGATAGGCCGCGGAGCCTGGATTTAGCCCGGTTTGGACCGGGCGTAGGCGGAGCGGGCAGCGGCTTCCTGGGCGTCGAGGAAGGTGGCGCGCAATGGCCGGAAGACGCCGCAAGGTGCGAAATCGCCGTGCATGGCGAGGCCTGGCGCAAAGCACCATAGGCGCAGCCCCGTCGGCAGGGGGCCCGGCGGAATCAGGCGGGCGATCTGGGCGGACAACTCGGTATCGTCGTGGCTAGGGTTCCGGCCACCCGCGGCCCGGCAGGGCGGAGGGAGGATGGCCGACGGGCGGGATGCTACCAGTTATGGGGACTACGTCAAGTCGGCGGGGTGGGAGCCAGGCAGCGGAACGAAGCGGGCGTCCAGCGCCGCCAGCGGCAATTGAAACAGGAACGCGCCTCGTCGGCGGCCCATTCGTCCTCGTCGTCGGGGGTGAAGCCTGGGCAGCGGGCGGCTTGCGCCGTGGCCGCGGCATGGTCGCCGCGGGGGATGCCGAGGTCCAGGCCAGGGGCAGGATCGGATCGGGGCATGGCGTGGACCTAGTAGGCCTGGAGCTCCTGGCGTGTACAGGTACGCCAGATGCCGGGGTGGGTGGGGGTATCGGCCTGGACCAGCAGGACGAAGCGGCCGTCCTGCATGACGCTCTTGGGTTTTTCGCCGATCATGACCAGCGCATCGAGGGACAGGGCGGGCCCGTCCACCTGCCGGACCTCGTCGACGGCGGGATGTTGCAGCAGCGCCAGGACAGGCACCTGTGTTCCGGCGGCGAAGTCTCGCAGCGTGCCGCGCATGCGGCCATCCTTGCCTTCCAGCCGCAGGGCTGCGCCCGCCAGCGCACCGATGACGCCTTGGCCGGTGCCGCCGTGTTCCGACAGGTGGATGCCAAGCGCCGCCGCCAGTTCGTGCGCTGCCCGCTGTTCGAGCACCTCCGCCTTGGCGCGGCGCCCGAAGCTGATCAGCGCGGCGGGCTGGTCCAGCTTGTCCGGCCGGAGCACGCACAGCCCGGGGTCGGAGCCCGGCGCGCTGCGTTTGGCCAGGAAGTCGCCGCTCCAGTCGATCAAGGCCTGATAGTGCCGCCCGTCGATGGTCGCGGCCAGGCACATCGAACTGTTGTGCGAGGTGTAGGGAATGTCGGGATGGATCAGGAGTTGATGGCGCGTGATGGGGGCGGGGACGTCCCACCCCCGGGTGCGGATATGGGCGCCGATCTCTTCGGCCAGTTCGCCGGTGCCTGGGCTGTCCAGATCGTCGGTATCGTCGATGCAGAGCAGGATGCGAGTGTCCATGGCGGGTTTCCTTGATGGCCCGGCTACAGCCGGTAGGCCATGCCGATGTAGATCGTCCGGCCTGGCTGGGGCAGCCCGTAGCTGGTCTGGTAGTTCTTGTCGAGCAGGTTCGACGCGCCCGCGTACAGGGTCATGTCGGTGCCGGGCAATTGCCTGGCCACCCTGACGCCGAGCAGGACGAAGCTGCCCAGGCGGGCCTTGGAGGGCGGGGTGTCGCGCGAATAATAGGGCAGGTTGCTGACGTATTCGACCGTGCCGGACAGAGTCATGTCGGGGGCGAACCGCCACGCGGCCGCCGCGCCTATCGTATGGCGTGGACGATATTGCAGATCGTCCACGCCCGAACCGTCCATGTTGCGGGCCTGCAGGTAGGTGTATGAGCCGTTGATGAGCAAGGTCCGCCCCGCGTGCACGGTGGTGGCGAGTTCCAATCCACGGAAGCGATAGCGCGAGAAGTTTTCGAAACGATCGGTGGCCGCGCTGTTCTCGATGTAGTTGGAGACACGGTTCTGGAAGAGCGTTGCCGAGAGCCGGGTACGTTCGTCAAGCTGGTGCTCGATTCCAAGCTCCGCGTTCAGGGCCGATTCCGCCCGCAGGCCGGGGTTGCCGCGGGTCGGGTCATAGAGCTGGCGCAGGCTGGGCATGCGCGCCTGGCGTGACAGCGATGCGCGTAGGCGGGTCCGGGCGTCGAGTTCCTGGGATGCGCCGATGAGATAGGAGGTCGCGCCCAGGGTCGTTGCGCTGTTGATGCGTTGGAGGTGCCGCCCGACGCCGGCTGTCAGGGTCAGGCCGTCGCTGGGCGATACCGCGTATTCGAGCGCGAAAGATCGCACGGTAACGCCCTGGCTTTCATCATAGGGGCGGTCGGTGTAGGTATTGCGGCCACCGCCACCGCCACCACCGCCACCGCCACCACCGCCACCGCCACCAGAAACCGCAAGATCGTGCATCACGCCATGGCTGCTCCAGTTGTCGCGGCGGATGTCCGTGGCGAACGTGAGGTTGCCGAGCCTGGCGAAGTCGTAGCGGACCTCGGCATGCGCGCCGGGTGTGTGCGTCCGGTTGCGCAGGGCATAGGTGTTGTTCAGCGCCGGATCGCTCATGGAGCTGTAGCTGGCGTCATCGTAGCTGTTGCTGTTTTCCGACTGTTGGTTGTCATAGAACCAGAAGCGCGCGGACCACGGGCTGTCGGCCGGCTGCCAGGCGGCGATCCATTGCATGGCGAGGCTTTTCTGGTTGGTGAGGCGCTCGTAGCGGGTGCGCGATGCATAGCGGTCCACCGAGTTGTCGTAGATGACCGGGGGGATGCCTTGCTTGCCGGTCATCGCATTGAGGTTGAAGCCGAGCTGCCAATCCGAATCCAGCCGGTATCCGAGGTTCAGGTACAGGTTGCTGCGGTCCAGGTCGCTGTTGATGCGGCGCCCCTTGCCCTGCCTGTCGTTCGGCGAAAAATCGCTGGACAGCCGGTAGCCATCCCGCGATTGGTGGTTGGCCGAAAGCGAGAAGTCGAAGTCGCCGCTGGAGCCGCCGGTGGAGGCCCACGCGCGGCGGTAGCCGGAGGTTCCCGCTTCCACGCCCGCGCCGGTCAGGGCGGGAGCGCCCTGGCCGCGCCTGGTGATGATGTTGATGACGCCGCCGAGCCCGCCGTCGCCGTACAGGACGGAACTGGCGCCTTTGCTCACCTTGATGCGGTCGATCTGGGTGACGGGGATCTGCGTCGGGTCGAAATCACTCTCGTAGGTGGAGTTGACCGGAATGCCGTTGACCAGCAGCTTGATGCTGCGCACCTGCAGGCCGCGGATCTGGATGCGCGGCGTGCCTTGGCCGCCGACCGAGACATAGACGCCGGGAAGCAGCCGCAGGGCCTCGTCCAGCGTGCGCGCGCCGCTGGCGCTGATGTCCTCCTGCGTGACGGTCTCCAGGGTCGCCACCTGTTCCGAGCTGATACGGCGTGCGGACACCACGACTTCGGACAGAATGCCGGAGCTGGTGGCATCGGTTTCCGCCGCGAAGGCGGGCAGGGCGAGTGCGGAGAGGCCTGCACAGAGATAGGGCGGGAGCGCGGCACGGGCGGGACGGGGCGGGTGGGCTGGCATGGTGTGATGAAAGGCGGGTGATCGGAACAAGCCGCCGCCGCCCGCTCGAAACGGTGTTCGAACGAGGGTGGCGGTTTTCGGGGCGGTCCGGCGGCATGCGCCGGGAGGGGATCAGGAATGAGGCTTCTTCAGCAGCGGCAGGGCACTGCCGATGGCGCCGCCGGCGAAACCGAATGCGAAGTGCAGGGCGAGGACGTGGAACAGTCCGTGACGCGCGATCGCGCCGAAGGGGAAGTCGAACACGGCGAACCCGATCCACTGGACCAGGACCTTGCTGGCGAATGCCAGGCCGGCCAGCGTGCCTACCAGCCAGGTGCTCGCACGCCAGGTCGTGGGCCTGGCCAGGAATAGCAGGTCCAGGCAGACGCCTGGCAGCAGATAGAACAGTGGCGCCAGCGGCGAGTGGAAACCGAGGACGGGCAGGCTTGCGGCCGTCACCGCCGCGCCGCAGGCGGCGATGGTTGCCGCCCAGCGGTAGGTCGAGACATGCCGGGCCATGACGAGCAAGGCCATCCATTCCAGGCCGTGATGGCCGGGTAGTTGCAGCGGAAAACGGAAGATGGCGTGGAGGAAGACGGCCAGCAGGCCCAGGGCCAGGAGGATCAGCGTCGAACGTTGGCGCAGGTGGGCGGGCAGGGTGTCGACCGGATGGGGGGCGTGCTGGAATTCGAATGTCATGAGAGGTCCTGGGCAAGGAAGGGCGTCTGGCGCCGGGAAGGGGCATCCAATTCGTTAGCTACCGCTGTATATAACGAATTCTATCGAAAATCGCGCGCGTGTCGACCCCGGGCTTGCGCTGGGAAGCCCTGGACCCGCGCGGCGCGAAGGCGGGTTATCCATCGGATGGATTCTCTGTATCCACGCGGTCCGCTGGTTCTGCGAGGGTGTCCTGCCTACACTGCGCCGCATAACGACACCCATCCATACGGAGACACCATGTTGTCCAGATTCCTGCTCGTGGCGCTGTCCGCGCTCGCCCTCGGCCCGGTCCATGCCGCCGACGCCTATCCCGACCGTCCGGTCCGCATCGTGGTTGGCCAGGCCGCGGGAGGAGGCATGGACACGCTGGCGCGCCTGTTGTCGGAGCAGATGGGCGAGAGCCTGGGCAAGCCGGTCGTCGTCGAGAACAAGAGCGGCGCGGGCGGGGTCATCGGTACGGAGTTCGTCGCCAAGGCGGATCCCGATGGCTACACGCTGATGCTGGCGCCTATCGGCAATATGGTGTTCACCACGATCCTGACGCCCAATCTGCGCTATTCGCCGCAGAAGGATTTCACGCCGGTGGCCATGCTCGCCACTTTTCCGCTGGTGCTGCTGGTCAAGTCCGACTTGCCCGTGGCGACGTTGCCTGAACTGGTCGAGTACCTGCGCAAGCACCCCGATCGCGCGAACTATGGCGGATCGGGGCCGGCTTTTCAGTTCGCTTCCGAAATGTTCAAGCTCCGGGCCAAGGTGCCAGGCGAATTCATCCAGTACCGCAGCATGGGCGAGACGATCACGGCCATTGCCTCGGGCGACCTGGCGATGGCGCTGGTCGACACCGGGCCGGCGATTTCCGGCCTGGCGGGCGGCAAGGTGAAGGCGCTGGCGGTGACTTCGCCGCAGCGCTTGGCGGCGCTCCCCGGCGTGCCCACCGTGACCGAGCTGGGCCTGCCCGAGCTGGAGATCGAATACTGGGCCGGGCTGTTCGCGCCGGCGAAGACGCCGCCGGCGGTGGTCAAGCGGCTGGAGGGCGACGCCGCCAAGGCGCTGCGCAACGCCAGGGTGGCGGAGCGGATGAAGGGGCTGAACATGGTGCCGGGCGCAGGCGGGGCCGAGCAACTGGCGCGCGCGCTCGACACCGACCTGCGCAAGTGGTCCGACGTGGCCCGGTCGGCCAACATCCAGGCGGCGCGATGAAACAGGAAGCCTTTCCCATGTCCCGCCCGAATCCCTCTCCGCCCGCCCGGGTCATCGATTTCCACTGCCATATGCTGGAGGAGACCGTGTTCGCGGCTTCCACCAACAAGACCGTGTTCACCGGGTTCGGCGCGACGCCGGCAAGCGCGCCGAGGCCAGGGGCGCAGGGCCTGATGGGACGCATGTATGATCCCCGTGCCATCATCGCTGACATGGATGCACGCGGCATCGATGTCAGCGTGGTCAGTTCCAGCACCGTCCTGCAGGGCAGTTCCTGGGCCGAACCGGCGCTGGACCTGGCCCTGTGCCGGACGTGCAATGATCAGGCGGCCGACTGGGCCCGCCGCTATCCCGGCCGCTTCGTCGGTTCGTTCGTGCTGCCCATGCAGGACGTCGGGCGGGCGGTCGAGGAACTCGATCGCTGTACGCGGGAACTGGGATTGAAGGTCGCCAATCTGTCGTCCAGCTATGGCGGTGTCTACCTGGGCGACCCCGGGTTCATGCCTGTCTGGGAAAGGCTCCATGACGCGGACGCCACCACCTGGGTGCATCCGGAAGGCGTGCGCGACCCGTGGTTCCAGAAATACGCGCTGTGGAACTCGTTGGGGCAATCGATAGAAGAAGCCAAGTGCATGGCATCGCTGGTCTATGAAGGCGTGATGACGCGCCTGCCCGGCCTGAAGGTCGTCATGGCCCACGGCGGCGGGTACTTCGCGCATTACATGGGGCGGCTGGATCGCAACACGTTGAACCGGCCCGACACGGTACGCAACACGGGCGGCCGATCGCCCAGCGAGCTGCTGCGTTCGTTCCACTACGACACGTGTGTCTACGATCCCAAGGTCCTGCGGGTGCTGGTGGAAAGGGTGGGAGTGGACCGGCTGGTGATGGGCAGCGACTATCCGGTGGGCGAAAGCGATCCGGTCGCATGGCTCCGGCAGTGCGGCCTGGCGGGCGACGAACTGGCCGCGGTGGCGGGAGGGAACGCGGCGAAGCTGCTCGGTTGCTGAGCGGCCTGTCAGGCGCCCTGGTCCGGACGGAAGTCCAGGCGCCGCATTGCGTCCGTCAGGGATATCCGCGACGAGTCGTAGTGCGCCCAGGGCGTGTTGCCCGTGGCCAGCCGGTCGCCCAGGGTGAGAAGTGTCCAATGGGCCGAGCCCGGGAGGCCGTCCAGTTCATCCCAGGCTATCGGCACCGATACGGGCAGTCCGGGCCGGGCGCGCACCGACCAGGCCGCTACCGTGGTGGCGCCGAAGCCGTTGCGCAGATAGTCGATGAAGATCCGGCCGATCCTGTTCTTCGGCCCGCTCCTGGCCACGAAATGGCCGGGCAGGGCCTGCGCCAGGCGCAGCACGATGGCGCGCGAGAAGGCCTTGACCGTCTCCCAGTCGTATTGCGGCCGCAGCGGCACGACGATGTGCATGCCCTTGCCGCCGCTGGTCTTCAGGACCGCTGGCAGGCCCAGGTCCTGCAGGAAGGCGCGGACCAGCCGGGTGCCTTCCCGGGTACGAGGCCAGTCCACGTTTTCGCCGGGATCCAGGTCGAAGATCATGCGGTCGGGCGTGCCGATCGCGCGGTCCGTGCCGTTCCAGGTGTGCAGTTCGATGGTGTTCATCTGCGCCGCGGACAGGAGGCCTTGCAGGCTGTCGATCTTCAGCAGCGGCGGGTGGCTCGGGTCGATCTCCCGCGGCAACCTGGTTACGCCGGCCAGCGCGGCGGGACCGGCGTGTTTCTGGAAGAAGCGTTCGCCGTCCAGGCCATCGGGCGCCCGCACCAGGGCCACGGGCCGATCCTTCAGGTGCGGCAGCAGCAGGGGCGCCATGGCCGCATAGCACTGGACGAGTTGCAGTTTGGTGATGCCGCTCTGTTTGTCGATCACCCGTTCCGGATGCGTCACGCGCAGGGAGGCGGGCAAGCCATTGTGTTGGCTTGCCCCCGTGGCGTCTTTTCCGAGCGTGCGTGCCGTGGCGGGCATGGCCGTTTCCCTTGCGTCGCGGAATCGTCGTGTCCAGCATATCCCAGGTTGGGCCGGGCGCGCGAGGCCAGGGCGCGGGCGCGCCGGACGTATACTTTCGTCTTTTGCCCGACCGTAATGAACGTCCGCGAATACTACGAACAAGCGCTGGCCGAGCGCGGGTTCACCCCCGATGCCGCCCAGCGCGCCGCCGTCGAGCGCCTGCAGCGTTATTACGACGATTGGGTGGCGTTCAAGTCGCTGCGTTCCAATGCCCTGAAGCGCTTCCTGAACCGGCCGGGCGTGCCCCGCGGCGTCTACATGTGGGGCGGCGTCGGGCGCGGCAAGAGTTTCTTGATGGACGCCTTCTACGCGACCGTGCCGGTCCAGCGCAAGACGCGGTTGCATTTCCACGAGTTCATGCGCGGCGTGCATCGCGAACTGGACGAGGTCAAGGGCATGGCCGATCCGCTGGACGAGGTGGCGCGCCGCATCGCGCGCCGCTACCGGCTGATCTGCTTCGACGAGTTCCATGTCTCGGACGTGGCCGACGCCATGATCCTGTACCGGCTGCTGCTGGCGCTGTTCGCCAACGGGACGTCGTTCGTGATGACGTCCAACTACGAACCTTCGACGCTGTACCCCGAAGGCCTGCACCGCGACCGCATCCTTCCTGCCATCGCGCTGATCCAGGAAAAGATGGACGTGATGAACGTCGATTCAGGAGTGGACTACCGCCGGCGGGCGCTGGAGCAGGTCGAGATCTACCACAGCCCGTTGGGGCCGGAGGCGGACGAGGCGTTGGAGAAGGCGTTTTCCGCGCTGGCCGACACCCCGCCCATCGAGCCGCCGGTGCTGTCGGTCGAGAACCGGCAGATCAAGGCCAGGAAGTTGAGCGGGACGGTGGTGTGGTTCGACTTCGCCACGCTGTGCGGCGGGCCGCGGTCGCAGAACGACTATCTGGAATTGGCCAGCCGTTTCCATGCGGTGATCCTGTCCGGCGTGCCCAGCATGGGCCCCCGGCAGGCGTCGGAGGCCCGGCGTTTCACCTGGCTGGTGGACGTGTTCTATGACCACAAGGTCAAGCTGATCATGTCGGCGGCGTGCGAGCCCGAGGAGCTGTACACCGAGGGCGCGCTGGCCAACGAGTTCCACCGGACCGTGTCGCGGATATTGGAGATGCAGTCCAGGGAATACCTGGATGCCGAGAGGCGGGAGACGGTGGTCTTGTAGCGGCTGGGCCGCTCAATGGCCCGCTTCCAGCGATTGCAGGGACGCCTGGAGCCCATCGAGCAGGTCGCCGGCGCCATCCGGCAGCGCCTGGTCGCGGGCAAGCGATTGCAATAGCAAGAGCAGGCTGCCCGCCGCCGCCTCTTCGTACCCGGCATGGGCGAAATGCCGATCAAGCGCCCCGTCGCGCGCGTACCGCGTGTGGAGGAAATCGAGCAGGTCGATCTCGAAGTCGGCGACGGCGATGTTGCCGATGCCCATGACGCAGGCGCAAGGCCCGCCGCGCAACGGCAGATGGCGCTGCACCAGGACTTGCCAGCGGCCGGCCAGGGCAACGGCCTTGAGCCGGGCGGCGGTGGCGCGCGGCGTGCTCACTCCAGCTTGATCCCGATTTTCTGCGTCAGGGCGCGGAATTTTTCGACCTCGGCTTTCCTGAAGTCGCCATATTCGGCGGGGGTCGAGGGCAGCGGCACCTTCGCGGTTTCCGCGAAGGACTTGAGCAGGTCCGGATCCTTCAGGATTTTCTGTACCGTGCCGTTGATCGCGGCGATGACGGGCGCGGGCGTACCCGCGGGCGCTTCCAGCCCCACCCACGACGACAGCGCGAAACCGGGCAGGGTCTCGGACATGGCAGGCACGTTGGGCAGCGCGGGGCTGCGGTCGCGGGTCGTGACGGCCAGGGCCTTGACCTTGCCGGCCTGCACGCTGGGGAGCACGGACGTGTCTCCGAACAGATAGTCGATCTGTTCTCCCAGCAGCGCGGTGAACGCCGGCGCCGTGCCGGGGAAGGGGATGTGCGTGGCCTTGGCGCCGGTAGCCTGGTTGAGCATTTCGCCGGCCAGGTGGGGCACGCTCGCGGGGCCGGAGGAGCCGAAATTCATGGAGCCTCCTTTGCGTTGCAGCGCCGCCAGCAGGTCGGGCAGGCTCGCGAACGCGGAGCGTTCGGGCACGGTCAGGATGAAGGGGCTGTCGGACAGCAGCGCCACGGGCGCCAGGTCCTTGAGATAGTCGTAGGGCAATTGCTTGAACAGCGATGGCGCGATGGCGTGCTGGGTCACGCTGACCAGGAGCGTGTACCCATCGGGCTTGGCCCGCGCGACATAGTTGGCGCCGATCGTGGTGCCACCTCCCGCGCGGGATTCGACGACGACGGGCTGGTTCCATTCGCGGCCCAGGTACTTGGCGACTGTGCGGGCGAGGATGTCGGCGCCGCCGCCGGGGGCGTAGGGAACGACCAGGATGACCGGCCGCGAGGGAAACGCGTCGGCGGCCTGGGACGGCGCGGCGGCCAGCGCGGCGCAGGCCGCCGCGCCTAGCGCGGCCAGGCGGGCCGCGTGCAAGGGAACGATTTTTTCAGACGTCATGGTGTCTCCTCCTGGGTGGAACGATCAGCGGCGGGCGTCCTGCCTGAGCCGCCGTGTTGCCGTGACGTCGATTCTGTCGTCGTCGATCACGACCTGGTAGATGTCGCGCGCGTTGCCGGCGCTGACGTAGCCCTGCCGCACGTCGTCGAGCACGGACTCGGGATCCCTTTGCGCGGGGGGGCCGAAGCCGCCTCCGCCGCCCGCGCGCAGGTGCAGGGTGTCACCGCGCTTGAGGCGTTCGTTGCGTATCTTGCCGGCCACGGTCTCCGGCTGGCCCGAGCCATGGCGGGTGACGACGACCTCGTTGGGCAGGCCGGCGTGGCCGCCGTGGAGTCCCCAGGGCGCGCATTGCATGCGGTCGGCCTGGACATCGACCGACAGGGTCGAGCGTGCCCGGACCACGACCTCGGTGCCCAGCCCGCCCCGGTACTTGCCGGCGCCACCGGAATCGGGCCGCAGGGCATGGCGTTCGATCAGGATGGGGTATTTGGATTCGAGCTGTTCGCAGGGGCTGTTGTGGGTGTCGCCGTCGTTGGAGCAGACCACGCCGCTCATGCCGTCGGCCGAGTGCTTGGCTCCCCAGCCGCCTCCGGTGGGGCCGATGAAGCCGATGAAGAACTGGCCGTCCGCCGGTGCGATGCCATGGAACATCGCGATCACCAGGTCGGCATGGTGCGCGGCGATGGTGCGGTCGGGAATCGCGCCCGCCAGCGCCTTGAATATCGTGTCGACCACGGTCATGGGAAAGGTCATCCATTTGCGCATGGCCGCGGGCTTGATGGCGCTGACGACCGTTCCCTGCGGCACGATCACCTTCAGCGGCCGGAAGCTGCCCTCGTTGATGGGATAGTCCGTGGGCGATGTCAGGCACTTGTAGGCGACCTGCGCGCAGGAATACCCGGTGCTGGGACCCGAATTGAAGAAGCCGCGCACCTGGGGGCTGATGTCGGACAGGTCGACGGTCAATTCGTCGCCTTGCTTGATCACGCGTACCTTGATGGGCACGCGCTTGCCGATGTCCAGGCCATCGTCGTCCATGAAGGACTCCGCTTCGTAGACCCCGTCCGGAATGGAGAGCGTCCGCTGGCGGGCCGCGGCCTCGGACTGGTCCATGATGTTCATGATGGCGCCCAGCACGGGCTCTCGGCCGTATCGCTGCAGCAGTTCGGAGAAGCGCCGCGAGCCGGTCGTGACCGCCACGATCTGCGCGCGCAGGTCGCCCATCGCCCGTTCGGGCAGGCGGACATTGGTACGGATGATGTCGACCAGGTCCTCGTTGACCACGCCCGCCCGCTGGTACTTGAGTACCGGGATCTGTATTCCTTCGGCGTAGATGTCGGAGGTGACGCCGCCGAGCGCGCCGCCGACATCGGGCCAATGCGCCATGCAGCAGGCCCAGCCGGTGAGCCGGCCGTCGAAGAAGATGGGCTGGCTGAAGGTGAAGTGGTTCAGGTGGCTGCCGGTGATGTAGGCGTCGTTGGTCACCAGGATGTCGCCGGGCTCGATGCCGTCGCTGCCATATCTGTCCAGGTTGGCCTTGATCGTGTTGGCCATGCCGCGGATGAAGCTGGGGAGTCCGATACCGATGGAGACGGTCTGCCCGTCGGCCGTGAACAGGCCCACGGTGAAGTCGAGCGCTTCGTAGATGATCATGTTGTAGGCCGTGCGCATGAGGTTGGTCTTCATTTCCTCGGTCACGGCCAGTACCCCGTTGCGGACGATCTCGGTCAGGACGGCGTCCGGGCGCGGGAGGTCCATGTCGGGCTGCGGGGAAGGGGCGGGCATGGTCAGCAGACTCCAAGTTCGATGTGCAGGTTGCCGTAGGCGTCCACGGCGAGGCGGTCGCCGGGAAACACGACCGTGGTGGAGGCGTGTTCCTCGATCAGGGCGGGACCGTCGAGCCTGGCGCCGGCGGGCAGGGCGTCGCGGCGGAACACCGGGGTCTCGATGTCGCGGGCGTCGGCCGAGAAATAGACGCGGCGATGTCCCGCCCGGGCCGCCTCGATCGATCCGCCGGGCGATGGGGGAAGTTCCTCCATGGGCGGCTTGGGCATGACGCCGGTGGTGGCGGCGCGCAGCGTCACGATCTCCACGGGCTCGCCGGGCGCGCAGGTGCCGTACCGCTGCTGGTGCACGAGATCGAACCGGGCCTTGATGGCCGGCTTGTCGCCGGATCGCAGTTCGGATTCGTCGAGGTCGACCGTGACGGAGTGCTCCTGTCCCACATAGCGCATGTCGGCGGAGTAGGCGACGGTGATCGACTGGGGGCGGACCGTGCTGAGTTCGAGGGCCTCGCGGCCCTGGCCGGCCAGTTCGTCGAGCTGGCCCATGACATCGTCCAGGCCGATATCGGCCAGCTTGGCGAAGCTGGTGCGGACGTAGTCGTAGCGCAGGTCGGAGTGCAGCATGCCGAATGCGCAGAAATGGCCGGGCGCCCGGGGAATGATCACGTGGCGCATGCCGATCTCGCGCGCCACCGCGGCGGCGTGCAGGGGACCGGCGCCGCCGTAGGCGACCAGCGTGAACGAGGCGGCGTCCAGGCCGCGTTCCGTCGAGACGCCCTTGACCGCATAGGACATCTTCGTCGCCGCGATGCGCAGGATGCCTTCGGCCGCCTGGGGCACGTCCAGACCCAGGGGGGTGGCGATGCGGGCGTCGATCGCGCGCCGGGCCGCATCGACGTCCAGGGGCATCTGGCCGCCCAGGAAACGATCGGCGCCCAGGCGGCCCAGGACCAGGTTGGCGTCGGTGACCGTGGGCGCTTCGCCGCCGCGGCCATAGCATGCCGGTCCCGGCGCCGCGCCGGCGCTGCGGGGGCCGACGCGCAGGGCGCCGCCGTGGTCGAGTTCGGCGATGCTGCCGCCGCCCGTGCCGACCTCGAAGACGTCCACCAGCGGAATTTGTACGGGCAGGCCTTCGTTGTAGCCGCCGACCAGGGCGAGATTACCGGTCAGGATACGGCCTTCGAGGATGACGCCGGCCTTGGCCGTGGTGCCGCCCATGTCGAAGGCCACGGCATTGGCGATGCCCAGGCGGGCGCACAGCGCGTGGGTGCCCACGACGCCCGCGGCCGGGCCGGATTCCAGCATGCGCACGCATTGCTGCCTTGCCTGATCCGGCACGTAGAGGCCGCCGGTCGACTGGACCAGCAGGAACGAGCCGGCGAATCCCCGGGCGTCCAGGTGGCGTTCGATTTCACCGATGTAGCGGCTGACGGTCGGGCCGACATAGGCATTGGCGACCGCGGTCGAGCAGCGTTCGAACTCGCGGTACTCCTGCGACAGTTCGTGCGAGGCGGTCACGAAGGCATGGGGGAGGCGGGATTGCACGATGGCTTTGACGCGGGCCTCGTGAGCCGGGTTGGCATAACAGTGCAGCAACAGGATAGCGACGGCTTCGACGTCCCGGGCGATGAGGTCGTCGCAGATACGGTGCACCTGGGCTTCGTCGAGCGGGGCATGGACTGTGCCGTCGGCCGTCATCCGTTCGGCGACCTCGAAACGCAGCGCGCGCTCGACCAGGGGCACGTGCTTGGAGAAGAAGAGGTTGTAGGCATCGGGCCGGTTGATGCGGCCGATTTCGTAGATGTCGCGGAAGCCTTCGGTGATCAGCAGCGCCGTGCGCGCGCCCTTGCGCTCGAGCAGCGCGTTGATCGCGACGGTCGAGCCATGGAGGAATATCTCGGCATCCTCGAACCGGGTGTCCGCCTGGGCGACCCCGCTGGCGATGCCCTCGACCAGACGGTCGGGCGTGCTCAATGCCTTGCCCAGCGACAAATTGCCGGTCCCGGCATCGAAATACGCGACGTCGGTGAACGTACCCCCGATGTCGGCGGCCAGCCTGCTGCCTGTTCTCATGAATCCCACCCTCTCGATGAATCGTTTTCTTTTTATAAGGTAACCTAGGTTACCTGTAGTAGTCAAAGAGATGGATGTTGGAAATTAAATCCATTAAAATCAAAAACTTAATGGAGAGTAACTATGGTTTTCAAGAAAATCTTGGCGGTTGTGAACCATGGATGAATCCCCGCAGACACCGGCCATGAACGAAGCCGCGGACGCCGGCGACCCGGTCAAAGTCGAGCAGATTGCCGCCGTGCAGCGCGCGTTCGAGGTCGTGGAGGCCTTGGCGGACGCCAAGGACGGGTTGTCCTTCACGGACATCGTCGGCCTGCTGGCGGTGAACAAGGCTATCGCCTTCAAGCTGCTCAATACGCTGGTCGCCTGCCGCTATGTCTTCCGCGATCCCGCGTCCGGGCGCTATTGCCTGACTTTCAAGGTGAGCAATCTGGGCCTGCGGAAAATGTCCCGGTCGCTGCTGCTGGACCAGAGCAACTCCATCCTGCGCGAACTGGCGGATGCCACGGGAGAGCTGATCCGGCTGGCCGTGGTCGAAGGCGACAGCATCACCTGGGTTTCGTCCATCCTGGCGCAAAGCCGGCTGTTGCAGCTCAACCCCAGCTATGGCTTCGAAGTGCGGCTGCACTTGCATGCGGCCGGGAAGGCCTGGCTGTCCACGATGAGCAGCGAGCGCGCGCTGGGCCTGGTGCTGCAGCGGGGCCTGGAGCCCGCCACCGAGCATTCGCTCGCCACGGTCGAAGCGATACTGGACGACCTGAAGCTGTCCGCCCGGCGGGGTTATTCGATTTCCTACGAGGAGCATTCCCTGGGCGTGGGGGCGATCGGCGTGCCTGTGATGATTCGCCGGTTCGGCGAGCACAAGGAATGCGTGGGCGTGGTGACGCTGGCGGCGCCGTGTGCCCGGATGAACCGCCAGGCGCTGGAGGACATCGCTCCGAGGCTCAAGGAAACGGTGGCCCGCCTTGGGGCGATCTGGCCGGTGGGGGATGGCCGCACCTACTCGTGACGACAAAAAGGGAAGCACGCATGCTTCCCTTTTTGTGGGTCATCAGGCGTCGCCGCCGTCTATCGCTTCAGCTTCGCGAAGGCCGCGGCCATCGCGCTTTCCCCGGGCGCGGGCGAACTCACGTTCGTGCCGCGGTCGCGCCCACGGCCGCCGCCCGGACGGCCCGCGCCGGTGCCAGCGCCGCCGTCTCCGCCACGGCGGGCCGGGGCCGAGTCGTCGTTCAGGCGCATGGTCAGCGCGATGCGCTGGCGCTGCATGTCGACTTCCTGCACCTTGACCTTCACCGTCTGGCCCACGCGCACCACGTCGCGCGGGTCCTTGACGAACTTCTCGGACAGCGCCGAAATGTGGACCAGGCCGTCCTGGTGGACGCCGATGTCGACGAAGGCGCCGAAGTTGGCGACGTTGGTGACCACGCCCTCCAGGATCATGCCCTGGCGCAGATCGTTCAGCGTTTCCACGCCGTCCTGGAAGGTGGCGGTCTTGAACTCGGGGCGGGGGTCGCGACCCGGTTTTTCGAGTTCGCTGAAGATGTCCTGGACGGTGGGCAGGCCGAAGCGTTCGTCGGTGAACTGAGCGGGCGAGACGCCCTTGAGCGCGGCGCGGTTGCCGATGACCTGGCGGATTTCGGTCTGGAGCCTGGCCAGGATGCGTTCGACCACGGGGTACGCTTCCGGGTGGACGGACGAGCAGTCCAGCGGGTTGTCGCCGTCAGCCACGCGCAGGAAGCCGGCGGCCTGTTCGAAGGCCTTGTCGCCGAAGCGCGGCACGTCCATGAGTTTCGCGCGCGAGGGGAAGGCGCCGTTCTGGTCGCGCCAGGACACGATGTTCTTGGCCAGCGCGGCGTTCAGGCCGGAGACGCGGGTCAGCAGCGGCGCCGAGGCGGTGTTCACGTCCACGCCCACGGCGTTCACGCAGTCTTCGACCACGCTGTCCAGCATGCGGGCCAGTTCGCGTTGGTTGACGTCGTGCTGGTACTGGCCGACGCCGATGGACTTGGGATCGATCTTGACCAGTTCGGCCAGCGGATCCTGCAGGCGGCGGGCGATGGAGACGGCGCCGCGCAGGCTGACGTCGAGTTCGGGGAATTCGGTGGCGGCCAGTTCCGAGGCCGAATAGACGGACGCGCCGGCCTCGGACACGACGATGCGGGTCAGGTTCAGGTCGGGGTAGCGCTTCATCAGGTCGGCGGCCAGCTTCTCGGTCTCGCGCGAGGCGGTGCCGTTGCCGATGGCGATGAGTTCGATCTGATGGCGGCGGGCGATGCGGGCCAGGGTCTCGATCGAGCCATCCCAGTCGCGGCGGGGCTCGTGCGGGTAGACGGTCGCGGTGTCGAGCAGTTTGCCGGTACGGTCGATGGCGGCCGCCTTGACGCCCGTGCGGATGCCAGGGTCCAGGCCGAGCACGGCCTTCGGGCCGGCCGGCGCCGCCAGCAGCAGGTCTTTCAGGTTCAAGGCGAAGACGCGGATGGCTTCGGCTTCCGCTTCTTCCCGCAGGCGGGCCAGGTTCTCGGTCTCGAACGAGGGCAGCAGCTTCACGCGCCAGCTCCAGCGGCAGACTTCGCCCAGCCATTTCTGGCGCGGGCTGATGTCCAGGCCGAACACGCCGTCCAGGCCGACCAGCTTGGCGATGCGTGCCACGCAGGGGTGGGGAAGCTGCTCTTCCAGTTCGGGTTCCAGGCCCAGGCGCAGTTCGAGCACGCCCTGCTGGCGGCCGCGCAGCATGGCCAGCACGCGGTGCGAGGGCAGGGTGCGCAGCGGTTCATTGAAGTCGAACCAGTCGCGGAAATTCGCGCCTTCGGCTTCCTTGCCGTCGGCCACCTTGGAGTAGACCAGGCCGGTGCTCCACAGATAGCCGCGCAGGTTTTCCAGCACCTCGGCGTTTTCGGAAAAACGCTCGGTCAGGATGTCGCGGGCGCCGTCCAGGGCGGCCTTGGCGTCGGCCACGCCGGCCTCGGCGTTGACGTAGGTGGCGGCGGCGGTTTGCGGATCGATGGCCGGATCGGCGAGAATGGCGTCGGCCAGGGGTTCCAGGCCCGCTTCCCGGGCGATCTGGGCCCGGGTCCGGCGCTTGGGCTTGTATGGGGCGTACAGGTCTTCCAGGCGCTGTTTGGTGTCGGCCGTGGTCAGCGCGTCCTTGAGCTCGGGGGTCAGCTTGCCCTGCTGCTCGATCGAGGCCAGGATGGCCGCGCGGCGGCTTTCCATGTCGCGCAGGTATTCCAGCCGTACTTCCAGGTTGCGCAGGACGGTGTCGTCCAGGCCGCCGGTCACTTCCTTCCGGTAGCGGGCGATGAACGGCACGGTCGCGCCGTCATCCATGAGTTCCACCGCGGCGGAGACCTGCGACGGGCGCGCGCCGAGTTCTTCGGCAAGCTGGGCGATAATGCGGGATTGGGCCTGGGTGTCGAGTGCCTCGCCCCGGTCGGTGACCATAGCCATCGAGTCCGTCCTACCTTGGAAAATGAAGCCGCGGATTTTGCCACAGTCTGAGAATATGTCCTTAATTGCTTTCCGTCCGGGCGTTACGCAATGTGTCGACGGCCGGCCGACCTCGGGCGGCCGGGCCGCCTGGCTGGCGCGCTGGCTGCTGCCCGCCGCGGTGGCCGTCGCCGCCGTGCCGGTGTTGGCGGCCGGGGGGGACGGACAGGCCGTCCCCGCGCAGACCTACGCCTCGAAAGAGGCCGCGCAGGCGGCCGCCGACGTCGCCAAGGCCGAGTCCGACCGCATCAGGCGGCAGTACGACGCCGATGCGGCCGCGTGCATGCACAAGTTCTTCGCCACCCGCTGCGCCGAGAAGGCCAGGCTCGAGCGCAACGCCGGTGTGACGCGCACCGATGCCGACCGGCGCGAGGCCGAGCTGTACATCCGGCGTGAAGAAGCGCGCGAGCGGCAAGAGAAGCGCGACCGCGACAATGCCGAGCGCGACGCCAAGGCGGCCGACCGGACCGCCCGCAAGGCGGAGGAGCAAGCCAGTCGTCCACCGCCCAAGGCGGAACCCGCGGCGCCGGCGCGCCCGTCGGGCCCCGTGGCCGCGCCGGCGCCGCGTCCGCCTCGCGAGCTGGACGATCCCGCCGTCCGCGCCCGCAACCGCGCCGAGTTCGAGCGCAAGCAGGCCGAGGCGCGCGAGTACGCCGAGAAGCAGGCCCGCGACCGCCAGGAAGCCGAGGCCAAGCGTGCCCGGCGCCGGGCCGACCGCGAGGAAGAGGCCGGACGCCTGAAGGCGCAGCAACAGGAAGCGGGCGCGCAGGCGCCTGCCGGAAATCCGTGATGAATGACAGGATCCAGACGTTGAAGGCGCGCATTGTCGAGTTGCAGCTCGAGCACCGGGACCTCGACGCCGCCATCGAGCGGCTGGCCATCGATGCCGGGGTGGACGAACTGCGCCTGAAGCGCCTGAAGAAGCGCAAGCTCCAGCTCAAGGACCACATCGTGGCCCTGCAGATGCAATTGATTCCGGACATTCCTGCATGACGGCTTCGATCATGGACATCGGCGCCGACGTGGCCGCCGTGTTCGCGGCCGACGGCCCGCTGGCGGGCAAGCTCAAGGGCTACCGGCCTCGAATCCAGCAGATCGAGCTGGCGCAGGCCATCGCCCAGGCCATCGGCGAGCGCGGCACGCTCGTGGCCGAGGCCGGCACCGGCACCGGCAAGACCTTCGCCTATCTCGTGCCGGTGCTGATGCACGGCGGCAAGGTACTCGTCTCGACCGGCACCAAGACGCTGCAGGACCAGTTGTTCGCGCGCGACCTGCCGGCGGTGCGGGATGCCCTGGGGCTGCCCGTCGTCATCGCGCTGCTCAAGGGGCGGTCCAACTATGTGTGCCACTACCACCTCGAGCGGACGGTGGGCGACGGCCGCCTGGGCTCGCGCGCGGAAGTCGCGCAATTGCGCAAGATCGAGCTCTTCGCCAAGCACACCCGCAGCGGCGACAAGGCCGAACTGGCCGAGGTGCCCGAGAACGCCGACATCTGGCACAAGGTGACGTCCACCCGCGACAACTGCCTGGGGTCGGATTGCCCAACCTTCCGCGAGTGCTTCGTCATGCAGGCCCGCAAGCGCGCGATCGAGGCCGACGTGGTGGTGGTCAACCATGCGTTGTTCCTGGCCGACCTCGCGCTCAAGGACGAAGGCATCACCGATCTGCTGCCCGCCGCCGACACGGTGGTCTTCGACGAGGCCCACCAGTTGCCCGCGGCCGCCACACGTTTCCTGGGTGAATCGGTGTCGTCGCACCAATTGCTGGATTTCGCGCGCGACGCCACCGTCGCGGGCCTGTCCCATGCCCGCGAGAGCGCGGATTGGCCGGTGCTGGGGCAGGCCGTCGAACAGGCCACGCGCGAGCTCAGGTTGTCCTGCGCGGCGGTGGAGAAAATGCCGGGCCAGCGCAGCACGTTCGATACGCTGCCCAATCAGCAGGATTTCGGCAAGGCGGTGCGGCTGGTGATCGATGCGGTCCACACCCTGGGCCGCATCCTGATGGCCGTGGGCGAACGCCACCCCGACCTGGACATGGTCGCCAAGCGTGGCCCCGACCTCATCGCGAGGCTGGCGCGCTGGACCGAGGCCCATGGCGTGCCGCCGGCACACGCGGAGCAGGCCGGCAAGCCGGCCGAGTTCGCGTGGCCCGAGCCGGCTGCCGAACCGCCTTCCGGGCAGCCTCCGAAACGGGCCGACGACGGCTGGGTGCGCTGGGTGGAAACCGGAACCAGCCACATCCGGCTGCATACGGCTCCCTTGTCTGTCGCGCAGGCGTTTTCCCAGTATCGGCCGGCGGGACAGGCCTGGATACTGACCTCGGCCACCTTGTCGGTGCGCGAGGATTTCTCGCATTTCACCCGCCAGCTCGGTCTGTACGAGGCAACGACCGGTCGTTGGGAGTCGCCGTTCGACTACGGCACGAACGGTCGGCTGTTCGTGCCGCACGGCATTCCCGCGCCGCAGGATCCGCGTTTCATCGAAGGCTTCGTCGAGGCGCTGCTACCCGTGCTGGCGGCCAGCCGCGGGTCGGCGCTGGTGCTGTGCACGACCCTGCGGGCGGTGGACCGGGTGGCCGAATTGTTGCAGGAAGCCTTCCGCGAGCGCGGATGGGAATGGCCGTTGTTCAGGCAGGGCGACCGCTCCCGGCGGGAACTGCTGGATCGCTTCAGGACCAGCGCGCATGCGGTGCTGGTGGGCAGCGCCAGCTTCTGGGAAGGCATAGATGTGCCGGGCGATGCGCTGACCCTGGTGGCCATCGACAAGCTTCCGTTCGCGCCGCCGGACGATCCGGTCCTGGATGCGCGCATCCGCGCCTGCCGCGAACGGGGCGGCAACCCGTTCTTCGAATATCAGTTGCCCGAGGCGGCCATCGCGCTCAAGCAGGGCGCGGGCCGGCTGATCCGCACCGAGACCGACTGGGGCGTGCTGATGGTGGCCGACCGCAGGCTGGTCGAGAAGCCCTATGGCAAGCTGCTGTGGCGCGGATTGCCGCCGTTCACGCGCACGCGCAACGTGGCCGATGTGGAGGCTTTCTACGCGGAACGCGCGGAGGCCGTGGCGCCCGAGGCCTGAGGCGGCGGGCGATTCCTGGCGGACGACCGCCGACAGGCTGGTCAGCGGTGGAACGTCGATGGTCTCCCTGTGCGGGCTTCGCCCCTACCGCCGCAGGCCGATAGGACGAGGCCGGGGCCCCGGTGCCGCAGGAAGCGGTACGCAGATGCAGCGAGGGGCTGGCGCTTGCCGCAGGGCAAGCGCCCGCACCTCCAGGAA
>NZ_JBXAFV010000002.1:75785-165525 GCF_058793475.1 Pigmentiphaga sp. MLSB6-MA01 | reverse complement strand
CCCCTACATCGAACTGTAAGTCTCGTGGGCTCGGAGATGTGTATAAGATACAGCTCCAGGAACATGGCGTGATCGTCGATCAGCAGGGCACTGGGCGCGGGCGCCGTGCGGCTACCAGATCTTCCACCACGGGCTGCTTTCCTTCTGGAAGCCGCTCTTGACGAAGCTGCTGTCGGGATAGTTCATGCTCAGCACGCGCGAGGCATCGTCCCGCAGGTCGGTCATGCCCATCTTGTCGTAGGCCAGGACCATGATGTAGAGCGCTTCCTCGACCGCGGGGGCGCCCTGGAAGTCGCGTACCGCGGTCTGCGCGCGGTTGACAGCGGCCACGTAGGCGCCGCGTTCGAGATACAGGCGGGCGACGTGGACCTCGTTCATCGCGATGGAGTTGACGAGGTAGTTCAGCCGGAGGCGGGCGTCGGGCGCGTACTTGCTGTCGGGGAAGCGGGCGGCCAGGGCCTTGAATGCGTCGAACGATTCGCGGGCGCCCTTGGGGTCGCGTTCGCTGGGATCCTGCCGCGTCAGGCCGGCCAGGAAGGCGCTGTCCTGGTAGAAGTTGATCAGCCCCTTCAGGTAGAGCATGTAGTCCAGGCTGGGGTGGTTGGGGTGCAGGCGCTCGAAGCGGTCGATGGCGGCCAGGGCCTGGGCGTTGGAGCCGTCCTTCCAGTAGACGTAGGCGATGTCGATCTGCGCCTGCTGGGCAAAAACGCCGAACGGATAGCGCGATTCGAGCTTTTCCAGCAACTTGGCCGCCTGGGTCCAGTTGCCGGTGTCCATCTCGTCCTTGGCCTCCTTGTACAATCTTTCGGCAGTCCAACCCACCGTGGGGTCGGGTTCCTTGCCAGTATTGGCGCAGCCCGCCAGGACGAAAAAGGCCAGCAGGCAGGCCAGGGCCAGGCCCAGCCGCGTGACGAGGCTCTGCCGCCGGGCCGGGGCCGGATGCCCGCAGGCTGCTTGCATTGCCAGGGAATTCAACTGCATGGTGGTGTCCCTCACCAATAGACTATTCGTGATTATATTCGGGCTTCGCGGCCAGGCCCTCCAGAAACATGTCATCTTCGCTGCCGTCCCAAGATATCGAAACCCAGGAAGCCGAACCGCGCTTGCTGGACCTGCCGCCCGGCACCCGGGCCGACCGCCTGGACAAGGTCCTGGCGCAGTTGCTGCCCGAGCATTCCCGCAGCCGCCTGCAAGGCTGGATCGAGCGCGGCGGCGTGCAGGTCAACGGCAAGGAGGCCTCGGTGCGACAGGTCGTCGGGCCGGGTGACCAGCTCACGGTCTGGGAGGAGGCGGCGCCAGAGTCGCTGGCCTTCACGCCCGAAGCCATCGATTTTCCGGTCGTGGCCGACAGCACCGACTGGATCGTGATCGACAAGCCGGTCGGCCTGGTCGTGCACCCGGGGGCGGGCAACTGGCACGGGACGCTGCTCAACGGCCTCCTGCACCGCTATCCGGAGCTGGCCCAGGTGCCGCGTGCCGGCATCGTACACCGATTGGACAAGGATACCTCGGGACTGATGGTGGTGGCGCGCACCATGACGGCGCAGACCTCGCTGGTGCGGCAGTTGCAGGCCCGCACCGTGGGGCGGCGCTATATCGCGTTGGTGTCGGGCCATGTGCGGCGCGGCGGCACCATCGACCGGCCGATCGGCCGCGATCCGCGCGTGCCGGTGCGCATGAGCGTGGAGCGGCCCATCGCCGCCAAGCCGGCCGTCACCCATTTCGAGCCCCTGCGGCTCGGCAGGGCGCCCGGCGGCATGCCGGTGACCGAGGTCGAATGCCGCCTGGAGACCGGCCGCACGCACCAGATACGGGTGCACATGGCCAGTATCGGCCATCCGCTCCTGGCCGATACGCTGTACGGCGGCAAGGCGGTGGAGCCCGCCGCGCGCCAGATGCTGCATGCGGCCAGGCTGCAATTCGACGATCCGGTCAAGGGCGAGCCCCGCGTGTTCCGCGCGCCGGTACCGGACGACATGCAGGCCGTCGTGCGCGTGATCGCCTGGGACGATGGCGAACAGGACGTGGACGACTACCTGGATGAGGAGGACGAGGAATGAATGCCGCCGAGCCGTGCGTGCACGAGGGACCGGACTGGCCCGGGCTGCGCATCGTCGCCACCACCCGTGCCGGTGGCGTCAGCACGGGGCCGTACGCCTCGTTCAACCTGGGTGCCCACGTGGGCGACGCGCCGGAGGCCGTGGCCGCGAACCGCGCGCGCCTGCGCGCGCTGCTGCCGTCCGATCCGCTGTGGCTGGAGCAGGTACACGGTACGCGGGTGGCCGATGCCGATCGCGAAACGGATCCCGCGCCGGCCGACGCCGCCGTCACGCGCGAGCCGGGCAGGGTGCTGGCGATCATGACGGCGGATTGCCTGCCGGTCGTGATCGCGGCCCCCGGCGCCGGTGTCCTGGCCGTGGCCCATGCAGGCTGGCGCGGGCTGGCGGCCGGCGTGCTCGAGAACGCGGTCGCGGCGATGGCGGTAGCGCCGGGCACGGACCTGAGGGCCTGGATAGGACCCGCCATTGGCCCGCAGGCATTCGAGGTGGGCGATGAGGTGCGGGCCGCCTTCGCGCGCGAGGCCGAACCGCCGGCCGGTGCCTTCGTTCCGACGGGCGGCCACGATGCGGCAGGCGCGCCCAAGTGGCTGGCCGACCTGCCGGCGCTGGCCGAGCAGCGGCTGCGCGCCGCGGGCGTGGCCATGGTCCTGCGCAGCCATCTCTGCACGGTGGCCGGCAACGACCGCTTCTACTCCTACCGGAAGGAAGGCGTCACCGGACGCTTCGCGACGCTGGCCTGGCTCGCTTCCTGACCGCCTGGCGCTCGGCGCGACGCAGGATCGCCGTCTCCATCAGGGTTTCTCTTGATCAGGGTTTTCCGGGGTGTCGCGCGCCGCTTCGCGCGCGCGGCGCAGCCGCTTGCGCATGGGCGCGGTGAAGATGTACAGCAGGATCGCGACCGGCAGCAGCCCATAGAACAGCAGGGTCGCGATACCCGCCAGCACCGTGGGCTGCGCCAGGGACATCAGCAGTGTCACGTAAAGCCAGCCGATGGCGACGAGGAAGGAAAAATGCATGGGTGGGCAAGTCTGAAAGAGATATGAAACATCGGCCCTATCGGCCGCTGCGCCGGTGGTTTGCGGGGGCTTCGCGCGATTTGACAGCCGCTGGCGCGCTATGCACTATGGCATCTAGCGTAATCGAATCAGCAAGGTGTTCTAGTGAGTCAGTCCAGGCAGGATTCTACGAACCCCTTGGCGTGGCTGGAAGCATGGCAGCAGATGTTGAATCAGAAGGTCGACATGCCTGGGTCGTCGACACCTTCGAGCCGCATCCTGTCGGGCGGGCACGCCATGGCCCCCGAAAAGCTGCTGGAGATCCAGCAGGAGTTCGCGCAGGAGTGGGCCGATCTTTGGCGGGCCGCCAGCGCCGGCCAGCTCGAGCCGCTGTCCGATCAGCGCTTCGCAGGTGAAGCCTGGGGCGCCAGCCCCGCCCATGCATTCATGGCGCATGCCTACCTGCTGTCGGCGCGCACCATGCTCAAGATGGCCGACAGCGTCGAGGCGCCCGAGCACGTCCTGAACCGGCTGCGCTTTGCCACCATGCAATGGGTCGAGGCCATGTCGCCCTCGAACTTCCTCGCGCTCAATCCCGATGCGCAGCGCCGGCTGCTCGAATCCGGCGGCGAAAGCCTGCAGCAGGGCATCGCCAACCTGATGGCCGATCTGAAGAGGGGGCGCATTTCCCAGACCGACGAAACCTCGTTCGAGGTCGGGCGCAATCTGGCCACCACCGAAGGCGCGGTGGTGTTCGAGAACCGGCTGTTCCAGCTTATCCAGTACCAGCCGCTCGGGCCCCGCAGCTATGCGCGCCCGCTGCTGATCGTGCCGCCCTGCATCAACAAGTTCTACATCCTGGACCTGCAGCCGCACAACTCCTTCGTGCGCTTCGCGCTGGAACAGGGCATGCAGGTCTTCATGGTGTCGTGGCGCAATCCGCTGTCGGCCGACGCCGACGACGTGCAGCATGCCGGCTGGGACGCCTACCTGCAGGAGGGCGTGCTCGAGGCGATCGGCGCGGTCTCGTCGATCTCGCGGCAGCCGCGGATCAATGCGCTGGGATTCTGCGTGGGCGGTACGCTGCTGTCGTCGGCGCTGGCCGTCGCGAAGGCCCGTGGCCAGGACCCCGTGGCCTCGCTCACGCTGCTGACGACGCTGCTGGACTTCGCCGACACCGGCGTGCTCGACGTGTTCATCGACGAAGCCCAGGTGCTGCTGCGCGAACAGCAGTTCGCCGCGGGCGGGGTGCTGGCGGCGCGCGAGCTGGCCACCACCTTCGCCTTCCTGCGCCCCAACGACCTGGTCTGGAACTACGTCGTCAACAACTACCTGAAAGGGCAGGCGCCGTCGGCCTTCGACCTTCTGTACTGGAACGCCGACAGCACCAACCTGCCGGGGCCGTTCTACGCCTGGTACCTGCGCAACACCTATCTCGAGAACAACCTGCGGGTGCCCGGCAAGGTGCGCGCCTGCGGGGTGGGGCTGGACCTGAGCGCGCTCGACATGCCGGCCTATGTGTACGGCTCGCGCGAGGACCACATCGTGCCCTGGACCTCGGCCTACGCCTCGACCTCGCTGCTGCGCGGGCAGATGCGCTTCGTGCTGGGGGCCTCGGGCCATATCGCGGGCGTCATCAATCCGGCCTCGCGCAACCGGCGCAGTTATTGGGTGCGCGAGGACGACAAGCTGCCGGCCGACGCCGCCGCCTGGATGGGCGGGGCGCGCGAAGTGGCGGGCAGCTGGTGGAACGACTGGGCAACCTGGATCAAGGAGCACGGAGGGCGCCAGGGCAAGGCGCCGGGCGCGCTGGGCAGCGCCGAACATCCCGTCATCGAACCCGCACCGGGCAAGTACGTGCGGCTCCGGGCGGTATGACAGGAGACATACGTATTCTGCGGGTCAAGCGGCGGGGGGTTCCGCCGTTTCATAAGGAGGCATCATGAGCGGAAAGATAGCGTACGTGACGGGCGGCATGGGCGGTATAGGCACCGTCATCTGCCAGCGGCTGGCCAAGGCGGGATTCACCGTCATCGCCGGCTGCGGGCCCAATCGCGATTCTCAGCAGTGGCTGAATGAACAATCGGCGCTCGGCTATACGTTCCACGCCTCCGTGGGCAACGTGGCGGACTGGGATTCCACGGTGGCCGCGTTCGCCAAGGTGCGAGAGGAGTTCGGGCCGGTCGACGTGCTGGTCAACAACGCGGGCATCACCCGCGACGGCGTCTTTCGCAAGATGACGCTGGATGACTGGCGCGCGGTCATCGACACCAACCTCAACAGCCTGTTCAACGTCACCAAGCAGGTCATCGGCGACATGACAGAGCGCAAGTGGGGGCGGATCATCAACATCAGTTCGGTCAACGGCCAGAAAGGGCAGTTCGGCCAGACCAACTATTCGACGGCCAAGGCCGGCATCCACGGCTTCACCATGGCGCTGGCGCAGGAAGTGGCGGCCAAGGGCGTGACGGTGAACACGGTCTCGCCCGGCTACATCGGTACCGAGATGGTGCGCGCCATCCGCCCGGATGTGCTGCAGACCATCGTCGATACCATCCCGGTGAAGCGGCTGGGCACGCCGGACGAGATCGGGTCCATCGTGACCTGGCTGGCCTCCGACGACGCGGGATTCTCCACCGGCGCGGACTTTTCGCTGAACGGCGGCTTGCACATGGGGTAAGCCCCCATCCGGCCCGAGGCGTTCGGTGCCGGGTTGGACTAAACTTGGCGGCTGGTGCGGTCGGCGGACCGCACCGGTTTCATACAAATCTAAGTTGGGGGCAAGCATGGCGCAGCAAGCTGGAGCCGGCAACGCATTGCGGTTGATAAAAAAATATCCCAATCGCCGGTTATACGATACGCAGACCAGCACCTACATCACTTTGGCCGATGTCAAGCAACTCGTGCTGGACAACGAAACGTTCGAAGTGGTCGATGCGAAGTCCGGCGAGGACCTGACCCGCAGCATCCTGCTGCAGATCATCCTGGAGGAGGAAACCGCCGGGGCGCCCATGTTCACGTCCACCATGCTGGCCCAGATCATCCGCTTCTACGGCCATGCCATGCAGGGCATCATGGGCTCGTACCTGGAAAAGAACATCCAGGCCTTCATGGAGATCCAGAACAAGCTGGGCGAGCAGTCCAAGGGCCTGTACGGCGGCCAGTTCGGCCCCGAGGCCTGGACGCAGTTCATGAATGTCCAGACGCCGATGATCCAGAGCATGATGAGCAACTACATCGAACAGAGCAAGAATCTGTTCGTGCAGATGCAGGACCAGATGCAGAACCAGACCCGGTCCATGTTCACCACTTTTCCCTTCACTTCTCCTCCCAAGGACGACGAGCGCAAGTAGCGCGGGGGCGGGCCTGCCGTAACCCGGTAAAATGCCCCCATTCCGCTACTTCCGGCCGCGAGTCGCGCTCGCGGTGCGCCCGATGTCCATCCATTCATCCGATTCCCCGATCAACGCCGCCATTCCCCGCGTGGCCTTCGCCAGCCTGGGCTGTCCGAAGGCGGCCTCGGATTCCGAGCAGATCCTGACCCAGCTGCGCGCCGAAGGCTACGAGACCTCCAAGACCTACGAGGACGCGGACCTGGTCATCGTCAATACCTGTGGCTTCATCGACGATGCCGTGAAAGAAAGCCTGGATACCATAGGCGAGGCCTTGCAGGCCAACGGCAAGGTCATCGTGACCGGCTGCCTGGGCGCCAAGAAAGAGTCCGACGGCGAGAGCGTGGTGCAGAAGATGCATCCCAAGGTCCTGGCCGTGACCGGTCCGCACGCGACCCACGAGGTCATGCAGGCGGTGCACCAGTACCTGCCCAAGCCCCACGATCCCTTCAGCGATCTCGTGCCGCCGCAGGGCGTGCGCCTGACGCCCAGGCACTATGCCTACCTGAAGATATCCGAGGGCTGCAATCACCGCTGCAGCTTCTGCATCATCCCGTCCATGCGCGGCGACTTGGTGTCGCGGCCCATCCACGAAGTCATGCGCGAGGCCGAGAACCTCGTGAAGGCAGGCGTCAAGGAGATCCTGGTCATCTCGCAGGACACCAGCGCCTACGGCGTGGACGTGAAGTACCGCACGGGTTTCGTCGACGGCCGCGCGGTGCGCACCCGGATGACCGAGCTGGTGCGCGAGCTGTCCAGGCTGGGCGCCTGGATCCGCCTGCACTACGTGTATCCCTATCCGCACGTGGACGAAGTCCTGCCGCTGATGAATGAGGTCCACGAGAACGGCGGACGCGTGCTGCCGTACCTGGACGTGCCGTTCCAGCACGCCAGCCAGCGCATCCTGAAGCTGATGAAGCGTCCGGCCTCGTCCGAGCGCAACCTCGACCGCATCCGCGCCTGGCGCGCGATCTGTCCGGACCTGACGATACGCAGCACCTTCATCGCCGGCTTCCCGGGCGAGACCGAGGCCGAGTTCGAGGAAATGCTGGATTTCCTGCGCGAGGCCGAACTCGACCGCGTGGGCTGTTTCGCCTATTCGCCGGTGGATGGCGCGGCGGCGAACGAGCTGCCCGATCCGGTGCCCGACGAAGTCCGGCAGGAGCGCCAGGCCCGCTTCATGCAGGTGCAGCAGGCCGTGTCCCGCAAGCGCCTGGCGCGCCGCGTGGGCAAGGTCCTCAAATGCGTGGTGGACGAGGTGGGTCCCGAGGGCGGCATCGCCCGTTCCATGGGCGATGCGCCGGACATCGACGGCAAGGTCTATGTCGCGCCGGTCGACAAACCGTGGAAGCGCTACAAGGTGGGCGACATCATTTCGGTTCGCGTCGCCCGTTCCGACGACCACGATCTATGGGGAACCGTGGCGTAGCGGGCCTCTCTTCCAGCATCGTCCTTCTTGCCGGCGGCGACCCTGCAAGGCGCCGCGCCATTTGCCCGTTTTTGCATCACGGCCCGCAAACCCGCATGGTTGCTGGCGCTGGGAGAATTGTCCGCAGCCTTTCCCCAGGGTTGTTCACAGTGAGTGGGGATAAGTCCCGGGCGAGCGGGGAATGCGGCAAGCGTCGTACCCCGGAAACAGCGTTGCCCATTTTCGCGCCACCACCCGGAAACCCGCATGGAATCTGGATAAAACGGGGTTGTGCCCGCGCTGTCCCCAGGGTTTTCCACATTGGCTGGGGATAAACCGGGTCAGCCCGGCGCCGGTGGACAATCCCCCGGGCGGTCCGGCCAGGCGCCGTCGAGCGCCAGGCGAACTGCCGTGGCGACGACGAGATCCCGGATGCCCCCCACGGCGCTGTGCGACGCGGCGTGGGAAGTCGCCAGCACCACCCGCGCGGCGGTGCGCAGGTCGGACACCGGGATGGCCTGGACGCGGCCGGCCAGCCATTCCTCGATGAAGGACGAGACGATCATGACCGAACTGCCGTTGCCGGCGGCGATCAGCTGTACGGTCTGGGCCATGGAGTCCAGCTCGTGCTTGATCCTGAGCGCGAGTCCCCGCTGCTCGGCCTCGCGCGACAGCATCTGGCGCACGCGGTGGCGCAGCGTGGGCAGCACGAGGTCCATGCCGGCCAGCGCGGGGAAGGGGATCTCGCGGGCGGGCGGCGTGGCGCCACCCGCCGGGGACACGAGATACAGGGGTTCGTCGCGCAGGACGTTGATCAGATGGGGACTGCCGGCCTCGCCCACGGTGAACAGGATGGCCATCTCCAGCCGGCCCTGCTTCAACAGCGTTTCGAGTTCGTCGGTCATCGCCTCGACCACGTGCAGGGTGACGTCGGGTTGGGCCTGCTCGACCGCCTGCAGCAGCGGCACGGTCATCATGCGGCTGATGCTGCTGGGAATGCCGATGCGGACGATGCCGCGGGGCGATTCGGCGTCCTGCCGCAGATCGTGCTCGGCGGCCGCCACCATGTCCAGGATCCGTCGCGCATGGCCAAGCAGCTTGCGGCCTGAAGGCGTGGGCTGCACGCCATGGGCGTCGCGCACGAACAGGCGCGTGCCCAGCGAATCCTCCAGCTTTTGTATCTGCGCGCTGAGCGCGCTCTGCACGACGTGCAGGCGTTCGGCCGCCTGCGAGAAGCTGCCGGTTTCCAGTATGGTGACGAAGTAGCGCAGGCGTCGCAGATCCATGGCGGGCTTGGCCCGGGGCATCGCGGATCCAGATGGGGGCATCTGAAAAAACCGTTATCCGGGCTGGGGAACGGCTGCCATTATAGGTGGCTGTTCCGCCCGTCCCGGTCCCATGTACGCCGCTCCCCCCGATCTGGCCACCGAGGTATTCGCCGCACTGCCGCCATCCCTGCGCCAGTTGCAACCCATGTCGCCCTGGGTGCGCGAGCGGGGGGCCGGTCCCCTGCATTCCTTCCTGGAGGGGCCCGCGTTCGATCACGAGGGCGCACTGTATTGCACCGACCTCGCCCATGGCCGGATCTTCCGTATCGACCCGGCGGGACGGTTTGCGCTGGCCTGCAGCTACGACGGCGAACCCAACGGCCTGAAGCTGCATCGCGACGGCCGCCTGTTCATCGCCGATCGCCGCCACGGCATCATGGCCATGTCGCCGCGGGACAATCGCCCGCGAGCGTTGCTGGCGCCAGAGGAAGCGCGGGGGCTCCACGGCACCAATGACCTCTTGTTCGCCGCCAATGGCGACCTGTATTTCACCGACCAGGGCGACAGCGCGCTGAACCGGCCCACGGGCCGGCTGTGCCGGCTGCGGCACGGCACGGGCAGGGTAGAGACGCTGGTCGACGGCCTGGCGGGCCCCAACGGATTGGCTTTCGCGCCGGGCGAGCGCCTGCTTTACCTGGCCGTGACCCGGGACAACGCCATCTACAGCGTGCCCCTGGATGAGTCTGGGCGGATCGGCAAGGTGGGCCGTTTCATCCAGTTGTCGGGCAGCCCGACGGGGCCCGACGGCCTGGCGACGGACACGCGCGGCAACCTGGCCGTCGTCCATGCGGGCCTGGGCTCGATATGGCTGTTCAGCGCGATGGGCGAGCCGCTGCTGCGCATCCGCTCGTGCGCCGGCCGGCGCACCACGAACCTCGCCTATGGCGGGCCGGACCGGCGCACGCTGTATGTGACCGAGGCGGAACAGGGCGTGATCCTGGCGGCCCGGCTGCCCGAGCCGGGCCTGCCGCTGTATGCACACATGAAGAACGACAACGAGGAGACCTCATGAAACGTACCGTGCTTGCGCTATCCATCATGACCGGCGCACCGGGCGCCGTGCACGCCCAGGACTATCCGTCCCGCCCGATACGCCTGATCGCGCCGTTCGCGGCGGGCAGCACCGTGGACATCCTGGCGCGCGCGCTGGCGCAACCCCTGTCGCAGCAATTGGGCCAGCCCGTGGTGGTCGAGAACAAAGGCGGCGCGGGTGGCAACATCGGCGTGGACATGGTCGCGAAGGCGCCCAGGGACGGCTATACGATAGGGATAGGAACGACCGGGCCGATGACCGTCAATCCGGCGCTGTACGGCTCGAAGATGCCCTTCGACACCCGCAGGGACCTGGCCATGGTGGGCGTGATCGCGAGCAGTCCCAACGTACTGCTGGTCCATCCCTCGGTGCCGGCGCGTAGCCTGCAGGAGCTGGTCGCCTATGCCCGCGCCCATCCCGGCAAGCTGAACTTCGCGTCGTCGGGCGTGGGCAGCACCAATCACCTGGCGGGGGAGTTGTTCAAGTCGCTGGCGCGGGTCGAGATCGTGCATGTGCCCTACAAGGGCAACCAGGACGCGTTGACCGACCTCTTGGCCCAGCGCGTGCAGATCCTGTTCAGCGGCGTGCCGCCCGTGCTTTCCTTCATCAAGTCGGGCCAGTTGCGCGCGCTGGCAGTGGCGGGACCCGAGCCCTCGTCCGCGCTGCCGGGCGTGCCCACGGTAGCCCAGGCCGGACTGCCGGGAGCCGAGGTCGTGGCGTGGTACGGCCTGATCGCCCCCGCGGGCACGCCGCGCCCGGTGATCGAGCGGCTCGACACGGAATTGCGCAAGGCCTTGGCGCAACCCGATGTCCGGGCCCAGTTGGCGTCGGCGGGTGCCGACCCCTCGAACGACGGGCCCGAGGCCTTCTCCCGGCTGGTCGAAGCCGAGCTGCAAAGATGGCAGCGCGTGATCACGAATGCCAACATCAGGATGGAATGAGCATGCAAGCAACCGGTTTGATCGCCGTCTGGCTGCACGTGCCGCCGCACCGCGAGGAAGAATTCCATGCGTGGTACGAGCTGGAGCACATCCCCCAGGTGGTCGGTCTGGAAGGGTTCGTCAGCGGGCGCCGCTATTACTGCGAGCAGGCGTTTCCCAAGTTCCTGGCGCTGTACGAGACGCAGGACGAAAGCGTGGAGGACAGCCCCGGCTTCCAGCATGTGGTCACGCATCCGACGCCCTGGTCGGGCAGGATCTGGACCTTTTTCGGCAAGGACCGCATCCGGCAGAATCTGGTCCGGCTGGCGTGCGTGTCGCATGGCTGCCATGCGGACCCCGGCGCCGTGCTGCTGCGTGCCTTCCGGACATCGCGTCCCCTGGCCGAGGCCGACGGGCAGGAGCAGGGGCGGGCCAGCGCGGACATGCCGGGGTGCACCCGATACCGGCTGTTCCGCCAGGTCCGCGATCCGGACCAGTACCTGGAAATTTTCGATTTCACCGCGCCGGCGCAGGCGACGGGTCCGGCGCTGGAGGCATGCTTCGCCCGGCCGGCGCGGCGCCGTTTCGACGATGGCGCCCAGGCGATCGCGCGGCACGCCTACACGGCCACGGGAACGCCGCTGGTGAAGGCAGCGTTCAGGGGCGAAGGTAGCCCAGGATGACGTCGACCATGTGGGCAAGCCGCTCGTCCAGCGCGGGAGGGGCCATCAGGTCGCGGCCGAATATCTCCGACAGCGTGAACTGGTTGGACAGGTAGAAATAGGCCACGCTGGCGATGGAAATGTAGAGCTGCACCGGGTCGACACCGGTGCGGAACAGGCCCTGAGCCTGGCCGCGCTCGAGAATGTCGGCCAGCCATTGGACGAAGGGCGAGTGCATCTCCCGCACTTGGGACGAGCGTTTCAGGTGGGTGGCCTGGTGCAGGTTCTCGTTGTTGAGCAGGCACAGGAATTCCGGGTTTTCCAGGTAATAGTGCCAGGTGAACTCGACCAGCTTGCGGACCGCGTCGGGCGGGCTCAGCGCTTCGAGGTGCAGTTCCCGTTCGGCCTGGCGGATCGCCGCATAGGCACGCTCCATCACGGCCAGGAACAGGTCGTCCTTGTTGTTGAAGTAGTAGTAGATCAGCCGCTTGTCGACCTTGGCGCGTTCGGCGATGCGGTCCATGCGGGCCCCGCCCAGGCCCAGCGACGCAAACTCGGCGGTCGCGGCCTCCAGGATGATCTGACGCGTGCGCTCGGCGTCGCGGGTGCGGGGCGCCTCCGCCGAGGCCTTGGCTGGGCGTGGTGACATGGCGGGCAAATCCTGAAATTGGGGCTGGACCGTAACACTACAACAGAAGCGCGCGCGGATCAGCCCAGGGTATCCTCGAACCAGTTCAGGATGCCGTCCAGGCCGCAGACGTTCAACGCGCGGCCGGTCTGTTCGCGCACCACCGGCTTGGCGTGGTAGGCCACGCTCAGGCCGGCGAGCCCGAGCATCTTCAGGTCATTCGCGCCATCGCCCACGGCGATCGCGCGCGCCAGCGGCGCGCCGTGGCGCTGCGCGAACTCGCGCAGGTGCCGTGCCTTGGCGTCCGCGTCCAGGATGGCGCCCTGTACCTTGCCCGTGAGCCGGCCATCCTCCACTTCCAGCGTGTTGGCGTGCGCTTCGTTCAATTGCAGCCGCTGCTGCAGGCGGCTGGTGAACCAGGTGAAGCCGCCCGATACGAGCAAGGTCTTCAAGCCGAGCCGGTGCGCCGCCAGCAGCAGCCGTTCGGCGCCCGGGTTCAGCCGCAGCCTTTCCACGTAGACCTGCTCCAGCGCTTCCAGCGGCAGCCCCTGGAGCAACGCCACGCGGCGGGTCAGGCTTTCGCTGAAATCCGCGATCTCGCCGCGCATGGCGGCCTCGGTAATGGCCGCCACCTGCGGCTTGAGGCCCGCCATGTCGGCGATCTCGTCGATGCACTCGATGTTGATCAGGGTCGAATCCATGTCCATGGCCAGCACCTTCCAGTCGGCCAGCCGGGCGCCGGGCTCGACGTAGGCCCAGTCGATGCGGGCCTCCTGGCAATAGGCGGCGACCCGGGCGCGCGCCGCGGGCGTGCCGTTGGCCTCGGTCAGGCGGACGGCGCCGGGCGCGAGCTCGACGATCCGTCGGGCATGGGCCAGGGCCGAGACGTGTTCGATGTCTGCCTGGGCGAGGTCGGGGGCCTGGATAACGAGATGGGTCATGGCTAGGAGATGGGAATGGGTAACGGGTTCAGACCAGCGAGCGCAGCACCGTGCGCACGGCGTCCACGCGTGCCTTCAGGTCGGCGCCCTTGATCTCGATGCGCAGCTTGTCCTGGCCCGACAGGCGCATGTGCCGGTTCTTCTGGACCAGGCTGATGACGCGCATCGGGTCGATGGGTGGATTGGGCTCGAACTGCAGCACGGCGGCGGATTCGCTGGCGTCGATCTTGATCACGCCCACCGACTTGGCCGCCAGGCGCAGCCGGTGGATCTCGATCAGGGCGCGCGCCGCGTCGGGCAGCTTGCCGAAACGGTCGATCAGTTCTTCCTGGATCGTGTCGATGTCGGCGGCGTCGTCGCAGTTGGCCAGGCGCTTGTAGATCGTCAGGCGCGCATGCACGTCGCCGCAATAGTCCTGCGGCAGCAGGGCGGGCACGTGCAGGTTGATCTCGGTAGTGGCCGACAGCGGGGCATTCAGGTCGGGTTCGCGGCCGTTCTTCAGGGCCCGGACCGCCTCGTTCAACATGTCGGTGTACATCTGGAAGCCGACTTCCTGGATATTGCCCGACTGCGATTCGCCCAGCACCTCGCCCACGCCGCGTATTTCCAGGTCGTGCATGGCCAGGTAGAAACCCGAGCCCAGCTCCTCCATGGCCTGGATGGCTTCCAGGCGCTTCTTGGCGTTGCTGGTGATGGCGTCCTCGCCGGGCGTCAGCAGGTAGGCATAGGCCTGGTGGTGGGAACGGCCGACGCGGCCGCGCAACTGGTGCAACTGGGCCAGGCCGAAGCGGTCGGCGCGATGCAGCACGATGGTGTTGGCCGTGGGCACGTCGATGCCGGTCTCGATGATGGTGGTGCACAGCAGCACGTTGTATTTCTGCTGGTAGAAGGCCTTCATGACCTGCTCCAGCTCGCGCTCGGGCATCTGCCCATGGGCGACCGCGATGCGCGCTTCGGGCACGAGTTCCTCGAGCTTGGCACGGCGGTTGTGGATGGTCTCGACCTCGTTGTGCAGGAAGTACACCTGACCGCCGCGCTTGAGTTCGCGCAGCAGGGCCTCGCGTATGGTGCTGCCGTCCTCGCGCCGCACGAAGGTCTTGATCGCCAGCCGCTTCTGCGGCGCGGTCGCGATGACCGAGAAATCGCGTATGCCTTCCAGCGACATGCCCAGGGTGCGGGGGATGGGCGTGGCGGTCAGCGTCAGCACGTCGACCTCGGCGCGCAGCGCCTTGAGCGCTTCTTTCTGGCGTACGCCGAAGCGGTGTTCCTCATCGATGATGACCAAGCCGAGGTTCTTGAACCTGACCTTGTCCGACAGCAGCTTGTGCGTGCCGATCACGATATCGACCCGGCCGTCGTTGATCTGTTCGATGGACGTGCCGATTTCCTTGGCGGACTTGAAGCGGGACAGCTCGACCACCCGGACCGGCCAGTCGGCGAAGCGGTCGGCGAAGTTCTGCGCGTGCTGCTCGGCCAGCAGGGTGGTGGGACACAAGAGCGCGACCTGCTTGCTGTTGGCCACGGCTATGAAGGCGGCGCGCAGCGCCACCTCGGTCTTGCCGAAGCCCACGTCGCCGCACACCAGGCGGTCCATGGGCTTGCCCGAGGTCATGTCCTGGATCACGGCCTGGATGGCGGCGGCCTGGTCCGGCGTTTCCTCGAAGCCGAAGGATTCGGCGAAGGCCTCGTAGTCGGACATGGGCAGCTTGAACATGTGGCCCTGGCGCAGCGCGCGGCGGGCATACAGGTTCAGCAGCTCGGCGGCGGCGTCGCGCGCCTGGGCGGCGGCCTTGCGGCGGGCTTTCTCCCACTGGCCGGAGCCGAGCTGGTGCAGTGGCGCGGTCTCGGGGTCGGCGCCGCTGTATCGCGCGATCACGTGCAACTGCGACACCGGCACGTACAGCGTGCTGCCGCCGGCGTATTCCAGGTGCAGGAACTCCATCTCGCCTTCGCCGATGTCCATGCTGACCAGCCCCTGGTAGCGGCCGATGCCGTGCTGGACGTGGACGACGGGGTCGCCCACGCGCAGCTCGGACAGGTCGCGCACCATGGACTCGACGTTGCTGGCCCGCTCCTGTCCGCGTTTGCCGCGGCGGATGGCATGGCCCGCGAACAGGTCGCTCTCGGTCAGGAACAGCAGGTGCGCGTCGCTCAGGCCGAAGCCCGAGGACAGCGGCGCGATGCCTATGGCGAACGAGGCGGTCCGGCCCAGGAAATCCTGCACGGATTCGACCGGTTCGGGGTCGAGTCCGAACTCGGCCAGCATCTGGGCGATGGTCTCGCGGCGGCCGGCCGATTCGGCGCACAGCAGCACCCGCTGGTCCCGCCGCTCCGTCAGCGCGCGCAGGCGCGCCACCGGGTCATCGGCCTTGCGTTGCACCGCGACCTCGGGCGGCGCGGTGAAGGCCGGGTGGGGACGATCGCCGGCCAGGGCCAGGCGGGCGAAGCGTTTCAGGTGGCCGAACAGCCCGTCCGTGTCCAGGAAGATCCGGGACGGAGGCAGGATGGGGCGTTCGCGGTCGCTCTTGAGGAATCCGTAGCGGCTGGAGGTGTCCTGCAGGAAGCGCCGGATGGTGTCCTCGGCGTCGCCCAGCGTGACCGCGATGGTCTGCTCGCCCAGATAGTGGAACAGCGTGGCGGTCTCGTCGAAGAACAGCGGCAGGTAGTATTCGACGCCGGGAAAGGCGATGCCGTTGCCGATGTCCTTGTAGGGCGTCGCGCGCGAGGGATCGCCCTCGAATTCCTCGCGGAAGCGCGCGCGGAATTCGTTGCGCGCGGTTTCGTCCATCGGGAACTCGCGGCCCGGCAGCATCTGGATCTCCTTGACGGGATACAGGCTGCGCTGGGTGTCGATGTCGAAGCTGCGGATGGACTCGATGGTGTCGTCGAACAGGTCCAGCCGGTAGGGCAGGGCCGAGCCCATGGGGAAAAGATCGATCAGGCTGCCGCGGATGCAGAACTCGCCGGGCGCGGTCACCTGCGTGACGTGCGTATAGTTGGCCAGCGTCAGCTGCGCCCGCAGCGCGGCTTCATCCAGCCGGTCGCCCTGTTTGAACGAGAACGTGTAGGCGGCCAGGAACGCGGGCGGGGCCAGCCGGTACAGCGCGGTCGTGACCGGTATCGTCAGCACGTCCACGTCCTGGCGCAGCAGGGCGTGCAGGGCCTTCAGGCGCTCGGAGATCAGGTCTTCGTGGGGCGAGAAGGCGTCGTAGGGGAGGGTTTCCCAATCGGGGAACTGGTGCACCCGCAACCCGGGGGCGAACAGGCGGATTTCCTCGGCCAGGCGCTGGGCGTCGAGCGGGTCGGCCGTCAGCACCGCCAGCGGCTTGCCGGCGCGGCACGCCAGGTCGGCCAGCAGCCAGGCGTCGCCGCCACCTGGCGGGCGTGGCTGGGCGTAGCGTTCGCCGGGTTTGAGCGCGGCCAGCAGGGCTTGCGTCAACGCCGAGGGCAGGCAGGCTGCGGGCGTGCTGGCGGAAGAGGAAGGCGTGGAAGCAGTGCTGGCTGGCAGGGACATCGGTTTCGCGGGAAGAGCGTCGCCCAGGGGCCGGCGCGGGCGTGGCGGCAATTCCGTATTATAGAAGCCATGAGACCGATTTCCCGATTGATCGCCATCGTTCCGGCCGGCGGCATGGGTGCGCGCGCCGCTGATCCGGCAGCGGATCCGGAGGCCGCCGCGCCCGTGCCGCCCAAGCAATACCGGCTGTTGGCCGGCCAGCCCATGTTGCGCCACGCCGTCCAGGCACTGTTGCGCGACGACCGCATCGGCCAGGTGGTGGTGGCGGTCGGTCCGGACGATGCCCGGGCCGGCGCCGCGCTGGAGGGGCTGCCCCGCGTGGCCTGCCTGCCCTGCGGCGGCGCCACGCGCGCCGACACCGTCACCAACGCGCTGGCGCGCTGCGGGGCCGAGGCCGACGACTGGGTCCTGGTGCATGACGCCGCGCGACCGGGCCTGCCGCCGGCGGTGCTGCGGGCGCTGATCGACGCCTGCCTGGACGACGAGGTGGGGGGGCTGGTGGCCATGCCCGTGGCCGACACCATCAAGACCCAGGGCGGTGGCGGCGTGCCCCGCGTGGCCGGCACCGTGCCCCGCGACGGGCTGTGGCAGGCCCAGACGCCACAGATGTTCCGGGCGGGCCTGCTGCGCCGCGCGCTGGCCCACGCCGCGGTGCGGGGGCTGGCCGTGACCGACGAGGCGAGCGCGGTCGAGGCGCTGGGGCTGGCGCCCCGCCTGGTGGCGGGTACGCTATCGAATTTCAAGGTGACCTGGCCCCAGGATTTCGCCTTGATGGAAAAATTGCTGGACCAGGTATGAGCAAAGACAAGGACATCGATCCCACCACCTATCCCTACCGCATCGGGCAGGGCTTTGACGTACACGCCCTGGTCGAGGGCCGGCCGTTGATCATCGGCGGGGTCCGGATCGAGCACACGCACGGCCTCCTGGGCCATTCCGACGCCGACGTGCTGCTGCACGCGGTCACCGACGCGATCCTGGGCGCGGCGGGGCTGGGCGACATCGGACGCCACTTTCCCGATACCGATCCCGCCTATGCCGGCGCCGACAGCCGGCTGCTGCTGCGCACCGCGATGCAGCGGGTGCGCGAGGCGGGCTGGCAGGTGATCAACATCGATGCGACGGTCCACGCCCAGGCGCCCAAGATCGGCCCCCACGCGCCAGCCATGGTCGCCAATATCGCCCAGGACCTGGGCGTGCCAGGGGCCTGCGTCAACATCAAAGCCAAGACCAACGAGGGCCTGGGTTTTCTGGGCCGCAAGGAAGGTATTGCCGCGACCGTCGTCGCGATGCTGGCGCGCAAGCCCGATCCCTTTCTGTACAAGGACCTGTACGCGGGGGATTGATCCGGCTTCCGATCGGATCGATGGCCGGTTGCCGACGGCGATGGACGTCAAAAGGGGGCGGTTTTCGTCCCGCGTGCGCGGGATGTCCGCGCACTTTGACGGAGGCGAACAGCGAGGAACGAATTACCCCGGCTCGTTTGACACACTTTTAAAATTACCTGTAGAATTCAATTCTTTGCTGCACAAACAGCAGGCGCGTAGCTCAGTTGGTTAGAGCACCACCTTGACATGGTGGGGGTCGTTGGTTCGAATCCAATCGCGCCTACCAGATTGAAAAAAGGCCCCATCCGTTCGGATGGGGCCTTTTGTTTTCGGTGGGGCAATAGTTGAAATGGCGGTTCACGTAATTGCCGCTCACCAGCCTCTTGTCTGGTGGCTCCTGGGAGGCGTCACGCTGCGCGACCTGAGGCGCCTCAGCCGCGGGCGTCCCAGGCGGGGGCGCGAAACCAGTCGATCAGGAATTCCAGGAAGACACGCACGCGCGCCGGCAAATGCCGGCTGCCGGGAACGATGGCGCTGATTTCCAGTTCGGTCGGCACGTAGTCGCGCATGATGTGAACGAGACGGCCCTGGGTCAGATCGTTGGCCACCATGTAGGTCGGATGCATGGCGATGCCGTGTCCCACCAGGGCGGCGTGCCGCAGGGCCTCGCCGTAGTTCGAACGTATGCTGCCTCCCACGCGTACGCTGTGCCTGCCTTCGGGGCTGGTGAAGTCCCAGCACCTTGTCGGCGACTTGAGGCCGTGCACCAGGCAGTTGTGTTGCTTGAGCTCGTCCGGCGTGGTGGGTGAGCCATGGCGTTGCAGATAGCTGTCGGCGGCGACCAGCACTTGGGGGGCCTTGGCCAGCCGGTAGGCAACGTGGCTGGAGTCCTTGAGCAGGGGGGCGATCCGGATCGACAGGTCCAGGCCTTCTGCGATCAGGTCGGCCTCGCCGTAGTCGCACGACAGGTAGAAATCCACGTCGGGGTGTTGCTGGGAGAACGCGGCGGTGGCCGGCGCCAGGTGGACCGAGCCGAAGGAAGGCGGTGCCCCCACGCGCAGGATGCCCTTGGCCTCGCTGGAAGAACGCCGCACGAGAAAATCGATATGCTCGATGTTCGCCAGCAGGTCAGGCGCGTTCTCCAGCAGCGTTCGCCCGGATTCGGTCAGCGCCACGCTCTTGGTCGTGCGCGCCAGCAACTGGACTCCCATGCTGCGTTCCAGCCACGCGACATGCTTGGTGACGTTGCTGCGGGCGATGCCCAGCCGGTTGGCCGTGGAAGAGAAACTGCGGCTGCGCGCGACTTCGACGAAGATCGCGATGCACTTGAGTTTGTCCACGGCGCATTGATTCCAATTCGAGAATGACGTTTTCTTCGCTGGATTCTAGTCGCTGCCCTGCAAAGTTGCTAGATTCTGCGGCGATGGCACGCATGGGCGCGGGCCATGACTGTTCTCGATATGAGCCCGGCGTTTCCCTGACTCCAGCCGATGTCCGGGACGACGATTTTCCGAAGGGAGTTCGACCATGTGGAATCCTCTGCGCATCGCGGCCCTGGGCGTGGCCGTATTGGGGTGCGTCTCCTCCGTCGCCGCGGCCGCGGCGTATCCCGAGCGGCCGATACGGCTGATCATTCCCTTCAGCCCCGGCGGGGGCACGGACACCTTCGGGCGGATCCTGGCCGAAGGTATGCAGGCTGAACTCGGCCAGCCGGTCGTGGCCGAGAACAAGCCGGGAGCGGGCGGCAACATCGGCGCGGACCTGGTCGCCAAGAGTCGCCCCGACGGGTATACGCTACTGCTCGCCCAGGACAGCCTGACCACGGTGCCCTGGCTTTATCGCGCGTTGTCCTTCGACCCGATGAAGGACTTCGAACCCATCGGCATCGGCGTATTCATGCCCATGGTGCTGGTGTCGACCAATTCCCTGCAGGCCGGAACGGTCAAGGAACTGGTGGCCTATGCCCGCAGTCATCCGAACGGTTTGTCCTATGGTTCACCCGGGGTAGGCACCGCGCATCACCTGAACTTCGAGGCGCTGCTGGACAAGACCGGCACCCGGATGGTCCACGTTCCCTACAAGGGCGCGGCCGGGATGAATACCGATCTCGCATCGGGCAATGTGCAGGTTGCCTTCACGGCGCTCAGCACGGCGCTGCCCATGATCAAGGGCCAGCGCATTCGCGCCATTGCCGTCGCGCAGAAAGAGCGTGCCGATCTGCTGCCGGACGTGCCGACGATGGACGCCGACGTGCCGGGCTATACCGCGCGTGTCTGGTTCGGGCTGTCGGCGCCGGCCGGAACGCCGGTCGCGGTGCTGGACCGGTTGTCGGAGTCCTTGCGCAAGGTGATGGCGCGCGAGGAAACGAAGAAGCGTCTGGTTGACATCGGTTATGTCGTGACCCCCACCACCCGCGACGGCATGCGCAGGATCATGCAGGACGAATACGATAAATGGGGCAGGCTGATCAAGGACCTCGGCATCACCCTGGAGCAATGAAAGGAGACACGCCATGCAGAACGTAGAAGAGATCATCGCGCGGGACATCGCGTATCCTCCCGATTTCGGCAGCCCGACCTCGCTTGCGATGCGCGCCGGGGACACGCTGTACATCTCGGGCATGATCGCCTGGGACGCGGAACGCCGCATCGTCGGCCGCGCCGACCCGCGCGAGCAGACGCGGCAGGCGCTCGAGAACATGCGCAAGATCCTTCGGGCCGCCGGAGCGGATTTCGATCGCATCATGAAGATCACCTTCTACCTGACCGACATCCGCGACAAGGCAGCGGTATGGGATGAGCGCAAGGCGCTGTTCGGCGACAGCCGTCCGGCTTCCACCCTGGTCGAGGTCTCGCATCTGGTCGATCCGCTGGCGCTGCTGGAAATCGACGCGGTGGCCTATCTCGGGCCGCGCTGACGCCGATCATGCATGGGCGCGCGATGCGCCCCACGAAAAGGCCCGGCACGACACATCGTGCCGGGCCTTTTCGTTTCCTCGAACATTGATGAGCGTGTTCAAAAATCGTGGAATTTACGCCACCTATCCGCTAGCATGGGACCGAAGCGGCCGCTCTCAGGGAGCCGGCCGCGCCGCCTGGCCCAGCGTAGCCAGGCACATCCAAGGAGGAGTCCATGATCGAGTTCATGCTCAATGGCAAGCAGGTGTCGGCCGACGTTGCCGACGACAAGCCCCTGCTGTGGGTGCTGCGGGAAGATTTCCAGCTCACCGGGACCAAGTTCGGTTGCGGCATGGCGCAATGCGGCGCCTGTACCGTGCATTTCAACGGCCAGGCCACGCGTTCGTGCGTGCTGCCGGCGGCGGCGGTGAAGGGGGCCTCGGTCACCACGATCGAGGGGGTGATGGATACCCGCGCCGGCCAGGCATTGCGCCAGGCGTGGATCGCGCACCAGGTGCCCCAGTGCGGCTACTGCCAGTCGGGGCAGATGATGACCGCCACTGGCATGCTAGCGGGCGCGGACGGACCTATGTCGCGGGAACAGGTCCTGGAGGGCATGGCGGGCAACCTGTGCCGCTGCGGGACCTATAACCAGATCGCCGACGCGGTGGTCAGCGTCGCCCAGAAACCCGCGGCATAGGGGGCGCCATGGAAACGAACAAGTTTACGCGCCGCGCTTTCATCGCCGGATCGGGCGCGGCCGCGGTGGGCGTCGTGCTGGGAGGCTGGAGCGCCGCGCGCGGCCTGAGCGGCCTGTTGCCGGAGGCGGCGGCCGCCACCGCCAGTTTCAGTCCGGTGGCCTGGGTTGCGCTGTCGCCGGACAACACCGCCGTGGTTTATTCGCCCGCCTCGGAAATGGGGCAGGGCACGATGACGGCGATTCCACTGATCCTGGCCGAGGAAATGGAACTGGACTGGAGCTCCGTCCGGGTCGAGCAGGCGCCCGCGGATCCCAGGCGGTTCGGCAATCCCGGCTTCGGCGGCGCGATGGTGACGGGTTCCTCGCGCACGGTGAAGGGCTATTACGAGGCGCTGCGCCTGGCCGGGCTGCAGGCCCGGCTGGTGCTGGCACAGGCCGCCGCCGGGAAATGGGGCGTGCCGGCGGCCGAGATCCGTGCCGAGCGCAGCACCCTGATCCATGCGCCCAGCGGCCGCCGCATGACCTACGGCCAATTGGTCGAGGAGGCGCGCGCGCCGCAGTCGCTGCCCAAGGTGGACAAGAGCATGCTCAAGCCCATGTCCGCCTTCACCCTGATCGGCAAGGAGCTGCCGCGCGTGGACGTGCCGGACAAGTCCGGTGGCGGCGCCCGGTTCGGCATCGACGTGCGCCTGCCGGGCATGCTGTGGGCCGCGGTGCTGCACACGCCGGTGCAGGGCGAGCAGCCGCTGGAGGTCAAGGACGCGGCGGCGCTGGCGGTTCCGGGTGTTCGCAAGGTGATTCGCCTTCCGGGCGGGGTGGGGGTGGTGGCCGACTCCTTCGTCACGGCCCGCAAGGCGCGCGAACTGCTGGAGGTGAAATGGAGCGAGCAGGCCAAGGCCCGTTCGTACGACAGCGAGGCCGCGCTGGCGGAGTTCGCCGCGCGGGCCGAACGCCTGGACGAGGCGGGCGCGGTCTGGCACAAGCACGGCGACGCGGCGGCCAGGATCGCCGGGGCGGCGCGCGTCTTCCGCGCCACCTACACCACCGACCACGTTGCCCACGTAACCATGGAACCCATGAACTGCACGGCGCGCGCCCAGGGCGACGCCATCGAGATCTGGGTGCCCTCGCAGTCGCCGTCGGGGGTGATCGGCACCGTGGCCGCGGGCGCGGGCTACAAGCCCGAGAACATCAAGGTCCACATCACGTTGCTGGGCGGTGGCTACGGCCGGCGCGCCGAGGCCGACTACAGCCTGCATGCGGCGCTGCTGGCCAAGGCCATGCCCGGCGTGCCCATCCAGGTCATCTGGACCCGCGAGGATGATTTCCTGCGGGCCCGGCCGCGTCCGATGACAGCCCAGCATCTGGTGGCCGGTGTCGACGCGCAAGGGCGCATCGTCGGCTGGCGCCATCGCCTGGTGTCCGAGAGCATCATGGCGCGGACGGCGGCGGCGGCCTATGAAAAATCGGGCGGACGGGATTCGCCCGTCATGGAAGGAGCCGATGGCGTCTATGGCATCGCCGACCAGTTGATCGAACATGGCCGCGAACAGCGCGGCGTGGACGTCAGCTTCTGGCGGGCCGTGGGGGCGGGCTACACGAAGTTCTCCATGGAGTCCCTGATCGACGAGATCGCCACGGCCTCGGGCAAGGATCCATTGCAATACCGGCTGGACCTGACGGCCGGCGAGCCCAGGGCGCAGGCGGTGTTGCGCGAGGCCGCCGCGATGGCAGGCTGGGGGCAGAAACGGCAGGCCGGGCGCGAGCTGGGCCTGGCTTTCTCGGATGCCTGGAATACCTTCATCGCGATGGTGGCCGAGGTGTCGCTGAGCGAGGGCCGGCCGGTGGTGCATCGCATCTGGGCCGCGGTCGATTGCGGCCATGCGATCAGTCCGGCCAACATCCGGGCCCAGGTCGAGGGCGCCGCGTTGTTCGGGCTGTCGGCGGCGCTGGGCGAGCGTCTGGTCTACAAGGGCGGACAGGTGCAGCAGCACAACCTCGATACCTATACGCTGCTGCGGGCCAACCAGGCACCGGCGGTGCAGGTGACGGTCATGCCAACCGATCATGCGCCGGGCGGCATGGGCGAGGTCGGCTTGCCGCCCGTGGCTCCGGCGGTGGCCAATGCGGTGGCCCGGTTGAGCGGCAAGCGATTGCGCAGCCTGCCATTTCCGCAAATCACCTAGGGCCGGCTGATACGGGAAGGAGCCTCGCGCAGGCGGGCGGGGCGGCGGGCCTCGTCCGGGCGGCATCGCGCCGCCCGGGGCCGGGCTCAGCCCTCCATCGCCTTCTTCTTCCACAGTTCCCAGGGGCGGAACATCACCCCGGCCATCATGGTGTCGGCCTTCGAGGCTTCCTCTTCGTCGAGGTAGGTGATGTCGCCGCCCAGGCCGATGGCCTTCTGCTGCAGGGCCGCGTTGGTCTCGGTGTACATCGCGCGATACACCGCGATACGCACGTCGCCGCCGACGGTGACGAAGCCGTGGCCGCGCATCAGCGAGATGTTCTGCTGGCCAAGCGTCTTCGCCAGTTCTTTCCCGTGTTCGCGGTTGCGCACCAGCAGGTCGGTCGCGCCGAAACAGCAGCGGATGTCGAACACGGGCGCGCCGCCCGACAGGAAGCCGGCCATGTGATAGATGGGCCGCAGCCGCACCGACGAACTGGCGAACGGGATGACCGACGGCGAGTGGCTGTGGACGACCGCGTTCACATCGGGCCGGGCGCGGTAGATCTCGCCGTGGATGTAGCGTTCGAGGTAGGGCGTGCGCGTTTCGCCGGCCATCGGCTCGGACTCGGCATCGAATTCCATGATGTCGGCGGCGGTGACCAGTTCCGGCGCGAGCGAGCGCGACAGCAGGAAATGGCCGGGCCGCTCGGGGTGGCGGACGCTGACGTGGCCGAAGCCGTCCAGCACGTTGTACTTGGCCAGTACCCGGTTGGCGACGACGAGGTCGTCGATCAGCTGTTGCAGCGTGCCGGCCGCGGCCGGGGAAGAAGTGGACATGGCGATACCTGACGAGGTGTGGATGAAAGGGGCGGGGGCCGGCGCGGCGGCTATTCCAGCTTGATGTTGGCCCGCTTGGCCAGTTGCGCGTACATGGACAGGTCCTTGTCCACCTGCCGGCTCATGCCGTCGGCACCCAGGGCGTCGACTTCGTAGTAGCGCGACTGGAAGTCCTGGCGCAGCTTGGGATCCTTGAGCGTGGCGAGCACCGCCTGCTCGATGCGGCCGCGCACGTCGGCCGGCGTGGCCGCCGGCGCGAACAGCCCGAACCAGACGCTGATGTCCAGGTCCTTGAACTCCGGCGTTTCAGCGATGGCCGGCACCTCGGGCATGAACGACAGGCGCTTGGCCGAGGCGACGCCCAGCATGCGCAGTTTGCCGGTCTTGGCATGGGGCGCCATGTTGGGGATGGTGCTGAACAGGATGGGAACCTGGTTGCCCAGCGCGTCGCTGACCGCCGGGGCGCAGCCGTTGTAGGGCACATGCACCATGTCGACCCTGGCGCCCTGGTTGAAGGCCTCGCCGGCGAAGTGCTGGGGCGAACCGTTGCCGCAGGAAGAGTAGTTGGCCTTGCCGGGGTTCGCGCGCAGATGGCCGACGAGTTCGGCCACGGTCCGGGCGGGATAGCCGCTGTTGACGCCGACGGCCACCGGCGAGGATACGAGCTGGGCGATCGGCCGCAGGTCCTTCCTGGCGTCGTAGCCCTGGGTGAAGTTCAACGCCGCGTTGATCGTCATGGTGCTGTTGGTCAGCAGCAGCGTGTAGCCATCGGCGGCGGCACGCGCGACGTAGTTGGCGCCGATGTTGCCCGAGGCCCCGGCGCGGTTGTCGACGATGACTGTCTGGCCGTTCAACTGGCCGGCGATGTTCGTGGCCAGCAGGCGCGCCACGGTATCGGCGCCGCCGCCGGCCTGGAACGGCACGACGATGGTGATCGGGCGGGACGGATAGGCGCCCGGCTGGGCGTGCGCCGATGGGGCCAGGGCCGCGAGGGCGAGTGCAAGGAAGGCCCGGCGGGGGCGGGGCATGCTCGGGGTCATGGTGGTGTCTCCTGTCTTCGCCGGCGGGGGCGTGCCGGCGGCAATGGTATGTGCAGCGGAGTGTATGGATCGATTTACGTCGAATCAATCTCGATTGCATAATCGATGTATTGCTGATTCACCGGGCTCCCCCGGCCCGCAACCCACCATGGATCCAACGGAAAACGGCGCGGCCGGACAGGCCTGGGCCGCAGGCGGTTTCGTCGACTCGAAGGAAGCGTGCCGCCTGCTCCAGGTCAAGGCCGCCACGCTGTACACCTATGTCAGCCGCGGCCTGCTGCATCCGGTCGCGCAGCCGGGCCGCAAGACCCGCCTTTACCTGCGCGACGAAGTCGAGGGGCTGCGAACGCGCAGCCAGGCCCGAATGGGGCATGGTGCCGTGGCGGCGACGGCGCTGCGCTGGGGGCAGCCGGTAATCGACACCGGCATCACGGAAATCACGCCGGCCGGACCGCGCTACCGGGGGCGCCTGGCGGCGGACCTGGTCGAATACCCGGGGGCGTTCGAGAATGTGGCCGAGCTGCTATGGACCGGCGTGCTGCCCGAGGGCGCCAGTATCTGGCCGGCCCAGCCTCTGCCGACCCGCGCCCGCCGCGCGCTGGCCGCCTTCTCGCCGGAGCCGGGCGAGGCGCCGCGCATGGTCCGGGTGTTCCAGGCAGCGGCGCTGGCCCTGGGCGGCGGTTCGGTGGACGAGGAGGTGCGCGGGGGCGGGGCCGTCCCGGCGGCGCGGGAGCTCGTGCTGGCGTTCGCCGGCTGCTGTGGCCTGCTGTCCGGCCCGCGCCGCCACCGGGCGCCGGCCGGCGCCAAGCCGCTGGCCCAGCACCTGGCCGAAGCCATGGGCAAGGAGGCCGCTCCCGACCTGCTGCGGGTGCTGAACGCCATGCTGATCCTGAGCGCGGACCACGAGCTGTCGCCGCCCACGTTCAGCGCGCGTATCGCCGCCTCGGTCGGCGCCGAGCTCCATGCCTGCGTGGGGGCGGCGCTGGCGGCCCTGTCCGGCACGGGCCTGGCCGGCGGATGCGACCGCATCGAGGACACGCTGGCCGCCGTCCGCTCTCGCGGCCAGCTCGACGCCTGGGTGGCGCGGGTGGTGCGCGACCGCGCTCGCTCGTCGGCCTTCGGCATCGAATCCTATCCCCAGGGGGACCCGCGGGCGGCGCTGCTGATAGGCATGGCGCGCGCGCACCCGCGCCCCGGCCGCCGCGCCGGGACGCTGCTGCGCTTCCTGGACGAGGTCCAGGCCCGGGTAGGGGTGCCACCCCGGATCGAGCTCGGCCTGGTCGCGGCCTGCGCGGCCTGGGACCTGCCGCCCGGCGCCGCCAGCGCGCTGTGGGCCATGGGCCGGACCTCGGGCTGGATCGCCCATGCGCTCGAACAGAGACTGAACGGCTTCTTCCTGCGCCCGCGCGGGCAGTTCCACGCTGGGCCGCAAGGGGGCGCTGTGCTAAAATCCCAGGCAACGTAGACCCTTACTGCAACACGAACGGACAGCGGCATGCGCGTCATTTCCATGCTCGATCGAACTACCTCGGGGAACATCGCCGGCTAGCCGCGTTGGTTTCCTGGATCGCATCGTCCGTTCCCGCCGGGCCCCTGGGCCCGGGATCCTGCAGAAAGCAAGAAACGCGGCCCGGTGCCGCGTTTTTCGTTTCAGGTTCGTCCCAGGGTTTTTCTCCATCTCTTTCGAGGTCGCTTCAATGATCAAGGTAACGCTGCCCGATGGTTCCCAGCGTGAGTTTCCGGCCCCCGTCACGGTGGCAGACGTCGCCGCGTCCATCGGCGCCGGGCTGGCCAAGGCCGCCCTGGCCGGCCGGGTCACCTACGAAGGCAGCGAGTCCACCCTGGTCGATACGAGCCACACGATAGACCGCGATGTCCAGTTGGCCATCATCACCGGCAAGGACGCCGACGGGCTCGACCTCATCCGCCATTCGACGGCGCACCTGCTGGCCTACGCGGTCAAGTCGCTGTTCCCCGAGGCCCAGGTCACCATCGGTCCGGTCATCGACAACGGCTTCTACTACGATTTCTCGTACTCGCGGCCGTTCACGCCCGAGGACCTGGCCGCCATCGAGAACAAGATGCTGGAGCTGGCCAGGAAGGACGAGATCGTCACGCGCGAGGAGTGGAAGCGCGACGACGCGGTGGACTTCTTCAACTCGATAGGCGAGAAGTACAAGGCCGAGATCATCGCGTCCATCCCGGACAACCAGACGATTTCGCTGTACCGCGAAGGCGATTTCATCGACCTGTGCCGCGGCCCGCACGTGCCGTCCACCGGCAAGCTCAAGGTGTTCAAGCTGATGAAGGTGGCCGGCGCCTATTGGCGCGGCGACAGCAAGAACGAGATGCTCCAGCGCATCTACGGCACGGCCTGGGCGAAGAAGGAAGACCAGGATGCCTACCTGACGATGCTGGAAGAGGCCGAGAAGCGCGATCACCGCAAGCTGGGCCGCGAGCTGGACCTGTTCCACTTCCAGGACGAAGCGCCGGGGCTGGTGTTCTGGCACCCCAAGGGCTGGACGATCTGGCAGCAGGTCGAGCAATACGTGCGCGGCGTCTACCGCGACAGCGGCTACCAGGAGGTCAAGGCGCCGCAGATCCTGGACCGCTCGCTGTGGGAAAAGACAGGACACTGGGACAACTATCGGGACAACATGTTCACGACGGAGTCCGAGAACCGCTACTACGCGCTCAAGCCCATGAATTGCCCGGGCCACGTGCAGATCTTCCGCGCCAACCTGCATTCCTATCGCGACCTGCCGCTGCGGTACGGCGAATTCGGCCAGTGCCACCGCAACGAGCCCTCGGGGGCGCTGCACGGGATGATGCGTGTGCGCGGCTTTACGCAGGACGACGGCCACATCTTCTGTACCGAGGACCAGATCCTGGACGAGTGCGTGGCCTTCACGGCGCAGCTGCAGCGCGTCTACCGCGACTTCGGCTTCACCGACATCCTGTACAAGATCGCCACGCGGCCGGAAAGCCGGATCGGGTCGGACGAGGTCTGGGACAAGGCCGAGCAGGCACTGATCGAAAGCCTGCGCCGTTCCGGCTGCGAGTACGAGATCAGCCCGGGCGACGGCGCCTTCTATGGACCGAAGATCGAGTACACGCTGAAGGACGCCATCGGCCGCCACTGGCAGTGCGGCACGATCCAGGTGGATTTCTCGATGCCTGGCCGGCTGGGCGCCGAGTACGTGGACCAGCACGACCAGCGCGTGACCCCCGTCATGCTGCACCGGGCGATCCTGGGTTCCATGGAACGTTTCATCGGCATGCTGATCGAGAACTTCGGCGGGGCCATGCCGCCCTGGCTGGCGCCGGTCCAGGCCGTCGTCTGCAATATTTCGGAATCCACGGCCGAATACGCCCAAAGTGTCGCGCAAACCCTGAAAAAACAAGGGTTTAGAGTGGAATCGGATTTGCGTGGTGAAAAGATCACCTATAAAATCCGGGAGCACAGCTTGCAAAAAATTCCCTATATCCTCGTGGTGGGGGAAAAAGAACGGCAAGCTGCATCGGTGGCCGTACGCGCCCGCGGCGGCATCGACCTGGGGGTTCTCCCGATCGATGTGTTTTCGTCGCGGCTCGCTGCCGACGTGGCCGAGCGCCGGAATCCGGAAGTCCCCGCCAATCCGTCTTGATCGCGTGGTTGGCCGTTCCGGGGCCCGGGCGCGGTCCGTGCCGGCGGCTGGGTGTGCCGCAGGCGGCCGTTTCAATCAAATTCAGGAGTTTTAGACATCGCTACCGACAAGCCGAATCGCATCAATGGTGAAATTACCGCACTTGAGGTGCGCCTGATTGGGGTCGACGGCGAACAGCTTGGCATCGTCAAGCTGGCCGAAGCAGTCAGGCTTTCCGAACAGAGTGATGTGGATCTGGTAGAAATTGCCCCGAACGCGCAGCCTCCGGTCTGTCGCCTGATGGATTACGGCAAGTTCAAGTACCAAGAGCAGAAGCGTCAGCACGAAGCCAAGCTCAAGCAGAAGATCATCCAGGTCAAGGAAGTCAAGTTCCGTCCCGGCACCGACGAGGGCGATTACCAGGTCAAGCTGCGTAATCTGCGCCGGTTCCTGGAAGAGGGCGACAAGGCCAAGGTCACGCTGCGCTTCCGCGGCCGCGAAATGGCCCACCAGGAACTGGGGATGCGCGTGCTGGAGCGTGTGCGCGACGATCTGGTCGAGATCAGCGCGGTCGAAGCGATGCCCAAGCTGGAAGGACGCCAGATGGTGATGGTGCTGGCTCCCAAGAAGAAGGCGCTGCCGGTCGGCAAGGGCGCAGCGGGCGAATAACGCGGTATAATCGTGGGTTTTCCGGGATGGCCGTGCCCTTTGTGGGGGCATCCCGGCGAAAATCCTGGTGCGAAATTCCTGGCACCGGGCAATCCGGCTTCTTTGCGGCGCCTTCAAATCCATCAGGCGGGGTGAACCCCGCGCTGGCGGTGCGTCGCAGGGACCCGGAACAGGGAAAACAAGTGAATGCGGGTCGTCAAGTCCGGCAGGATATCGTCGGCACCCGTGAGCATGTAAACGTACAGGAAGCAGTCATGCCTAAGATGAAGACCAAGAAAAGCGCCGCCAAGCGCTTTAAGGTCCGCGGTAGCGGTTCCATCAAGCGGGGCCAGGCGTTCAAGCGCCACATCCTCACGAAGAAAACCACCAAGAACAAGCGTCAGTTGCGCGGTTCCACCGCGGTCCACGAGGCCGATGTGAAATCCGTGCGGGCAATGATGCCGTTTGCCTGATCCCAACCCGCTGATATTGGAGTTTTCAAATGCCTAGAGTCAAACGTGGGGTAACCGCCCGGGCCCGCCACAAGAAAGTCATCAGCGCCGCCAAGGGATACCGTGGCCGCCGCGGTAACGTCTTCCGCGTCGCCAAGCAGGCGGTCATGCGCGCCGGCCAGTACGCCTATCGCGACCGCCGTGCCAAGAAGCGCACCTTCCGCGCGCTGTGGATCACGCGTATCAACGCCGCCGTCCGCGAGCATGGCGTGTCGTACAGTGTGTTCATCGCCGGCCTGAAGAAGGCTGCGATCGACCTGGACCGCAAGGTGCTGGCCGACCTGGCTGTGCGCGACAAGGCGGGTTTTGCCGCGATCGTGCAGCAAGTCAAGAACGCCCTGGCCGCCTGAGCTCGCTAGCGACGCCCACGGGCGCGGCCGGATGCCGGCCACGCCCGGTCGAGCGCCGCGAGCCACGAGTGCAACACCCGAACGGGGCTTCTCTTGAAGCCCCGTTCGTGTTTGTGGCGACCCATTTTTTTCCTATTGATACGAATCCGCCATGTCCCAGAATCTGGACGATCTGATACGCCAAGCCGGGGAGGCCTTCGCGGCCGCGTCCGACCCCAACGCGCTCGAGAACGAAAAGGCCCGGTTCCTGGGTAAGCAGGGCGCGTTGACGGCGCTGCTCAAGGGGTTGGCCAGCCTGACGCCGGAGCAGAAGCGCAGCGAGGGAGCGCGCATCAACGAGGCCAAGGGCCGGATCGAGGCGTTGTTGAACGAACGTCGCCAGGCGCTGGCCGACGCCAGGCTGAACGCTCGCCTGGCCGAAGAAACCATCGACGTCACGCTGCCCGGCCGCGGCCGCAGCCGGGGCGGCATCCACCCGGTCATCCGCACCTGGGAGCGGATCGAGCAGATTTTCCGTTCCATCGGCTTCGACGTGGCCGATGGTCCCGAGATCGAGAACGACTGGACCAATTTCACGGCGCTGAACAATCCCGAGAACCATCCCGCCCGGTCGATGCAGGATACGTTCTACGTCGACATGAAGGACGACAAGGGCCTGCCGCTGCTGCTGCGCACGCATACCAGCCCGATGCAGGTGCGCTATGCGCGCGCCCACCAGCCGCCCATCAAGGTGATCGCCCCCGGGCGGACCTACCGCGTCGACAGCGATGCCACGCATTCGCCCATGTTCCACCAGGTCGAGGGCCTGTGGATAGACGAGAACATCTCGTTCGCCGACCTGAAGGGCGTCTATACCGATTTCCTGCGCGCCTTTTTCGAGACCGACGACCTGGTGCTGCGTTTCCGCCCGTCGTTCTTCCCGTTCACCGAACCGTCGGCCGAGATCGACATGATGTTCACCTCCGGCCCCAACAAGGGCCGTTGGCTGGAGATCTCCGGCTCGGGACAGGTGCACCCTGCGGTGGTGCGCAACTTCGGCCTGGATCCGGAACGCTACATCGGCTTTGCCTTCGGCTCCGGCCTGGAACGACTGACGATGCTGCGCTACGGCGTGAACGACCTGCGCCAGTTCTTCGAAGGCGATCTGCGCTTCCTCAAACAATTCAATTGAAGGAGGCCCCCCCCTACGCGCTCACGCGCGCCCCCCAGGGGGCGAAACCGGCGGACCGGCAAAACCGGATCCACCCGCATCGCCCCCTGGGGGGCGCGCGAAGCGCGTAGGGGGGGGATCTAGACACATGCAATTCCCCGAATCCTGGTTGCGGGCGCTGACGAATCCCGCCATTTCGACCGACGAACTGGCCCATCAATTGACCATGGCCGGCCTCGAGGTCGAGGAAGCCGAACCGGTGGCGCCGGCCTTCAGCGGCGTGGTGGCGGCCCAGGTGCTGGCGCTCGAGCCGCATCCCAATGCCGATAAGCTGCGCGTGTGCAAGGTCGATGCGGGGCAGGGTGAGCCCTTGCAGATCGTGTGTGGCGCGCCCAACGTGGCGGTCGGCATGAAAGTGCCGCTGGCCACCGTGGGGGCCCGCCTGCCTGGCGACATCAAGATAGGCGTGGCCAAGATGCGCGGCGTCGAATCCGCCGGCATGCTGTGTTCGGCGCGCGAACTGGGCCTGTCGCAGGACCATGCCGGCCTGCTTGACCTGGGCCCGGAGGCGACGGTCGGCATATCCGTGCGCGACTGGCTGCAACTGGACGATACGGTCTTTACTCTCAAACTCACCCCCAACAAGGCGGACTGCCTGTCGGTGCTGGGGGTGGCGCGCGAAGTCTCGGCCCTGACCGGCGCACCGCTGGCCGCGCCAAGGCTGGACCCGGTGGCGGTCGCCATCGACGACCGTGTCCCGGTGACCGTGCATGCGCCGGACCTGTGCGGCCGCTACGTGGGGCGGGTCGTCCGCGGTGTCGACGCGTCGGCTTCCACGCCGGAATGGATCAAGCGGCGCCTCGAGCGCGCCGGCCAGCGCTCGATTTCCGCGTTGGTGGACATCTCCAATTACGTCATGCTGGAACTGGGCCGCCCCAGCCACGTGTTCGACCTCGCCAAGGTGCATGGCGGCCTGCACGTGCGCTGGGGTCTGCCGGGCGAGCAAGTGCTGCTGCTGAACGGCCAGACCGTCGAGGTGGACGGGCAGGTCGGCGTGATCGCCGACGACAACGGCCCCGAGTGCCTGGCCGGGATCATGGGCGGCGAGGCCACCTCGGTGTCCACCGAGACCCGCGACATCTATCTCGAGGCCGCCTTCTGGTGGCCCGCCAGCATCGCCGGCCGCGCGCGCCGCTACAACTTCAGCACCGATGCCAGCCACCGCTTCGAGCGCGGCGTGGACTACGCCAACATCCCCGCCGACCTGGAATACCTGACCAGCCTGATCGTGCAGGTCTGCGGCGGCCAGGCAGGCCCCGTGGACGACCAGATCGTCAACCTGCCCCAGCGCCAGCCCGTGCGCCTGCGCGTGGCACGTTGCCACAAGGTCCTGGGCGTGGACGTGCCGGAAGACGAGATCGCCGACATCTTCACCCGCCTGGGGCTGCCCTTCGTGCGGGAACCCGGTGCGTTCGTCGTGACTCCTCCTTCCTTCCGCTTCGATATCGAGATCGAGGAAGACCTGATCGAGGAAGTCGCGCGCGTGCACGGCTTCGAGCGCATCCCCGACCTGCCGCCGCTGGCGCGGGCCGCGGTCAGCGCGGTGCCGGAAGAGCGCCACACTTTCCACGCGCTGCGCCACACGATGGCCGACCTGGACTACCAGGAGGTGATCAATTTCAGCTTCGTGGAAGCAGAGTGGGAACGCGATTATGCGGGCAACCCGGATCCCATCCGCCTGCTCAATCCCATCGCCAGCCAGTTGTCCGTCATGCGCAGCAGCCTGATCGGCGGCCTGGTGGCCAACGCCCAGTACAACGTGAACCGCAAGACCAGCCGCGTGCGGGTGTTCGAACTGGGCCGGGTCTTCTGGCGCGACGCGGGCGTGGCCGATGGTCCGCTGACGGTGGCGGGCGTGAACCAGCCCATGCGTCTTGCCGGCCTGGCCTACGGGCCGGCGGTGGAAGAGCAGTGGGGAACGCAGACCCGGCAGGTCGATTTCTACGACGTGAAGGCGGACGTGGAGGCCCTGCTGGCCGGCGGGGCCAGCGAGGCGCCGCGCTTCGTGCCCGACACGCATCCGGCCCTGCATCCCGGCCGCGGCGCCCGCATCGTCATCGACGGCGAGACCGTCGGCTGGATAGGCGAACTGCACCCGCGCTGGCTGCAGCGCGCGGAACTGCCGCACGCTCCCGTGGTATTCGAGCTGGATGCCGATCGCATCGCCGTCCGTCCGCTGCCCGCGCTGCGCGAGATCTCGCGCCAGCCGGTGGTGATCCGCGACCTGGCGCTGTGGGTGGCCGAGGCGGTGACGGCGCAGCAGATGTTGGACACGGTGCGCCATCTGGTGGCCAGGGAGCCTGAACTGGCAGTCGTCCAGGATGCACGGATTTTCGATGTTTGGCGGGATAAGTCCTTGTTAGAAAAGGAAAAAAGCCTTGCCTTCCGCTTCTGGCTACAGGATACTTCGGTAACCCTGGACGACGCCCGAGTCGAGGCGTGCCTGGCCCGTATCCGCGCCGCGCTGGAATCCGAGCACGGTGCGCGGTTGAGGGTTTGATACCGCTTTCCATCCGTGTCTATGCATTCTCTCGTTTCCGATAGCTACGCTTCCCCGGACGCGTTCGACGCCGATTCCGACTCCGACCTGCCGCAGGGCGGAGTCGATTCGCGTACCCTGACCAAGGCCGAACTGGCCGACCTGCTGTTCGAGCGGGTCGGCCTGAACAAGCGCGAAGCCAAGGACATGGTCGAAACCTTCTTCGAGGAAATCCGCGACGCGCTGGAACGCGGCGACATGGTCAAGCTATCGGGCTTCGGCAACTTCCAGGTGCGCAACAAGCCGCAGCGGCCGGGACGCAATCCCAAGACGGGCGAGGAAATCCCCATCGCCGCCCGCCGCGTCGTCACCTTCCATGCGAGCCAGAAGCTCAAGAGCATGGTCGAACAGGTCGCGTTGCGCGAACAGAATCCGTCCTGAGAGGTCTTATGGCGCGCATCGAGCCCCCCGTCGTTCTTCCGCCCATTCCCGCCAAGCGCTATTTCACGATAGGCGAGGTCAGCGAGCTGTGCGGTGTCAAGCCGCATGTGCTGCGCTACTGGGAACAGGAGTTCACCCAGCTCAAGCCCATCAAGCGACGGGGCAACCGCCGCTACTACCAGCATCACGAAGTGCTGTTGATCCGCCGTATCCGCGAACTGCTGTACGAGCAGGGCTTTACCATCAGCGGCGCGCGCAACCGGCTGGACGAATCCCGGGCGCACGCGGACGACACGCCCCAGGTGGCGCTGGTCTCCATCGAAGAGCCCGAGCTGCAGGCCATCCGGGCGGAGCTGGCCGATATCGTCGGCCTGTTGCAGTCCGCCCGCGAGACCAGCCTGGTCCGCTAGGGGTCATCCCTCCTTGTTTCCACGCGTCTCAGGCCTCCCAGGCCGGACGCGGGTCCGTCCGTATCGGATAGCGGGCAATGGCCTGCCCGCATCGCTCGCGAGGACATGCGCCGGCGTCGGCGAGCGCGCTCAGCGCGGCCAGGACAATGTGGAAACGATCGACCTCGAAGAACTGGCGCAGGGCGCCCCGGGTATCGCTGCGGCCAAAGCCGTCCGTTCCCAGCACCGTCATCCGCGCGGGGCAATGGGGCGCGATCAGCGACGGCCAGGCGCGGACGTAGTCGCTCGCGGCCACTACGGGAGCGTTGCCCGCCAGGCATTGCTCGACGTGGCTGCGCCGCGAGGGCTGGTCCGGATGCAGGCGGTTCCAACGTTCGACGTCGCGCGCGTCCCGGGCCAGTTCCGCGTAGCTGGTCGCGCTCCAGGCCTCGCTGGCGATGCCCCAGTCTGCGGCCAGCAGTTCGCCGGCCGCAATGACTTCGCGCAGGATCGCGCCGGACCCCAGCAGGCGTATCGCGGGCTCGCCCTGGCCGTGGGTGATGTGCCGGTAGAGCCCTTTGATGATGCCTTCATGGGTATCGGGCGGCAGGCTGGGCTGGGGGATGCTCTCGTTGACCAGCGTGAGGTAGTAGAAGACGTCTTCCTGGCGTTCGAGCATGGCCCGCATGCCGTGGTCGATGATGACGGCGACCTCGGACGCGAACGCGGGATCGTAGGCCCGGCAATTGGGGACGGCCGCCGCGGCCACCAGGCTGGCGCCGTCCTGGTGCTGCAGGCCTTCGCCGCCGAGCGTGGTGCGGCCGGCGGTGGCGCCCAGCAGGAAGCCGCGGGCGCGCTGGTCGGCGGCCGCCCAGATCAGGTCGCCCACACGCTGGAAACCGAACATGGAATAGTAGATGTAGAACGGCAGCATCGTCGTGCCATGCACGGCGTAGCTGGTGGCCGCCGCGGTCCAGGAACTGATCGCGCCGGCCTCGCTGATGCCTTCCTCCAGGATCTGGCCGTCCATCGCCTCGCGATAACTCAGCACCGAGCCGATGTCCTCGGGTTCGTAGCGTTGGCCCACGCTGGAATAGATGCCGATCTGCCGGAACAGCGCCGCCATGCCGAAGGTGCGCGCCTCGTCGGCCACGATGGGCACGACGCGCGGGCCGAGCAGGTCATCCTTGAGCAGGCCGGTCAGTAGGCGCACGAAGGCCATGGTGGTCGACATTTCCTTGCCATCGGCCTGGAGGGCAAAGGAGGCATAGCGATCGAGCGGGGGGATAGAAACCGCCTCCGCACGCGGCGAGCGGGCGGGCACGGGGCCACCCAATGTGCCGCGCCGGTCATGCAGGTAGCGGATCTCGGCACTGTCCGCGCCGGGATGGAGGAAGGCCAGGGATGCGGCCTGCTCGTCGCTCAGCGGCAGCGAGAAACGGTCGCGGAAGGCGATCAGTGCGTCGCGGTCCAGCTTCTTCTGCTGGTGGGTGGTCATCTTGCCCTGGCCCGCCTCGCCCATGCCGTAGCCTTTCTTGGTCTGGGCCAGGATGACGGTGGGGCGCCCGGTGCTGCGGGCGGCCGCGTGATAGGCGGCATGGATCTTCACCAGGTCGTGGCCGCCGCGGCGGAGCCGGTCGATCTCTTCGTCGGTAAGGCCCTGCGCCAGCAGGGCGAGTTGCGGGTCCTGGCCGAAGAAGTGGTCGCGGTTGAAGCGGCCATCCTTGGCCGCGAAGGTCTGCAACTGTCCGTCCACCGTCCGCGCGAAGGCCCGCCGCAGGGCGCCGCCGGCATCCCGGGCGAACAGGCCATCCCAGTCCGATCCCCACAGCAGCTTGATCACGTTCCAGCCGGCGCCGGCAAACAGGGCTTCGAGTTCGTCGACGATGCGGCCGTTGCCTCGCACCGGGCCATCGAGCCGCTGGAGATTGCAGTTCACCACCCAGACCAGGTTGTCGAGCCCTTCGCGGGCCGCCAAGGTCAGCGCCGACATGCTTTCGGGTTCGTCCATCTCGCCGTCGCCGAAGATGCCCCACACCTTCCGGCCACTCGTGTCGAGCAGGCCGCGATGCGCCAGATAGCGCATGAAGCGGGCCTGGTAGATGGCGTTGATGGGTCCGATGCCCATCGAGCCGGTGGGGAATTGCCAGAAATCGGGCATGAGCCAGGGATGGGGGTAGCTGGACAGGCCGCGGATGCCTTGTGCCCGGGCGGTGATCTCCTGCCGGTAGTGCGCCAGGTCGGCCTCTTCCAGGCGGCCTTCCAGGAAGGCTCGGGCGTAGATGCCCGGCGCGGAATGCGGCTGGCAGAACACCAGGTCCGCCTGGCTCGCGGGGCCGCCCCGGAAAAAGTGATTGAAGCCGACCTCGAACAGATCGGCGGCGCTGGCATAGCTGGCGATGTGGCCGCCCAGCTCGCCGTGAGCGAGGTTGGCGCGGACGACCATGGCCAGCGCATTCCAGCGCATCAGCGCGGCCAGCCGTTCCTCGATGGCGAGATCGCCGGGGAAGGGGGGCTGCGCCTCGACGGCGATGGTGTTGACGTAGGGAGTATTGCGCGGCGGGCGCCAGCCGATCGCCGGATCGCTGGCCGCCTCGGCCAGCATGTCGAGGATCTGTCGCACGCGGCCCGGGCCGTTTGCCTCCAGCATCGAGCTCAGGGCGTCCCGCCACTCGGCGGTTTCCACGGGGTCCGGGTCGACCGGCGGGCCGTCCTGCCGCGCCAGGTGCCGGGATTCGTCGTACATGCGTGCGCCTCCTCGTCTTGTCATGAAAAATTCTACGCTTGAAGGCTCGGCATTTTTCTCTGAAAATTCTGGAGAAAATGCGATTGAGCGGCAGAAAATTCTTTCAAACTGGGGAGATGAAGCATGATTGGTCTCGATGACATCGACCGGCGCATCCTTGCCGAGCTGCAGGCCGATGCCAGCATCTCCAACGTAGAACTGGCGCGCCGGGTGCATTTGTCGCCATCGCCATGCCTGACGCGCGTCAAGGCCCTGGAGGCAGCCGGCCTGATCCGCAGGTACGTCGCCTTGCTCGACCCGCAGCAACTGGGCCTGCACCTGAACGTCTTTATTTCCATCAGCCTGAAGCAGCAGAATCGCAAGGCGTTGCAGGCGTTCGAGGACGCCATCTGCGCCCGCGAGGAAGTCATGGAGTGCTACTTGATGACGGGGGACGCCGACTACCTGCTTCGGGTAGCCGTGCCAGACATGCAGGCACTGGAGAGTTTCATCCTGGAACAGCTTTCGCCTATCGCCCAGGTCGAGAAGATCCGTTCGAGCTTCGCGCTCAAACAGGTGCGCTACAAGACCGCGCTGCCGCTGCGGGCGGCAGTGGCGCGCTAGCGGCGCCCAGCGGGCGCGGGGGCATCGACTCGCCGGCCCGCTGGAAAACAAAAAGCCCGGCAGCTTTTGGCCACCGGGCTTTTTTTCTTCGGTTCCGACTAATACAGGTCAAGAACTTGTATATGGTCGGGGCGGCGGGATTCGAACTCGCGACCCCTTGCACCCCATGCAAGTGCGCTACCAGGCTGCGCTACGCCCCGAAAGAAAAAAAGTATAGCAAATTTTTGGCTATGTAGGAAAGGGGCGCCGCACTTTATTTTGCATGCGGTTGCGACGATCGAAAGGGATGAAACATGGTTCGTGGTTTGCGGAACTCCGCACATCGATCCAGAGCCTTAAGAGTGTATACCCCTAGGAGATGAGCCAAAAAAATATCGTTCGTGCGCAACAGAAAGCGAATCGTCCGTGCCGATGCGCCGTATGATGTTTGCAAGGAGGTCGTCAGTTCATCCGGCGGGAAGAACCGGAAGCCGGCTCGACCGGCACTAACAACAACAGAGTCGTGTAGGAAGTTTTCATTCACTCGCTGTTGGAGGTTGTCCGTGCTGAACATCGTCGAAGGGTTCAAGTCTCAATACGCCAAGACGCAGGAAACCGAACTTTCTCTCGAGGAGTATCTGGACCTCGCCCGCAGGGATCCCGTGGTCTACGCCAGTTCGGCCGAGCGCATGCTTGCCGCGATAGGCGAGCCGGAACTGGTCGATACGCGCAACGATCCGCGGTTGTCGCGCCTGTTTTCCAATCGCCTGATCCGCCGCTATCCCGCCTTCAAGGAATTCTTCGGCATGGAGGACGTGATCGATCAGATCGTGGCGTTCTTCAAGCACGCGGCCCAGGGGCTGGAAGAACGCAAGCAAATCCTCTATCTGCTGGGACCGGTCGGTGGCGGCAAGTCGTCCATCGCGGAGCGCCTGAAGGCGCTGATGGAAGCGCATCCCATCTATGCCCTGAAGGGTTCGCCCGTCAATGAATCGCCGCTGGGCCTGTTCCACCCCGACCGCTTCGGCGACCAGCTCGAAAAAGAATACGGCATTCCCCGCCGTTACCTGACGGGCATCATGTCGCCGTGGGCCATCAAGCGGCTCAGGGAATTCGACGGCGATATCTCGCAGTTCCGCGTGGTCAGGCTCCAGCCTTCGGTGCTGAGGCAGCTCGCCATCGCCAAGACCGAACCGGGCGACGAGAACAACCAGGACATCTCCTCGCTGGTCGGCAAGGTCGATATCCGCAAGCTGGACCGCTACTCGCAAGACGATCCCGATGCCTACAGCTATTCGGGAGGACTGTGCCTGGCCAACCAGGGCATGCTCGAATTCGTTGAAATGTTCAAGGCGCCCATCAAGATGCTGCATCCCTTGCTGACGGCGACCCAGGAAGGCAACTTCAAGGGTACCGAAGGGTTTTCGGCCATCCCGTTCAACGGGATCATCCTTGCGCATTCCAACGAGTCCGAATGGCAGACCTTCCGCAACAACAAGCACAACGAGGCGTTCCTGGACCGTATCTACATCGTCAAGGTGCCGTACTGCCTGCAGGTGTCTGAAGAGGTCAAGATCTACCGCAAGCTGTTGCAGAACAGCTCGCTGGCCGAATCGCCGTGCGCGCCCGGCACGCTCGACATGATGGCGCAGTTCTCGGTGTTGACGCGGCTCAAGGAGCCCGAGAATTCCAGCATCTATTCGAAGCTGCGGGTGTATGACGGCGAGAGCCTGAAGGATGTCGATCCCAAGGCCAAGGTCCTCCAGGAGTACAAGGACTACGCCGGCACCGACGAAGGCATGACGGGCGTCTCGACGCGCTTCGCCTACAAGATCCTGTCCAGTGTCTTCAACTACGACCAGACCGAGATCGCCGCCAATCCGGTGCACCTGATGTACGTGCTGGAGCAGCGCATCGGCCGCGAGGACTACCCCGACGAGATCCGCCGGCGCTACCTGGAGCACATCAAGGGCTACCTGGGGCCGCGCTACGCGGAGTTCATCGGCAAGGAAATCCAGACGGCGTACCTGGAGTCGTATTCGGAATACGGGCAGAACATCTTCGATCGCTACGTCACGTTCGCCGACTGCTGGATCCAGGACGAGGAATTCCGCGACCCCGAGACGGGGGAAAGCTTCGACCGCTCGGCGCTCAACACCGAGCTCGAGAAGATCGAGAAGCCGGCGGGCATCGCGAACCCCAAGGACTTCCGCAACGAGATCGTGAACTTCGTGCTGCGCGCCCGCGCCAACAACAACGGCCGCAATCCCGCGTGGACCAGCTACGAGAAGCTGCGCGAGGTGATCGAGAAGAAAATGTTCTCCAACACCGAGGATCTGCTCCCGGTCATTTCGTTCAATGCCAAGGCTTCGGTCGAAGACAAGCGCAAGCACGAGAGCTTTGTCGAACGGATGGTCGAGAAAGGCTATACCGAAAAGCAAGTCCGCTTGCTGTGCGAGTGGTACTTGCGGGTGAGGAAGTCTTCGTGAGCTAGGTGAATATGAATTCACTCATCGATCGGCGGCTCAACGGCCGTAACAAGAGCGCTGTCAACCGGGAGCGCTTCATCAGGCGGTACAAGGACCAGATACGCAAGGCAGTCCGCGAGCTGGTCCAGGAACGGTCCATTGAAGAGATGGACCAGGGCGGTGAAATCAACCTCCCGGCCAAGGACATCTCCGAACCCAGCTTCCGCTATGGCAGGGGCGGGGATCGCGAGATCGTCCATCCCGGCAACCGCGAGTTCGCCAAGGGGGACAAGATCGACCGGCCCCGGGGTGGCGACGACGGCGACCCGTCCGAGCCGGGCGAGGGCGACTCGGTGGATCCGTTCACGTTCAGCCTGTCCCGGGACGAGTTCCTGAACCTTTTCTTCGAGGACATGGAACTCCCCCACCTGATCCGTACTCAGCTGGGCGAGATCAACCAGCAGAAGTGGCGGCGCGCGGGCTATACCACGACGGGGTCTCCGAGCACGCTGAGCGTGGGGCGCACGCTCAAGACCTCGCTGTCGCGGCGCATCGCGCTCAGCGGCGGTTCGCGGCTGGGCCTGCAGGAGGCGCAGCAGAAGCTCGAGGAGTCGGAAGAGGCGGGCGCCCCGGAAGACGAGCTCGATGCCTTGCGCGCCGAGGTCGAGGCGCATCGGGCCAGGCTCGCGCGCGTGCCGTTCCTCGATTCGCTCGACCTGCGCTACCGGCATCGCGTGGTCGAGCCGGCGCCGGTGGCGCGCGCCGTGATGTTCTGCCTGATGGATGTCTCGGGGTCCATGGACGAGAACAAGAAGGATCTCGCCAAGCGCTTCTTCACGCTGCTGTACCTATTCCTGTCGCGCAAGTACGAACGCGTGGACCTGGTGTTCGTGCGGCATACGGACAACGCCGAAGAGGTGGACGAGCAGACCTTCTTCCACGATCCCAAGAGCGGGGGGACGGTGGTCCTGTCGGCCCTCGAACTCATGCATGAGATCGTGACCGAACGCTATTCGCCCGCCACCTGGAACATCTACGCGGCGCAGGCCACCGATGGCGATTCCTTCGGTGCCGACGCGGCCAAGAGCGCTCGCTTCCTGTCCGAGCATCTGCTGCCGCTCACGCGCTACTACGCCTATATCGAGATTCCCGACGTGGACGAGATGCGCAAGAGCAGCCTGTGGGCCGAGTACGAGCGCGAGACGGCGCCGCATTTCGCGATGCGGCGCATACGCGAGCGCCGCGAGATTTTCGGCGTGCTGCACGATCTGTTCAAGAAGGAGACCGCATGATCGCCGCCCATCCGGCGCGTGAAGCGCCGCCGCCCCCGGCGGCTCAGCCGATCTCGACCACCTCGGAATGGACCTTCGAACTGATCCAGCGCTATGACGAGGCCATAGGCGAGATCGCGCGGGAATTCGGGCTGGATACCTATCCCAGCCAGATCGAGGTCATCACGTCCGAACAGATGCTGGACGCGTATGCCTCGGTCGGACTGCCGATAGGCTATCCGCACTGGTCCTACGGCAAGGAGTTCATCCGCAACGAGCAGGCCTACCGGCGGGGCGTGCAGGGGCTGGCCTACGAGATCGTCATCAACTCCAATCCCTGCATCGCCTACCTGATGGAAGAGAATTCCATGGCCATGCAGGCGCTGGTGATCGCGCATGCCTGCTACGGCCACAATTCCTTCTTCAAGGGCAACTACCTGTTCCGGCAGTGGACCGAGGCCGACGGCGTGCTGGACTATCTGGTGTTCGCCCGCAAGTACGTCATGGCTTGCGAGGAAAAGTACGGCATCGGTCCGGTCGAGGCGACGCTGGACTCCTGCCACGCGCTGATGGCCCATGGCGTGGACCGCTATCGCCGCCCGCATCCGATTTCCTACCGCGAGGAAATGCAGCGTCAGGCCGAGCGCGAAGAATACGCGCGCCAGCAATACAACGACCTGTGGCGCACGGTGCCCACGCGCGACCACGTCGAGCGGGGAGGCAAGCCCGCCGTGTTCCCCGCGGAGCCGGAAGAGAACATCCTGTATTTCATCGAGAAATATTCCCCCTCGCTGGAACCATGGCAGAAGGAACTGGTGCGCATCGTCCGCAAGCTGTCCCAGTACTTCTACCCGCAGACCCAGACCAAGGTCATGAACGAGGGGTGGGCGACCTTCTGGCACTACACGCTGCTGAACCGCATGCACGAGAAGAGGCTGGTCAACGACGGCTTCATGATCGAGTTCCTGCAGAGCCACACCAACGTGGTGGCCCAGCGCGGCTTTGACCAGCGCGGCTACGGCGGCATCAACCCGTATGCCCTGGGGTTCGCGATGATGCAGGACATCCGCCGCATCTGCGAGCACCCCACTCCCGAAGACAGGAAGTGGTTCCCCGACATCGCCGGCAGCGATTGGCTGAAGACGCTGGACTTCGCGATGCGCAACTTCAAGGACGAGTCTTTCATCGCGCAGTTCCTGTCGCCGCGCCTGATCCGCGAGTTCCGCTTTTTCGCGATCGCCGACCACGAAGCCAACCCCAAGCTGGAAGTCGAGGCCATCCACGACGACGACGGCTACCGGCGCGTGCGGCGGCTGCTGGCGGACCAGCACAACCGCGACATGCAGGTGCCGGACATCCAGGTCGTGCGCTTCAACCGCGATTCCGACCGGTCGCTGGTCCTGCGCCACATGACGATGCGGGGAAGACCCTTGCAGGCCGAGGATGCCGACCAGGTGATGAAGCACCTGGCCCGGCTGTGGGGATTCAAGGTCCGGCTGGAGGAAGTCGACGCGGAAGGCAGCGTAAAAACCTTCCGCGAGCGGTCGGGGTAGAGGTCCCCCCTGCGCCCTTCGGGCGCCCCCTGGGGGGCTACAGCTTCGAGGAGAAGAAGGGGGCAGGCACCATCAGGTGGTTCTCTTGCGAGACCAGGTTGCCCATCTCCACGCTTTTCTTCAGGTAGACCTGCCAGTCCGGATCCTTCTGCAGCGCCGCGCGGCGCGTCATGCGGTCGGCGGCGTCGCGGTACGCCCAGATGTGGGTGAAGCTGTTGACGTTGCCAGTCTCCGTCTGCAGGTAGAGCACCGGATCGCCCAGGTGCTTGCGCTGCGGGTCGAAACCCAGTTCCTGATAGAGCTCGAGCTGTTTCTTGATCGTGCCGGGCCGGCACGTGTAGGTGCGAACGTCGTACAGCATGGAAAGTCTCCCCGGGAGGATGTCCGGCGCGGGCAACGGGCCAGCCCGCGCCGCGTGGTCAGAACGAATCGGTGGAAGTGAACAGGCCCACGCGCAGGCCTTCGGCGGTGTAGATCTCGCGGCCGTCCACGCTCATGGTGCCGTCGGCGATGCCCAGCACCAGCGTGCGATTGATGGTGCGCTTGATATCGATGGTGTAGGTGACCTTCTTGGCCGTCGGCAACACCTGCCCGACGAACTTGACCTCGCCCGAACCCAGCGCGCGGCCCCGGCCGGGATTGCCCTGCCAACCCAGGAAGAAGCCCACCAACTGCCACATGGCATCCAGGCCCAGGCAGCCGGGCATGACCGGATCGCCTTCGAAATGGCAGGCGAAAAACCACAGGTCCGGATGGATGTCGAGCTCGGCGACGACCTGCCCCTTGCCGTACTTGCCTCCCTTGTCCGAGATGTGCGTGATGCGATCCATCATCAGCATGTTGGGGGCGGGCAACTGCGCATTGCCTTTCCCGAACAATTCGCCACGCGCGCAGCGCAGCAGGTCTTCACGGGAGAAGGCGTTCTGTTCAAGCATGTAAGAAGTCCTCGTTGGAAACCGGGATTATATCGTCGCCCCCGAGGCTCAGCCGCGTGGCGGCGCGCTGCCCAGCAGTCTCTTGAGCCCCAGCCATTGCTGGGCTAGGAAGCCGCGGCCGTAGTCGCGGCCGCCGCGCTCGGGAAGCTGGTCGCTGATGCCGGTCGGCCCATAGTTGCCGTCGAAGCGCGCGGTGCCCAGCAGGATGTCCCAGATCGGGAACAGGACGCCGAAGTTGTAATTGGCCTCGGGGCGGCCGGGGGCGGATGGCGGTTCGATGGCGTGGTGGTGCCGATGGAATTTCGGTCCTACCAGCAGGTACTGGCCAAAGCGGCCGAAGCCGGCCCGCAGATTGGCGTGCGAGAGGCTTTCGACCAGCCGGGTGATGATCACGACCATCACGAACTGTCCCGGCGGCACGCCCACCAGGTGCGAGACCAGGACGACCATCACGTCGCGCAGCAGGTCGCTGAGCAGGTGGTTGCGGTTGTCGGACCACATCGTCATCTGGCGCTGGCTGTGATGGACCGCGTGCAGCGCCCACAGCCACTGGAAGCGATGCTCGGCACGGTGGAAGGCATAGTCGACGAAATCGAAGATCAACAGGTACAGGATCAGGCTGACCCAGGCGCGGTCGGTCACGCCGGGCCAGATTTCGTCGAGATGGAAGGGGGAGAACCCCAGCACGTGCAACTGGCCGAACACGTGATCGGCCAGCGGCTGGGTCGTGAAGAACAGCACCAGCCGGAACAGGCCCAGGGAGTGGATGGCGGTGTAGAGGATGTCCAGCCGCACCGCGGTCCGGTCCACGATTTTCTCGACCGGGCGCCAGCGTTGAAGGGGGACGAACACGGCCAGCATGATCAGCAGTTGCAGGATGCCCAGCAGCAGCCACATGGTGCCGTCATAGGCGTCCTCGAGGATGCTGCCGAGCCCCAGGTGAAAGAGCAGGGGCTGGACGAGCGTCTCGAACAGCCACTGCTGCATGCCGGAGAAAAGATCGCTAAGGAGTTCCATGGACGTGATGCGTGGCCAGCCAGGCCCGGTATTGCGGATGGTCGGCCAGCGTCGCGAAGCAGTAACCCTTCTGCTTGAGCCCGGTGATGAGCGGTTCCAGCACGGCCGGCGCCCAGGGGTCCTGGCGGGACCAGATGCCCAGGTGCGCCATCAAGATATCGCCGGGACGGATGTTGCGCAAGGCGCGCGCCAGCAGCGCCGCGTTGGGGTATTTGTCGCTGGGGAGTTCGTCGCCCAGGAAGCCGGCGTCGGCCCAGCCCACGTGGCGATAGCCGCAGCGGTTTTCGGCAGCCTGGAGCAGGGCGGGCGAGGTCTTGCCGCCGGGCGCGCGGAACAGCGGCAGCATGGCCTGCCCGGTCATGTCCTTGAAGCGCGCGGCGCTGCGGTCCAGTTCGGCGCAATAGGCCTCGACGCTCATGGCCCGGGCCTGTCCGGCCTGCGGGCCGAAGGTGGGCTTGACGCGGAAGCCGCCGTCCGGCAGGTTGGCCTGCCAGTACACGTGGTCGTACGTGTGCGAGCCGAAAACATGCCCGCGCGCCGCCATGGCCTTCCACCAGGGGGCCCAGCGATCGTCCAGGCTGGTGCCGCCGTCGCGGGTTTTCTCGTTGGCCAGGAAGAAGCTTGCCTTGACCTGCTGGCGGTCCAGCACCTCGGCCACCAGCGGGGCGACGCCCATGTGGCCGGTGTCGAAGGTCAGGTAGACCGGGCGCGCGCACTCCGCCGCCTGCGCGCCGGCGGCAACCAGCAGCAGCGCGGCCGCGCCCGCGCGCGCCTGGCTACTGGCGTGGCGCATGGGACAGGGTCCAGACGCCGTGGGGCGAGCGGCCCACCTTGGTCTGGTGCACGACCTTGCGGGTGACGGTATCGATGACGGTGAGCTTCTTGGCCCAGCGCGAGGTGACCAGCAGGGTCTTGCCGTCGGCCAGCACTTCCATGCAGTCCGGGCCGCCGGGGGCGGGATAGGCGTCGACCACCGACAGGGTCTGGAGATCGATGCGGCTGATGGTGTTGGCCACGCGGTTGCTGACGAACAGGTGCCGTCCGTCGCCCTGGGCTCTGAACGCGTGGGCGCCGGCCGCGGTGGGGATGCGCTTGACGAGCTTGGCGGGCGAGACCGCCAGGTCGTAGACCTCGACATAGCTGTCGCCGGTCAACGCGACCAGCAGGTAGCGGTCATCGTTGGTGATATAGACGTCGGCCGGCGTCTTGCCCACCGGGATGGTCCACAGTGGCGCCTGCGTCGCCAGGTCGATGGCGATCAATTGGTCGCTGTCCTGCAGCGATACGTACAGGTTGCGGCTCTTGCTGTCTATGGTCAGGTGGCTGGGCGTGCGGCCGGCCGGAATGCGCTTGACCAGCTTGGGGTCGGCCGATCCTGCCTGGCCGGTCCATTGGTAGATGTCGATGTGATCCAGCCGGTTCGCCGCGGTTACGAACCACTTCATGTCGGGCGAGAAACGCAGCTGGTAGGGATCGACGATGCCGGTCAGCGTGCGCTGGACGTTGCCGGTGGCGGGGTCGAAGAAAGTGAGCGAATCGCTGCCGGCATTGGCCACCAGCAGCGATTTCTCATCCGGCGTCAGGTACAGGTGATGAGGTTCCTTGCCCGTGGGCACGCGCCGCAATTCCGCGTAGGTCGCGGGATCGAGGATGCTGACCGAGGCATCCAGGGAATTCAGGACGATCACGGGGGGAGGTGCCGCCGAGGCGGCAAACACCGCGCACAGGCCGAGAGCGCCGGCCAGGCGGGCAAAAAGCTGAGATTTCAATGTCGGATCCCGCAGGTTCTACAACGCCGCCGGGCGCCGATGCGGGCCCGCGGGCAGCCCACGGCCGGGGGACGGCCGCCAGAGTCCGCATAGTCTAGGCGGCCGGGCTTGCCGCTGCTGTCGTTTTTGGGCGAATGTTGGTTTGCCGCGACAACCCGGCGCGCGGGCCGCCGGGGGTCAGGACAACGGGCACTGCCGGTGATAGGCGTCGGGTTGTTTGTGGAAGGGCGTGGCCAGGGTCTTGAGGGTCATGCGCCCCTGTTCGTCCCTGACCGCCTGCAACACGTGCATGTCCTGCAGCGGGAAGTGGTTGTTGTTGAAACGGAAGTCGCCCCGCACCGAGGGGAAGTCCGCCTGTTTCAAGGCCGCCATGAAGGCGGGCTTGTCGGCCACGCGGCCCTGCACCTTGGCGATGGCGGCGTCCAGCAGCAGCGCCGCGTCGTAGCTCTGGGCCGCGTAGTTCGACGGAATGCGCTTGTAGCGCTGCTCGAAGGCCTGGACAAAGCGGCGGCTCGAGGCATTGTCGAAATCGGGCGCCCAGAAGCCGCCGCTGATCATGCCTTGCGCCGACTCGCCCAGCACCGGCAGCGAGATGGCGTCGATGGTGAAGGTCGACAGCAGTGGCGTCTTCTGCAGGCCCGACTGGGCGTATTGCTTGGCAAAGCTGACGCCCAGTCCGCCGGGGAAGAACGCGAACACGGCATCGGGCTGGCGGGCGGCGGCCTGCGCCAGCTCGGTGGAGAAATCGAGCTGCTGCAAGGAGGTGTAGACCTCGTCGGCAAGCGGGGCCTTGTAGTAGCGCTTGAAGCCGGCCACCGTGTCCTTGCCGGCCTGGTAGTTGGGGGCCAGGACGACGACGCGTTTGTAGCCCTTGTCGGCGGCGTACTGGCCGACCGCCTCGGACGCCTGGTCACCCTGCCAGGACGTGATGAACTGATAGGGCGAGCAACGCGGCCCGGCGATCTGCGAAGGGCCCGCGTTCGATCCGATCACGAAGACTTCGCGGTCGGTCAGGTATTTGTGCACGGCCAGCATGATGTTGGAGAACGAGATGCCGGTGACGATGGGCACTTTCTCGCGCTCCACCAGCCGCCGCGCCGCCTGGTTGGCCACGTCGGGCTTGAGCTGGGTGTCCTCGCGCAGGATCTCGACGGGCTGCCCGCCCAGTTTGCCGCCGTTGCGTTCGACCAGCAGCATGAAACCGTCGAGCTGGTCCTGGCCCACGGCGGCCTGGGGGCCGCTCAGTTCTCCCATGAAGCCAATCTTGATCGGCGCCTGGGCGTGGGCCGCGCCGCAGGCCATGATCAGGGCGGCCGCGGCCGCCACGCCGCGCAAGCAGTGGTGCATGATGATTGTCTCCTCGGTGTGATGGGGCAGGGTGATCCTGCCGGGAAGGCGGCCGCGATGCGTTGCCGCGGCCGGCCAAGAAACGCGGTCAGCGGGCCGGGGCGGCCTCTGCCTTGCGCAGGCGGTCGAGCGTATGGCGCATGCGCACCGGCCCGAGATCCACATTCAGCAGCACGGGCTTCATGTCCCAGAAATCGTGGTCGCCCAGCGCCTCCTGCTGCGCGTCGATGATGGGCTTGTCCTGGTCCTCGAACGCGATGCGCCGCATCTCCGCGAGCCGGGCGTTGGTCTCGGGATCCAATTCCGGGCCGGGCGGGCGAGCGGCGGCGAAGTGGTAATGGGTGGTGCGGGCGGTCTCCGGCGTCAGGATGTGGATGCCGTAATACCATGCGCCGCGCTCACGGGATTCCCCAGGCGCCTGGACGCCGGTGTCCAGCAGGAAGCATCCGGGCGGGTCCCAGCGCATGTTGGTCCACATGTCCACCGGCTGGCCGTCGCGCCGGAACAGCATGTCGAACACGCCAGGCACGGAGACGTTGGGCATCCAGCGGTTGCATTGCAGGCGGTTGCCGTCCTGGACGACCTCCTGCCTGGCGTGGACCTGCTCGGGGCTGCCCAGCAGCCCCTCGTGCAGGAAGCTGATGTGGCTCAGGTCGAGCAGGTTCTCTCCCATCAACTCGTAGTTGGCGTTGATATGCAGCTGGCCGCGGCTGGTGCGATAGCCCGCGCCCTCGTCCAGCATGCCGTAGTCGGGGATCCGCGCCGGGTCCGCGGCGGCGTCGCCCATCCAGATCCACAGCATGCCGTGGCGGTCGTGCGCCGTGTAGGCCTGCACGCGGGCCGCGGCGGGGATCCTGCCGTCGCCGTGCGGGTTCTTGACGCAGGCGCCGCTGCTGTCGAACCGCAGTCCGTGGTAGCCGCACTCGACCACGTCGCCCCTGAGCTTGCCCATGCTGAGCGGGATGAAGCGGTGGGGGCAGCGGTCGCGCAAGGCGACCGGCGTGCCGTCCGCCTTGCGGTAGAACACGACCCGTTCGTCCAGCAAGGTGCGGGCGAACAGCTCGCCGGCCTTGACCTCGTCGCTCCAACAGGCCACATACCAGGCATTCTTCACGAAGGACATGGGGGTCTCCTTTTTGCGTTCGTCTTGAATGGCTTCGTGTGATGATTTATACAAACAGAGTGAACGGTTTGTAAAATGAGGGAAACCCTAGGATCGTCCCATGCCCGGCGAGGGAGGCTAAGATGCGGCCTTGGCCGTACTGAGGATGCCCGGGAGCGATGCGACCCACCCGACCACCGACGATGTCCCCGCCGCCTGAGACCGTGCAGGGGCGCCCCCGTACGCGGCGCACGCAGGCGAACCGCAGCCGGGACGCGCGCGAACGCCTGCTGGCGGCGACGATAGAGGTGTTGATGCGCTCGGGCTACAACGGCCTGACCACCAAGGAAGTGGCGCGCTGCGCCGGTATGTCCAACGGCGCCTTGATGCACCACTACGCGACCAAGGCCGAACTGGTGGTGGCCGCGACCGCCGAAATCTACGAGGAGTCCATCCGGCGCGGCCAGCGCGAGGCGCATGCGCCGGAGGCGATCGAGCGTCCTGTCGAGGGCTTCATCAAGGATTGCTGGAGCGTCTATTTCGACTGGCCGTTCATCGCCGCGATCGAAGTCATCATGGTGGCGCGCACCGATCCCGACCTGATGGGCAAGATCCTGCCCGTGATGGAGCGCTACCGGTCTTCGACCAATGCGCTGTGGCTGGAGGTGTTCCGGCAGGCGGGCTTTAGCGGCGAGCAGGCGCAACTGGCGTTGAACCTGTCCCTGAACCTGGTGCGCGGCATGGCCCTGAACAATCTCTGGCAGCATGACGAAGCGCACTACGAGCGCTACATCCAGGATTGGGTGCGCGTGATCTATCAACAATTCCCACGCGGCCCAAGGGCGGCTGGCGCGGGTGCCGCGATAGGATCCTAGGGTTGTCCCTAGGGGGTAATTGGGTTAAAATCGACGGATTCCAATCTTTCTTGAGGCAAGTCGTGGATAACGACGGCAGTTCAGCCGTTTCGGCAAACGCCGCTTAGCAGGTCCGCAGATTTGTCTGCCGCGTCCTGCCAAGCCAGGATGCGGCCGCCCCGTTAACCGGGGCTCCCATCTATTTGCTGCCTTCGGGCAGTTCCCCCCGCGTATGCCGAGCGGCATGATCCGTCTTCCTGTCTGCCAGGAGGTCATCATGCGTTTCGCCCATATCCTGAGCCCCTGGGGCGCCAAGCCCGCGCGCGTCCCTCGCGAGCAGCTCCAGTCCTATCGCCTGACGGTGTTCAGCGCCAGCCCGCGGCTGGATCGCCTGCGCCAGCACCTGCACGCCGAGTTGTCGGCCCGGGACCTGCGCATCTCGCAGATGCGCGTGGCCAGCGCCGCGTCCGATGACGACACCCACTGGATGTCGGTCACGCTGCACTGCGCGCCGCACCTGCGCGGTGCCTTGAATTCGGTCGCGCTGGGGCTCGGGCGCTATCCCGACGTCCAGCGCGTGCATTACGAACAACTGCAATAAACGCGGCGGCAAAGCCGCGCTATCCTTCGGACGGTGCTCGACCACCCGGTGCCGTCCCATTCAGATCGACGACAAGAACAACGAGGTCCCATGAAGGCAATCGCCAATATCCAGACGCTGGATCTGCTCGACACGCTCGTCAGCCTGACGACCGCGTTCATCCTGGGGGCCCTGGTCGGGTTGGAGCGGCAGTACCGGCAGCGCACGGCGGGCCTGCGGACCAATGTGCTGGTGGCGCTGGGCGCCGCCATCTTCGTGGACATGGCCATGCGCATCGCGGGCTCGGACGGCGCGGCGCGGGTAGCCTCCTACGTGGTCTCGGGCGTCGGTTTCCTGGGGGCCGGGGTCATCATGCGGGAAGAGGGCAACGTGCGCGGCCTGAACACCGCCGCCACGCTGTGGGGATCCGCCGCGATCGGCGCCTGCGCGGGTGCGGACCTCATCGCCGAGGCGGTGCTGGCCACGATCTTCGTCCTCGCCGCCAATACGCTGCTGCGGCCGGTGGTGAACACCTTCAATCGCCAGCCGGTGGATGTCCTGTCGTCCGAGGTGACGAGCATCATCCACGTCATCACCGGCACGGCCCACCGCAGTGCCGCGCTGACGGCGCTCGAGTCCGAGCTGGAGGAGGCGAACTACCCGCTGGCCGACCTGGAGGTCGTGCCCTTCGGCGACGAAGAGATCGAGATCAAGGCCACGCTCATGGCCACTTCCATCCATGGCAGCGACCTGGACCGCATTACCGACAAGCTGGGCCGCAATCCCGCCATCGCCCAGGTATTCTGGGCGCCCAGCACTTCCGACTGAGGCAGGTCAGCGGCCGCGCTTGAGTTCCAGGCTCGTCACGAGTTCGGCGCGGGCGGCCGCATAGCGCATCGCGTCCAGGCGGTCATGCATGCGCTCGCGCGCCGCGGCGCGCGCCTGTTCGGCCCGGACATCGTCGAGTCCGGTGGTACGCACGGCGGTGTCGGCCAGGACCGTGATGCCCCGCGGCATGACTTCGGCCAGGCCGCCCGATACGTAGACGTATTCATCCCCTTCGGCCCGCCGGATGGTGATCATTCCTTCCTTGAGCAGCGTCAGCAGGGGAATGTGGCCGGGCAGTATCCCCAGCGATCCGTCCTTGCCCGGGAGCTGCACATAGCTGCCTTCGCCCGAGAAGATGGTTGCCTCCGCATTGACGATGTCTATCTGCATGATGTCCTTTTGGCCCGGCGGGCCCGGCCATCCGGTGCCCGCTTTTTGAGCCGGGTATTTCAAAGCCAGTCGCCACGCGGCTCCCGCCGCGCCGTCTCCATGCTATCCCCAAGCTTGTCCACAGAAGTGGTGGATAAACCACCAAACCGTGCATCTCCGTTTGGCAGCCGATTTTTTATGTCTTAAGATATGTCGTAAGATATGTTTTTAGATATTCCATGGCCTGGAACAGGCCGGAGGGCAGCCATGCAACGCCATGACATTTCACCGGGTGGACGCGGCCTGGGCCTGCGCCCGGGGCGCAGGCTCGCCGCCGAGGACCTGCAGCTCATCCTGCTGGCGTTGCTGGAGGAAGAGCCGCGCCACGGCTATGAACTGATCAAGCAATTGTCCGAGCGCTCGTCGGGGTTCTACAGCCCCAGTTCGGGCATGGTGTATCCCGCGCTGGCCTACCTGGAAGACGTGGGCCATGCCGTGGTCACCGTGGAAGGCACCAAGAAACGCTATCGGTTGACCGACGAAGGCAGCGCCTGCCTGGCGCGCCATCGCGGCCAGGCCGAACGCATCCTGGCCGACCTGGCCAAGGTGGGGGCGCGGATGGCCCAGGTGCGCCGGGTGTTCGACGGCGAGGACGGCCTGGACACCATCGCGCCGGGCACGCCCGAGGACCTGATGCTGGCGCGCTATGGCCTGAAGCAGGCGTTGCACCAGGCGGGCGCCTGTGAGGGCGGCGAGGCCCTGCGCATCGCCGCCATCCTGAGACGCGCCACGGCCGAGATCCTGGGCAAGTAGCCGCCCCTCCAAACATCATCCTGGAAAATTCACCATGGAAAAAACCGAACGCGCGGTGCGCCGCGTCCGCCACGAACTGAAGTTCCGCCTGCTGCGCGTACGCGCGGTGCGCAAGGTCACGCCCCGCCTGCTGCGGGTGACGCTCGAAGGCGAGGACCTGGCCGGCTTCGCCAGCGCCGCGCACGACGACCACGTCAAGCTGTTCTTTCCCGCGCCCGGCCAGCAGCGGCCGGTGGTGCCGACGCCCGGGCCCAATGGCATGGTGTTCCCCGAGGGCCAGCCCCGTCCGGCGGCGCGCGACTATACGCCGCGCCGGTACGACGCCGCGGCGGGCGAACTCGATATCGAGTTCGCCCTGCATGGCGACGGCCCCGCCGCCGAGTGGGCGGCGCGCGCCGAGGCGGGACAGTACCTGGGCGTGGGCGGTCCGCGCGGCTCCTTCGTGCTGGAAGGGGACTTCGACGGTTATCTGCTGGTGGGCGACGAAACCGCGCTGCCGGCCATCGCCCGCCGCCTGGAAGAACTGCCCGAGGGCGCGCGCGCCGTGGTCGTGGCCGAGGTGGCCGACGTGGCCGAAGAACAATCGTTCGACACGCGGGCCGACGTGGCGGTCCGCTGGGTCCATCGCGACGGCGTGGCGCCCGGGCGTCCGGAACTGCTCGCGCAGGCAGTGGCCGAGCTGGGCAAGCCCCAGGGCGACTGGTATGCCTGGGTCGCGGCCGAATCCGGGGTGGCCAGGCGCGTGCGCCAGGTCCTGGTGGAGAGCTGGCAACTGCCCAAGGAGTGGATCAAGGCCGCCGGCTACTGGAAGCTCGGCGCCGCTGCCACTCACGACAAGCACGAGGATTGAAAGCATGCGCGCGAAACGCTCCGCGGCCGTCGTGGCCACGACGGTGAAAGACCTGCCGTGCTGGCGCCTGGTGTCGCCGCACGGCGAGGCGCTGGTGGCGCGCCAGGGCGCGCAGGTCCTGTACTACGCCCCGACCGGACAGCCCCCGGTGGTGTGGCTGAGCGACCAGGCGGAATTCCGGACCGGTTCGTCGTTGCGCGGCGGGATTCCCGTCTGCTGGCCGTGGTTCGGCCAGTTCGACCGCAATCCCGAACTTGTCCGCGCCATGCTGGCGCCCGGCGCCGATGCGCCGGCCCATGGCTTCGCGCGGGCGCTGGATTGGCAAGAGTGCGGCGCGCGCGTCGAGGGCGACGCCGCGTGCCTGCGGCTGCGACTGGACCTGCCCGCCGGCCACGGCGGCTGGAACCACGCGGCCGTCGCGACGCTGGATATCCGCCTGGACGATGCGCTCACGCTGACCTTGTCCACCCGCAACACGGGCCCGGGCACGCTGGCCCTGAGCCAGGCGCTGCATACCTACTTCGCCGTGAGCGATGCGCGCGAGGTGGCGATCGAAGGCCTGGATGGCGCGGCCTATGTCGATACCTTGAGAGACTGGACGCCGCAGGTGCAGGAGGGGCCGCTGTCCATCCAGGGGGAAACCGACCGCATCTACACCGGCCTGTCCGGGCCGATGCAGATACGCGATCCCGGATGGCGGCGAACCGTCGAGATCCAGGCGTCGGGTTCGCGTTCGGCCGTGGTGTGGAACCCCTGGGTGGACAAGTCGCTGCGCCTGTCGCAGTTCCGTCCTGATGCCTGGCGCGACATGTTGTGCATCGAGACCGCCCGGGTCTGGGACGACGTGCTGGAACTTGCGCCCGGTGCCGCCGCGGACATGAGCGTAACGCTGCGCGCGGTGGGCTGGGGCGCCTGAAGCCGTCAGTCGACCGTCGCGCCGGATTTTTTCACCACGGCCTCCCACTTGGGGATTTCCATCCTGACCAGGTCGGTGAATTCGGCCGGCGTGCTGGAGGTCGCTTCTATCCCCATGGCCGCCAGGCGGCGGCGCGCGGACTCCTCGGACATGCCGCGGACGACGGCGCCGTGCAATCGGTCCACCACCGCCGCGGGCGTTCCCCGGGGGGCCAGCAGCCCGAGCCAGTTCGAGACGTCGTAGCCGGGCAGGCCGGCCTCGGCGATGGCCGGCACGTCAGGAAGCGCGCTCATGCGCTTGAGGCTGGTGACGCCCAGCGCGCGCACCTTGCCGCTGCGTATGTGCTCGGCATACACCGCGTACGAATCGAAAGTCATGGACACACGGCCCGCCAGCACGTCGTTCAACAGCGGCGCGCTGCCCTTGTAGGGGACATGTAGCAGCCGCACGTCCGCCATCGAGGAAAACAGCGCGCCCGACAGGTGACTGGAGCTGCCGTTGCCGGCCGAGCCATAGGTCAGGGCGCCGGGCTGTGCCTTCGCCAGCGCGATCAACTCTTCCACGGTCTTTGCCGGCACCGAGGGATGGACGACCAGTACGCGCGGCGTGGTGTGGGTCAGGCTGACGTATTCGAAATCCTTGATCGGGTCGTAGCGCAGCTTGGGATACAGCGAGGGATTGATGGCCTGTGTGCCCATGGTGGCGAAGAACAGCGTGTAGCCGTCCGGGGCCGCGTGAGCCACGGCCTCGGCCGCTGTCGTTCCGCCCGCGCCGCCGCGGTTCTCGATCACCACTTGCTGACCCAGTTGTTCGGTCAGTTGCTGCGCCAGTCCGCGCGCCATGATGTCGGCGGCGCCTCCCGCCGGAAAAGGCACGACGAGCCGCAGGGCGTGGTCGGGAAAGCCGGCGGCACCCGCGCCGCCGGCCACGGCCAGCAGGAGCGCCGCCTGCGTCAGCGCCAGGCCGGCGCGTCGTCGATGAAAACCCATGGACATCTCCTCCGTTGTGGTTCTTTTCAGGTGGTCGGCCATACTTTAGGAGGAGGATCCGGGCCCGCCTATCGCCGGGCCATCAAAGCTGTTATGCGTCCCGTGGCCAGGGTCCATTCCCGGCCTGCACGAGGCTCCTTTTATCGGGAACTGGCCCTAGGCCAATTGGCGATGCCGCCCCGCGTACAGGCCGAACACGGCCTGGGCGCAGGCGAAGACCAGGCAGATCAGCAGGGCGACCGTCCATCCGCCCGTCATGTCGTGCACCGCGCCGATGGCCGTGGGGCCGCCCGCGGCCAGCAGATAGCCCACGGCCTGGGCCATGCCGGACAGCGCGGCCGCCTGCTGCGCGTTGCCGACACGCAGGCTGACGAAGGCCAGCCCCAGGATGATGGAAGCGCCGCCGCCGCAGCCATACAGGATGGCCCACGCCGCGGCCCAGGACGGCGCGGCCAGCAGGCCCAGCAGGGCCACGATGGAAAGGCCCGAGCAACCGACCGCCAGCCAGCGCTGGTCGCGCACCCGGCGCACCAGCGCCAGCAGCGGCAGGCCGACGACGGCCGAGGCGATCTGCAGCATGCCATGGACCGAACCGGTCGAACCCGGCGGGTAGCCCGCGTCGTGCAGCATCGAGGGCAGCCAGCTGGAAACGATGTAATAGACCAGCGAGTTCAGGCCAAGGAAAAGGGTGATCTGCCACGCCAGCGCCGATTTCCAGACCGGCCGGGGGCGGGCAGCCGGGCCGGCCGGTGCCGCGGCCGGGGCGGGGGCCCGCAGTTGCGGCAGCCAGATGAGGGCGCTGGCGACGGCCAGCACGACGGGGGCGAACAGGGCCAGCGGCCATCCGGGGCCGGCGGACCAGAGCGCCAGCGGCACGGCGATCATCGAGGCCAGGCCCGAGGCCACGCCCATCGTCAGCGCATAGGCGGAGGTCAGGCTGGCGATGCGCCCGGGGAAATCGCGCTTGAGCAGGCTGGGCAGCAGCACGTTGCCGAAGGCGATCGCGCCGCCGATCAGCACGGTGCCGGCGAACAGGGCCCAGGTCGCGCCCGAGGACCGCAGGCACAGGCCCGCCACCAGGGTCAGCAGCGCCGCCATCAACGTGCGCTCCAGTCCGTGGCGGCGGGCGGCCAGCGCGGCGATGGGAGAACCGGCGGCAAAGGCCAGCAGGGGCAGGGTGGTGAGCAGGCCGGCCTGGGCGGCGGTCAGGTCCAGGCTGGTTCGGATCATGTCCAGCACGGGCGCCACGCCGGTGACCGGGCCGCGCAGGTTGGAAGCGATCAGCAGGATGCCGGCGACGAGCCAGGCCTGGCGGGACAGGGAACTTGGAGCGGAAAGCGGAGCCATGGGTGAAGCAGTCGGAAAGGGTACCCATGGACTGTAGGCATTTTGCGTATGTCTGTCTTTGGATAAAATGACAATAAATTGCCAAAACCAGCCAATCACTCGCCATGACCGCTTTCGAAGCCGCCTTCGCCGAGTTCGATCCCGACGCCACCGTCGCGCCAGTGGTGGCGGTGCACCTGACGGCCCGGCAGCGCCGCAGCGAACAACCGGTGCACCGGCATCGCAAGGGCCAGTTGATCCTGGCGCTGCGGGGCTCGGTCACCTGCCATGTGCCCACCGGGCTCTGGATGGTGCCGCCGCAATGCGGGGTATGGATTCCACCTGGCATGGCGCACAGCAACCGGGTGTCGCAGCACGGCCAGGTCTGCCTGCTGTTCGTCGAGCCGGACACGGCCCCGCTGCCCGAGGTGTGCTGCACGCTGTCGATCTCGCCGCTGCTGCGCGAACTGATCCTGCACCTGGCCGCCGAATCCACCGACTACCCGCCGGATGGACCGACCCACCGCCTGGTGGGCGTATTGCTGGAACAACTGGGGCGCATGCCCACCGAGCAACTGCACCTGCCCGTGCCCGCCCATAGCCGCCTGCGCCGCATTGCCGACGCGCTGGCATCCGATCCCGCGAATCGCAGTACCGTGGCCGGATGGGCGCAGCAGGTGGCGATGAGCGAGCGCAGCCTGGCCCGGCTGATCAAGGCTGAAACGGGCATGAGTTTCGGTCGTTGGCGCCAGCAACTGCACGTCATCGTCGCGCTGCAACGCCTGTCCGCCGGCATGCCCGTGCAGCGCGTGGCGATGGACCTGGGCTACGAGTCGGTCAGTGCCTTCATCACCATGTTCAGGAAGGCCATGGGCAAGCCGCCCGGCCGCTACCTGGCAGAGCGCAACCGGGGCGAAGGCTAGGGCGCGGTATCATCGCCCGCTGATCGATTTCCGGCCACGACCTTGGACCTCTCGCTGCTCTGGATTCCCGCCACGCTTATCGCCGCCGCCGCGCAAACGGCGCGCAACACCATGCAGCATCGGCTGACGGAGACGCTGGGCACACTGGGCGCGGCCCAGATCCGTTTCCTGTACGGCCTGCCCTTCGCCCTGGTGTTCCTGGCCGTGGTGCTGGCGGTGGGCGGAGACTCCCTGCCGCATGTCGATGCGCGGTTCCTGCTGTATTCGGCGGCAGCTGCCGCGGCACAGATCCTGGCAACGGTGCTGATGCTGGCCACCATGCAATTGCGCAACTTCGCGCTCAGCACGGTCTACGTAAAGACCGAGCCGGTGCTGGTCGCGGTCTTTGCCGTGGCCGTGCTGGGAGACCCCCTGTCGGCGCTGGGCGCCTGCGCCGTGCTGGTGGCGACGGCGGGCGTGGTCGTCATGTCGTGGAAACCCGGCGCGGGGGCGGGCGGCAACTGGCGTCCGGCGCTGCTGGGCATCGCCTCGGGCGCCTTCTTCGCCTTGTCGGCGGTGGCGTTTCGCGGTGCCATCGTGTCGCTGGACAGCGGTTCGTTCGCGACGCGCGCGAGCGTGACGCTGGTAGCGGGACTGGTCATGCAGACGGGCGCGCTGGTGCTTTGGCAGGCGCTGTTCCGGCGCGACGTGCTGCGCGGCGTGCTGGCGCATTGGCGCTCGTCGCTGCCGGCGGGATTCATGGGGGCCTTCGCGTCCCAGTGCTGGTACATCGGCTTCGCGCTGACCTCGGCGGCCAACGTCCGTACGCTGGGCCTGGTGGAAGTCCTGTTCGCGCAGTTCGCTTCGCGGCGGATCTTCGCCCAGCATGCCAGCGGCCGCGAACGCGGCGGCATGGTGCTGGTCGTGCTGGGGCTGATCCTGCTGCTGTATGGCACGCGAGGCGGATCCTAGGCGGCGCGCCCCCGGATCCGGCCCGAATTCCCGTCTCAGGCCGCGGCGGCCAGTTCTTCGGCCATCAGGCCGGCTTGTTCCAATGCCTGGTTGACGGCCGCTTCGCGAGCCTCGCCGCCCAGCGCGACGCCCTCGGCGCGCAGCACGCTCACGTCGGTCACGCCAAAGAAGCCGAGCACCGCGCGCAGGTAGGACTCCTGGTGATCCAGCAGGCTCTCCACCGGCGTACCGGCGTACTTGCCGCCGCGGGAGGAGACGATCACGACCTTCTTGTCGCCAGCCAGGCCTTCGGGGCCGTTGGCGGTGTAGCGGAAGGTCTTGCCGGCTTGTGCGACACGGTCGACCCAGGCCTTGAGCTGGGAGGGAATCGAGAAGTTGTACATCGGAGCGCCGATCACCACGACGTCGGCGGCCAGGAATTCGGCCAGCAATTCGTCGGTGTAGGCGACTTCCTGGCGGAATCCCTCGTCATCCGGGACCACGGCACCGGGCTGAGGGCGCAGCGATTGCAGCAGCGCGCCGTCCAGGTGGGCCGGAGGATGGGCCACCAGGTCGCGGTGCTTGACCGTCGATTGGGGGTCGTTCTGGCGCAGGGCCTTCACGACCGCGGCGGTCAGTTCCCGGGAAACCGAAGCGGTGCCGGTGGAGCTCGAGTCGATGTGCAGGACTTTCATGGGGATTCCTCGTATGCGTCGAATTCTTAGGGTTAATGCGGATGACCTCCGCCACGTCAACAAGATATATCGTCAATAATTCTTTTTAAACTGGCGCTGCTGGGAATTACTTTTCTATATTTGGAATAATCAAAGACGTCCTTGGGAGGGCCATGCAGGACCTCAACGATATGTACCTGTTCGCCAAGGTGGTCGAACACGGCGGCTATACCGCCACCGCCCGGGCATTGGGGATACCGGTGTCGCGCATCAGCCGGCGCATTGCCGCGCTGGAGAACGAATTGGGTGTGCGGTTGCTGCACCGCACCACGCGCAAGATCTCGGTGACCGAGATCGGCCAGACGTATTACCAGCACTGCGCGGCGCTGGCCGCCGAGGCCGCCGCCGCCCGGGAGGCGGTGGACCGGACGACGTCGAAGCCGCAAGGCCTGATCCGCTTCAGTTGCCCGGTCACGTTGCTGCATAGCGACATCGGCGCCATCGTCGCGAATTATCTGGAGCAGTATCCGCAGGTGCGTGTGCAGATCGACGCCACGTCCCGGCGGGTGGACGTGGTGGAGGAGGGCTTCGACCTCGCGCTGCGCGTGCGCACGCCGCCGCTGGAGGACTCGGAACTGGTCGTGCGCCCGTTGTCCAGCAGCCGCCTGGTGCTGGTGGCCACGCCGGATTTCTTCGCGCGCCATGGCGAGCCTCAGGACATCCGGGACCTGGAGCGCCTGCCGACGCTCAGCATGATGCAGGCGGCGGAGCGGCATGTCTGGCGCTTCGTCGGGCCGGATGGCGCCGAGGTGTCGGTGGGGCACGTGCCGCGCCTGTCGGTCGACGACCTGAACACCCTGCGCAGTACGGCGCTGCAGGGGCTGGGCATCGCGTGCCTGCCATGGTCGCTGGTGGCGGCCGATGTCGAGGCCGGCCTGCTGCATGTCACGCTGGCCCGGTATTCTCCGCCGGAAGGGATCGTGCAGGCGGTGTTTCCATCGAGGCGAGGCCTGGTGCCGGCGGTGCGGGGTTTCCTGGATGCGCTGGTGGCTGCCTACAGCCGGCAGTCGCCCGCGCCGGGCTAAGGCCGGTTCCGGGGGAAAGCGCTACGGCAGGCAAGGGGGCTCATGTACAATCCCAGGGCATTCGGTGGGCCGGAAACGGACGCGGGTCGGGAACGGTCAAGCAACCGGGAGGCTGCCCGGCTTTCCGGATGACACTAGCCCGCAAGGCGTCCATGCGGGCTTTTTTTATCTCGCGGCAACGCCGGCTGGAGATCGCATTGCACAAGGGCTCGGGGCGATAGATGTTGATACTGATTTCCAACGACGACGGTTATTTCGCGCCGGGCCTGGCAGCCCTGGCCGAAGCGCTGCGGCCGTTGGCCGAACTGATCGTGGTTGCACCCGAGACCAATCGCAGTGGATCGTCGAATTCGCTCACGCTCGATCGCCCCTTGTCGGTGCGCACCGCCGCCAACGGTTTCCTGTATGTCAACGGCACGCCGTCCGATTGCGTCCACGTGGCCTTGACCGGCCTGCTGGACCGGCGCCCCGACCTGGTGGTGTCCGGGATCAACGACGGACAGAACATGGGCGAAGATACGCTGTACTCCGGCACGGTGGCCGCGGCCACCGAGGGCTATCTGTTCGGCTTGCCGTCGATCGCTTTTTCCCAGGTGGCCAAGGGTTGGACGCACCTGGACGCGGCGGCCGCCGCCGCCCGCAGCTTCGTTGAACGTTTCATCGCCAGTCCGCTGGCGGCGCCGAGCCTGCTGAACGTGAACATCCCGAACCTGCCATTGTCCGAGTTGAAGCCGCCCCGCGTGACCCGGCTGGGCCGGCGCCATCCCTCCGAGCCGGTGGTGCGTTCGTCCACCCCGTACGGCGAACCGGTCTACTGGATCGGTCCGGCGGGCAAGGCCGCCGACGCCACGCCCGGCACGGACTTCCATGCCTGCGCCGACGGCGCGGTATCGGTCACGCCGCTGCGGTTCGACCTCACGCACGGCGCGCAGCTCGAACCCATGCGCGAATGGATTCCGACGGAATGGATAGGCGCAAACCGCTGACGCCGGCACCGGCGCCGCGACAAGAGGGGGCGGAGGCCCGCTCCGCCGCCGCTCGCCGTCCGTCCTCGTCCTTGCCGCCGGTGACGGCGGCGAACAGCAATACGCGTGTCACCACGGGACGTCCACCTGCCGTCCGTGGTACGCCGGGACGCCCGGCCCGCCCGGACGAGGCCAGGCCCACGAACAGCAATACGCGGGTGGCGCCGGCCCGGCTGGTCGTGCCGGCGCCGGTCCAGGCCAGGGCCCCGGCGCGCGAGACCAATCACGGACTCAATTCCGAGCGCATGCGCGCCGCGCTGGTGGCGCGGCTGCGGGCGCAGGGCATCGCGGACGAACGTGTGCTCGAGGCGGTACTCGCGATTCCGCGCCATCGCTTCGTCGACGAAGCGCTGGCCAGCCGTGCCTACGAGGACGCGGCGCTGCCGATCGGCCACGGGCAGACCATCTCGCAGCCGTGGATCGTCGCGCGCATGATCGCCGCGGCGCGCAATGGGCGCGAACTTGGCAAGGTGCTGGAGGTCGGAACAGGATGCGGCTACCAGGCCGCCGTGCTGGCGGGGGTGGCGCGCGAGGTGTATTCCATCGAGCGCATCAAGGCCTTGCACGAATTGGCGCGCAATCGACTGCGGTCTTTCCGGCTTCCCCACGTACGCCTGGTCTTTGGCGACGGCATGCTGGGCGTGCCGAGCGCCGCTCCGTTCGACGCCATCGTCGTCGCGGCCGCGGGACTCAAGATACCCGATGCGCTGCTGGCTCAACTGGTGGTCGGCGGCCGCCTGGTGGCCCCGGAAGGGGGGGCCAGGCAGAAATTGGTCATGATAGAGCGCACCGGAGCCCAGAGCTGGGTGCGGACCGACCTGGAGGCGGTGCGTTTCGTGCCCCTGCAGTCCGGTGTGTTGTTGTAACGAATAGGAGATCTGGGATGCAGAATTGGCGCAAGCCGAACCGCGACGAATCCAATCGACCCCGCCTGGGAGCGGAAAGGCTCGGGCGGACCGCGCGGAGGGTGCTGCTCTGGACGAGTTGCGCACTGGTTCTTGCGGCCTGCGGCACGACACCCAGGACGGTGCCGGTCGTTGACCGGACCACGCCGGCCAAGCCCCCAAGCGGCCCCGCCGCCACGGCGGGCCGCGAATCCTCTCGTCTGATCGATGCCGATACCTACGTGGTCAAGCGCGGCGATACGCTGATCCGCATCGCCCTGGACCATGGCGAGGACTGGCGGGACATTGCCCAGTGGAACAACCTCGAGGATCCGAACCAGATCCGGCCGGGGCAGGTCCTGCGCGTGACGCGGCCGGGGTCGACCGCAGCCAGGCCCGCCGACAGCGGCGTGGCGCAGGCCACACCGGTGCCCGCGCCGTCGCAGTCGGCTTCCCGCCCGTTGGGTACGCCGGCCCCGGAGCCTGCGTCGCCCGCCCCCGCTCCGGCCGTGCCAGCGCCCGCGCCCGCCACCCAGCCCACGGCCCCGGCAACGCCGCCGGCACGCAGCGAGCCGGCAGGCGAGCGCGTGGAGTGGGGCTGGCCCGCCAGCGGCAAGATCATCGAGAACTTCCACGAGACCCGCAACAAGGGGCTGGACATCGCCGGTACCCCGGGTGATCCGGTGCTGGCCGCGGGCGACGGCAAGGTGGTCTACAGCGGCAGCGGCCTGCGCGGCTACGGGCAGTTGATCATCATCAAGCACAACAACACTTTCCTGTCCGCCTACGCGCACAACCGCGCCATGCTGGTCAAGGAAGGGCAGGCGGTGCGGCGCGGGCAGAAGATCGCCGAACTGGGCAGTACTGACGCCGAGTCGCCGCGCGTGCACTTCGAGATCCGCCGGCAGGGCCGTCCCGTCGACCCCGCCGGCTACCTGCCGCCGCGCTGAGGTCCGCCATGACGCCCATGCTGGTCTTCGACCTTGAAACCATTCCTGACCTGGAAGGCCTGCGCTCGCTGAACGGGTGGGGCGGGGACGTTCCCGATGCCGAGGTGGTCGAGCGCGCGACCGCCGCCCGGCGCGAAGCCGTGGGACACGACTTCCTGCCGCTGCACCTGCAGAAGATCGCGGTGGTGGGGTGCGTGTTCCGTGACGACGACGGATTCCGGGTGAAGTGCATCGGCAAGGCCGACGATCCCGAGGCCACGCTGATCTCCGGCTTTTTCAAGACCATCGACCGCTATACGCCGCAACTCATCAGCTGGAACGGTTCGGGTTTCGATTTGCCGGTCCTGCACTATCGTGGGCTGATCCACGGCATCCAGGCATCGCGCTATTGGGACATGGGCGAGGACGACCGGGATTTCCGCTACAGCAACTACATCAGCCGCTACCACAACCGGCACTGCGACCTGATGGATCTGCTGGCGAAATACAATGGCCGCGCCAACGCGCCTCTGGACGAACTGGCCAAGCTGTGCGGTTTTCCCGGCAAGATGGGCATGGATGGCAGCCAGGTCTGGCCCGCCTGGAGTTCCGGGCGCCAGGAAGAAGTGCGTGCCTATTGCGAGACCGACGTCGTCAATACCTGGCTGGTCTATTGCCGCTTCCGGTTGATGCGGGGCATGCTGTCGCGCAGCCAGTACGACGCCGAAGTGGCGCTGGTGCGCAGCACGCTGGAGTCCCTGGACCTGCCCCATTGGCGCGAATACCTGGCGAACTGGCCCGCCTCGGGCTAGGCGGGCCGCGCGGGAAAACTGATATTCCGAACATGAGTCAAGAAGCAGACATGACGGCCGTGGACGGCCTGGCAGGGACGGCTGTCGCCGCCGAATTCGACGATGGCTCCGTGGCCATCGCGTCGGTGGACCTGGAAGGGCGCGGTATCGCGCGCCGCCAGGGCAAGGTGGTGTTCGTCGACGGCGCGCTGCCGGGCGAGCGCGTGACGCTGAAGGTGACCAGGCGCAAGCCGTCCTACGAACTGGCGGAGGTCGAGCACGTGGTGCAGGCGTCGTCGCAGCGCGTGACGCCGCGCTGCGCGCACTTCGGCGTCTGTGGCGGCTGTGCCATCCAGCACGCGGACCCGGCCGCGCAGGTGGCGATCAAGCAGCGCGTACTGGAAGACACGCTCTGGCACATCGGCAAGCTGGTGCCGCAATGTGTCTTGCCGCCCATCCATGGTCCCGCGTGGGGGTATCGCTACCGCGCGCGGTTGTCGGTCCGGGTGGTCGTCAAGAAGGGCGGGGTGCTGGTGGGGTTTCGCGAGCGCAAGAGCAGCTACGTGGCCGACATGCGCGAATGCCACGTCCTGCATCCGCACGTGGCCTCGCTCCTGGTGCCCCTGCGCGAGATGGTCGCCGCCATGCCCGCGCGCGACCGCGTGCCGCAGATCGAAGTCGCCGTGGGCGACAGCCAGGTGGTGCTGGTGCTGCGCCACCTGATCCCGCTGGTCGACGAGGACCTGGCGGTGCTGCGCGCGTTCGCGGCGCGTCATGACATCCACTGGTGGCTGCAGCCCAAGGGGCCCGACACGGCGCATCCGCTGGAGCCTGGGGACATCGACGGGCTGGCCTACACGCTGCCGGAATTCGGGCTGCGCATGCCGTTCAAGCCCACCGATTTCACCCAGGTCAACCACGCGATCAACCGGGTCCTGGTGTCGCGCGCGCTCGCGCTGCTCGACCCCCGTCCCGAGGACCGGGTGGCCGACCTGTTCTGTGGCCTGGGCAATTTCACGCTGGCGCTGGCGACCCGCTGCCGCGAGGTCGTGGGCGTGGAGGGCAGCCAGGCCCTGACCGACCGGGCGCTGGACGCCGCTCGCCGGCATGGCGTGGACGCGCATACGGCATTCTCGACCCTGAACCTGTTCGAGGTGGACGAGACCTGGCTGCGCAGCCTGGGCCACTTCGACCGCATGCTGATCGACCCTCCGCGCGAAGGCGCCCTGGCGGTCGCCAAGGCCCTCGCAACGCTGGGAGCCGACCGCCCCCGGCGCATCGTCTACGTCTCCTGCAACCCCGCCACCCTGGCCCGCGATGCCGCCATCCTCGTGCACGAGGGCGGCTATACGCTGAAGGCGGCAGGCGTGGTCAACATGTTCCCCCACACCGCCCACGTGGAATCCATCGCTGTGCTGGAATAATCCCCCCCTACGCGCTGACGCGCGCGCCCCCAGGGGGCGATGCGGGTGGACCGGAAGGGAAGCCCACCCCCGCGCCCTTTGGGCGCCCCCTCAAGGGGGCGATGCGGGTGGACCGGAAGGGAAGCCCACCCCCGCGCCCTTCGGGCGCCCCCTCAAGGGGGCGATGCGGGTGGACCGGCGGAGCCGGATCCACCGCATCCTGGGGTACCAACGGGCTGGCGGGGACTGGCGTTCTTGCCTCTTGCCAGCATAAACAAGAACGGCCTTGCATCAGATGCAAGGCCGTTCTTGTTTCCTGAGCGTCTTCAGACCCAGGGCACCGCGGATCCGGCTCCGCCGGTCCGCCAGTGCCGCCCCCTGGGGGACGCCCGAAGGGCGTAGGGGGGGGCTCTACTACTCTCGTTCTCCGCCGAAGATGCCCAGGAGCATCAGCAGGTTGACGAAGACGTTGTAGACGTCGAGGTAGATCGCCAGGGTGGCCGAGACGTAGTTGGTCTCGCCGCCGTTGACGACGCGCTGCAGGTCGACCAGCATGAACGCCGAGAAGATGCCGATGGCCAGGACCGAGATGGTCAGCATCAGCGCGGGCAGTTGCAGGAAGATGTTGGCCAGGGCCGCCACGAGGATCAGGATGGCGCCGACGAACAGCCACTTGCCGAGGCCGGACAGGTCGCGCTTGATCGTGGTCGACAGCAGGGCCATGGTGCCGAACACCACCGCGGTGCCGCCAAAGGCGGTCATGATGAGCGTGGAGCCATTGGCCATGCCCATGACGAAGCCGATCATGCGGGACAGCATCAGCCCCATGAAGAACGTGAAGACCAGCAGCAGGGCGACGCCCAGCCCGTTGTCCTTGTTCTTCTGGATGGCGAACATCAGGCCGAAGGCGCCGATCAGGAACACCATGGTGGTCAGGCCGGGGCTGCCGCCCATGACCTGGGCGAGGCCGGTGCCGACACCGATCGCCGCGCCCAGCACGGTGGGGATCAGCGACAGCGCGAGCAGCCAATAGGTGTTGCGCAGCACGCGATTGCGCGCGACTTCGCCGGGCGCAGTCCCGGTCCGGTTGAAGGGAGAAGTGCGTAGATCGTTCATGGTCGAGCGACTCCTAAAGTGGTCTTTTGCTCTGTTTCGCCCCGCGAGGGCATGGTGTGTCAGACACCAAGTATGCCGCAGGGTTCCGCCTGGTTCCAGTCAGTCCTGCGCGATGCGTCCGGGGAGGGCTGGAATAGCGGTCCCGTCAAGGGGCCGTGATATAATTTAACGTTTAAGTTCCCCTCAAAGTATCTGTTTTTATTGGAGTTTTTGATGGCTATCGAGCGCACCCTGTCGATCATCAAGCCGGACGCCGTTTCCAAGAACGTCATCGGCCAGATCGTTTCCCGTTTCGAGGCTGCAGGCCTCAAGGTCATCGCCGCGCGCATGATGCAGCTCTCGCGCGCCGACGCCGAGCGCTTCTATGCCGTCCACGCCGCGCGCCCCTTCTTCAAGGATCTGGTCGACTTCATGGTGTCCGGTCCCGTGTTCGTGCAAGTCCTGGAAGGCGAGAGCGCCATCCAGAAGAATCGCGACCTGATGGGCGCGACCGACCCCAAGAAGGCCGAGAAGGGTACCATCCGTGCCGATTTCGCCGACAGCATCGACGCCAACGCCGTGCACGGTTCGGACGCCGTCGAGACCGCCCAGGTCGAAGTCGCGTTCTTTTTCCCCGAACTGAACATCCACAGCCGCTGAGCCAGGATGTCCGTTTTTCCCAGGAGGCCGGGATGAATACTATCTCGCCGCTCGCCGAAGCCGCCCAGGCCGAGGCTCCACGTTCCGAATCCCCGCGTATCAACCTGCTGGGGCTGGACGGGGCCGAGCTCGCCTCGCTGGTGGAAAAATGGGGGGACAAGCCGTTTCGCGCCAAGCAGTTGCAGCGCTGGCTGCACCAGCGCGGCGTGGACGATTTCGAGCAGATGTCGGACCTGGCCAAGTCGTTCCGCGAAAAGCTGGCGCGGCATTGCGAGGTTCGACTGCCCGAGGTCGTCAGCGCCCACAAGTCGGCCGACGGCACGCGCAAGTGGCTGCTCGACGTCGGCAATGGCAATGCCATCGAAACCGTCTTCATTCCCGAGGACGATCGCGGCACGCTGTGCATCTCGACGCAGGCGGGCTGCACCGTCGCCTGCCGCTTCTGCTCCACCGGCCACCAGGGCTTCAACCGCAACCTGGGGGTGGACGAGATCATCGGCCAGCTGTGGCTGGCGCGCCGCACGGTCGAGGCCGACCGGGATGGGGCGCGCCTGTCGGGCGGCATGCCCGCGCCGCTGGGCACCCAGGACGACCGGATCATCAGCAACGTGGTCATGATGGGCATGGGCGAACCCCTGCTCAATTACGACAGCACGGTGTCGGCGCTGCGCCTGATGCTGGACGACAACGCCTATGGCTTGTCGCGCCGCCGCGTCACGGTATCGACCTCGGGCGTGGTGCCCATGATGGATCGTCTCTCGCGCGACTGTCCGGTGGCGCTGGCGGTGTCGCTGCATGCGCCCAACGACGCGCTGCGCGACGATCTCGTGCCGCTGAACCGCAAGTATCCGCTGCGCGAGCTGATCGCGGCGTGCCAGCGCTACCTGGAGTTCGCCCCGCGCGACTTCATCACGTTCGAATACGTCATGCTCGACGGCATCAACGATGGCGACGAGCATGCCAAGCAATTGATAGACATTGCGCGGCAGGTGTCGTGCAAGTTCAACCTCATTCCGTTCAATCCCTTCCCGCAGTCCGGACTCAAGCGCTCGCCCATGGCGAGGGTCAGGCTGTTCGCCCAGCGCCTGATGGACGCCGGCATCGTCACCACCGTGCGCAAGACGCGCGGCGACGACATCGACGCGGCCTGCGGCCAATTGGCCGGCGAGGTCAAGGACCGGACCCGCTTGAAGGAACGCCTGGCGGGCGAGACCCGCTTCGGCCGCATCGTGGAGGTGCGCGAATGATGCAACCGCGGTGCCGGTCCGGCCGTTGCGGCAGGGCCGGACAAGGAGTCGTCGATGTCTGAACCCCACGAAACCGGTGCAGCCGGAAGGCAAGAGGGCCAGGCGCCCGCCGCCGGCTCGCCGTCTTCGTCGTCCGTAGGCCGGGAACTGGCCCGCTTGCGCGAGGCGCGAGGCTGGTCGCAGGAATATGTGTCCGACCGCCTGAAATTCGCGGTGCGCCAGATCCGCGCCCTCGAGAACGAACGCTGGACCGAGCTGCCGCAAGGCATGCCGCTGCGCGGCTTCGTGCGCAACTATGCTCGCCTGCTGGACGCGGACCCCGCGCCCATGCTGCAGGCGCTGTCACCGCAACTGCAAGTGGCCGATCCGGTCTCGCTGGAGCAGGCTTCATCGCTGTCCAGCCCGTTGGCGCATTCGTCGCGCCGGGCCTGGCCGACGGCTGGCAGCCGCAGGCGGCTGGCCCCGTGGCTGGTCGGCGGCGTGATGGCGGTGCTGGCGTTGGTGCTGCTCGGCTACGCGCTCAGCCAGCAAGGCAAGCTTTCGTTCGGGCAGGTGTCCACGGCCAGCCTGGATACGTCCGCCGGAGGCACGACATCGGTCCAGATGGAAGCGCCTCTGGCACTGGCCGAGACGACGCCCCCCGCCCCGGCGGAGGCTGCGCCGGCCGTGCCGCCGCCGCCGGCGCCCGAACCGCCGCCGGCGGCAGCCGCGCCGGCCCCGGCGCCCGGTCTGTCGCTGACGATGAGGCAGGCAAGCTGGATCGAGGTGCGGCGGGCCGACGGCACGGCGGCCGTGTCGCGGATCATTCCCGCGGGCGAGCCTTACGAGCTGGATGTGGCGGGCGCGCCTTATCGTGTCGTGATCGGCAATGTCAACGGGGTAGACTTGACCTGGCGTGGCGCGCCCGTCGACCTTGCGCCGTATCGCCGGGACAATGTCGCCCGGCTCACCCTCCAGTAGCCGCATCATGAATCCTACCCCGCCCACGACAGCCGTCGCCTCCGAAACGGAGCCGTTCCCCGCAGGCCCGGCCGCCCGCCGGTCCACGCGGCAGGTCCGCATCACCTGGGGCGGCAAGTCAGTCGCCGTCGGCGGCGACGCGCCGGTCATGGTGCAGTCCATGACCAACACGGATACGGCCGACGCCATCGCCACCGCGATCCAGGTCAAGGAGCTGGCACTGGCCGGATCCGAGGTCGTGCGGATCACCGTGAACACCGCCGAGGCTGCCCGCGAGGTGCCAGCGATACGCGAGCAGCTCGATCGCATGGGCGTGGACGCGCCGCTGGTGGGCGATTTCCACTACAACGGGCACAAGCTGCTGACCCAGTACCCGGAGTGCGCGCAGGCGCTGTCCAAGTACCGCATCAATCCCGGCAACATGGGCGCGGGGAAGAAGCGCGATGATAATTTCGCGCAGATGATCGAGGCGGCCTGCCGCCACGAAAAACCGGTGCGCATAGGCGTGAACTGGGGCAGCCTGGACCAGGACCTGCTGGCCCGCATGATGGACGAGAACGGCCGGCGGGCCCGGCCCTGGGATGCCCAGTCCGTCATGCGCGACGCGCTGGTGGTGTCGGCGATCGACAATGCCCGGCGCGCCGAGGAACTCGGCCTGCCGGGGGACCGCATCATCCTGTCGTGCAAGGTCAGCAACGCCCAGGACCTGATCGCGGTCTACCGCGACATTTCCCGCCGCTGCGACTACCCGCTGCACCTGGGATTGACCGAGGCGGGCATGGGCAGCAAGGGCATCGTGGCCTCGACCGCCTCGATGGGCATCCTCCTGCAGGAAGGCATAGGCGATACGATCCGCGTATCGCTTACGCCCGAGCCCAACGGCGACCGCTCGCGCGAGGTCGTGGTGGCCCAGGAGATCCTGCAAAGCCTGGGCCTGCGCGCGTTCGCGCCGGTGGTGGTCGCCTGTCCGGGCTGCGGCCGCACCAGCAGCACGGTGTTCCAGGAACTGGCGGCGGATATCCAGAGCTACCTGCGCGCGCAGATGCCCGTCTGGCGCTTGAAGTACCCGGGTGCCGAGAGCCTGCATGTCGCGGTCATGGGCTGCGTGGTCAACGGTCCGGGCGAAAGCAAGTTCGCGGATATCGGCATCAGCCTGCCGGGCACGGGCGAGCAGCCGGTCGCGCCGGTCTTCATCGACGGCCAGCGTTCGGTCACGCTCAAGGGCGAACACATCGCCCGGGAGTTCCAGGCGCTGGTGGAAACCTACGTCGAAAACCGTTATAGGAAGGAGTGACCCCCCCTACGCGCTGACGCGCACCCCCCAGGGGGCGATGCGGGTGGACCGGCAAAGCCGGATCCACCCGCATCCTGGAGGGCGCGCGAAGCGCGCAGGGGGGAGACCCAAATGGATAATAGTTTCAAGAAAGTGACCGCGATCCGCGGCATGAACGACATCCTGCCGGCCGATTCGGGCCAGTGGGAACGGCTGGAGTCGCTGGTGCGCGAATGGCTGCGCAGCTACGGCTACCGCAACCTGCGTACGCCGGTGCTGGAACAGACGCGGCTTTTCACGCGGGGGATCGGCGAAGTCACGGATATCGTCGAGAAAGAGATGTACAGCTTCACCGATTCGCTGAATGGCGAGTCGTTGACGATGCGTCCCGAGTTCACCGCCGGCATGGTGCGCGCGACGATCGAGCACAACCTGACCTACGACCGGCCCCAGCGCGTGTTCGCGATCGGGCCGGTGTTCCGCCATGAGCGCCCGCAACGCGGCCGCTACCGCCAGTTCCACCAGATCGACGTGGAAGCCCTGGGGTTCGCCGGGCCGGACGTCGATGTCGAATTGATTCTCATGCTGGCGCGGCTCTGGAAAATCCTGGGACTGGCGGACGTCCGGCTGGAGATCAATTCGCTGGGTTCGGCCGAGGAGCGCCTGGCGCACCGGCAGGCCCTGATCGGCTACCTGGAAGGGTTCAAGGACCAACTGGACGAAGACGGCCAACGCCGGCTCTATACGAATCCGCTGCGTGTCCTGGACACCAAGAATCCCGCGCTGCAGGAAATGGCCGACAACGCGCCCCGCCTGCTGGACTATCTGGGCGAGGCATCGTTGGCCCATTTCGACGGCGTGCGCCAGCGGCTGGAGGAAGCGGGCATCGCGTACCGGGTGAACCCCAGGCTGGTGCGAGGCCTCGACTACTACAACCTGACCGTGTTCGAATGGGTGACCGACCGCCTCGGCGCCCAGGGCACGGTTTGCGGCGGCGGCCGCTACGACGGGCTGGTGTCGCTGCTGGGCGGCAAGCCGACGCCGGCGGTGGGCTTCGCCATCGGCGTCGAGCGCCTGCTGGACCTGTGGTCCCAGGTGCAGCCCGCGGAACCGCAGCCCGAGTGCGACGTCTATGTGTTGCACCAGGGCGAACCCGCGGCGCGCGCGGCGATGAAGCTGGCCGAGAGCCTGCGCGACGCCGGCCTGGACGTCATCCTGCATTGCGGCGGCGGCAGCTTCAAGTCACAGATGAAGCGCGCCGACGGCAGCGGGGCGGAATACGCCGTCATCCTGGGCGAAGACGAGCTGGCCGAAGGCGCGGCCAGCGTCAAGGCGCTGCGGGCCGAAGGCGTGGCCCAGCGGCGCGTCGCCATGGCCGGGCTGCCGGCTTTCCTGGTCGACGAACTGGCCGGGGCCGGTGGTCCCGAATAGCCGCCTGACCGGGCCTGGATACGAAGCGGCGCCGAATCCGTTAATCTTGCGGCTCTCGGAGTCCGCGCGGGCCCTCGGCCGGCCCGCTGCAACTCTTGCGATCACCACATCAACCGGGGCATAAATGGCCTACGACATCGAAGAACAGGAACAACTGGAATCCCTCAAGGCATGGTGGGCGAAGTACGGAAACTTCATCCTTGCCGTTGCGACCATCGTGCTGCTGGCCGCTGCCGCCTGGAACGGCTGGCAGTGGTACCAGCGCAGCCAGGCCGCGAACGCGCTGGCCCAGTTCGAAGTCCTGGAGAAAGCGGCCGAGGCGGGTGACCTGACCCGTGTCAAGGATTCCGCCGGCACCATTCTCGAGCAGTATTCCGGCACGGGCTACGCCCCGCGCGCCGCGCTGCTGGCGGCCCATGCCTACGAGAAGGCCGGCGACGTCCGATCGGCGCGCGCCCAGTTGCAATGGGTGGCCGATCGCAGTGGCGACGAAGCCCTGGCCGCCGTGGCCCGCCTGCGGCTGGCCGGCCTGCTGCTGGACGAGAAAAGCTACGACGAGGCGCTGAACGCGCTGGCGTCGCCGCCCCCCGCGGCTTTCGCCGCCTTGTACGCCGACCGCCGGGGCGACGTGCTGGCGGGGCAGGGCAAGCGGGACGAGGCGCGCAAGGCCTATGAAGAGGCGCTCGCCAAGCTCGATGCCTCGACCGAACTGCGATCGTCCATCCAACTGAAACTCGATGCCCTGGGAGGCGCTTGATGAAGTTGCATAACGGCTTTACCGGCGAGCGCCAGGGCTGGCGCCATCTACGTCGCGCTGTCACGGTGGCGGCCGTGCTCGCGCTCGGGGGATGTTCCTTGTTCTCGAGCGAAAAGCCGCGCTATCCGCCGGCCCCGCTCACGAACTTCAATGCCACGCTGCCGGTCAGCAGCGGCTGGTCGGTGTCGGTGGGCAGCAAGGGCGGCGTGGGCTTCGTGCCGGTGGTCGTCGGCGATGCCGTCTACGCCGCCACGGGCAACGGTTCGGTCGGCAAATATGCGCTGGCCACCGGCGCCGAGATCTGGCGATCGTCGGCCAAGGTCGATCTGTCGGCAGGGGTGGGCAGCGACGGCCGCGTGACGGCGGTCGCGACACCGCGCGGCGAAGTGATCGCCTTCGACGACACCGGCGCGATCAAGTGGCGTGCCCAGTCCTCCAGCGAAATCACCATCCCGCCCCTGGTGGGCGATGGCCTGGTGGTGGTGCGCAGCGGCGACTATCGCATCCAGGCCTACGATGCCGACAGCGGCAAGCGCCGCTGGAGCGTCCAGCGCCCGGGACCGGCCCTGGCCCTGCGCGCTCCGGGTGAAATGCTGCTGTCCGGCGGCTACGTATTCACCGGCCTGCCGGGCGGCAAGCTGATCGCCATCGCCACGAACAACGGCGCGGTGCGCTGGGAAGGCACGGTCGCCAACCCCAGCGGCGCGAGCGAACTCGAGCGCGTGGCCGACGTGGTCGGCGCCCCCGTCATCTCGGGCCGCCAACTGTGCGCCGTCACCTACCAGGGCCGCATCAATTGTTTCGACGTGGGGTCGGGCAATTCGACCTGGTCGCGCGAGTTCTCCAGCGTGACGGGCCTGGGGGCCGACGTGCGCTTCGCCTACGCGGCGAACGACCGCAGCGTGGTCTTCGGCTTCGCCCTGGACAGCGGCGCGAACATCTGGAAGCAGGACGTCCTGCAAAATCGCGGCCTGACCGCGCCGGCTTCCGTGGGCCGCGCCATCGCCCTGGGCGACTACCAGGGCTACGTACATTTCCTGCAACGCGAGGACGGAACCCTGCTGGCGCGCATCGCGACCGACGGCAGCGCCATCCTTTCCCAGCCCGTGGCGACCGACCGCGGGGTGCTGGTGCAGACATCCAGGGGTAATCTCACCCTGATCAATGTCGGTCAATGAGCAAGGCTTTTCGACGATGAAACCCGCAGTATTCAAACCGGTGGTCGTCCTGGTGGGACGACCCAACGTGGGCAAGTCCACGTTGTTCAACCGGCTGACCCGCTCGCGCGATGCGCTCGTGGCCGATTTTCCCGGGCTCACGCGCGATCGCCACTATGGCGAGGGCAGGGTGGGGGATCACCCCTTCATCGTCGTGGACACCGGCGGTTTCGAGCCGGTGGCCAAGAACGGCATCATGGCCGAGATGGCCAGGCAGACCGTGCAGGCGGTGGACGAGGCCGATGTCATCGTCTTCCTGACCGATGGGCGCGCCGGCCTGACCGGCCATGACCGCGAGATCGCCGAGCGCCTGCGCCGTTCCGGGCGCAAGGTGCTGCTGGCGGTCAACAAGGTGGAGGGCATGTCGCGCGCCTCCGCGGCGGCCGAGTTCTACGAACTGGGGCTGGGCGAACCGCACGCGATCTCGTCCGCCCACGGCGATGGCGTGGTGGACCTGATCGAGGAGGCGCTGCAAGGCCTGGTCGAGCCAGCCGCCGAGGCGGACGCGGATGGCGACGGCACCGAGCAGGCGGCGGGCGACGAAGATTTCGTTCCTGTCGATGCGGTCGACCACCGCATCAAGCTGGCCATCGTCGGACGCCCCAACGTCGGCAAGTCCACGCTGGTGAACACGTTGCTGGGGGAGGAGCGGGTCATCGCCTTCGACCAGCCGGGCACGACCCGGGATGCCATCGAGATCGAGTTCGAGCGCGGTGGACGCCGTTACACGCTGATCGATACCGCCGGGCTGCGCAAGCGCGGCAAGGTATTCGAGGCGATCGAGAAGTTCTCGGTCATCAAGACGCTGCAGGCCATCGAGGCCAGCAACGTCGTGCTGCTGATGCTGGACGGCAGCGCGGAGATCTCCGAGCAGGACGCCCATATCGCCGGCTTCGTGCTGGAGACCGGACGGGCGCTCGTGGTGGCGATCAACAAATGGGACCAGGCCGACAGCGAGCGCCGCGACGAAATCAAGCGGGAGTTCGAGCGCAAGCTGCGGTTTCTCTCGTTCGCCAAGATGCATACGGTCTCGGCGCTGCGAGGCGCCGGCATCGGGCCGCTGCTCAAGTCCATCGAAGCGGCCCACGCGGCGGCCTTCGCCAAGCTGTCCACGCCCAAGCTGACTCGCACGCTGCAAGCCGCGGTCGAGCAGCAGCAGCCGCCGCGCAAGGGAATTTTCCGGCCCAAGCTGCGCTATGCTCACCAGGGCGGGCAGAACCCGCCCCTGATCGTGATACACGGCAGCGCGCTGGACGAGATCCCGGATTCGTACCGCCGATTCCTCGAAGCCCGTTTCCGGGAAACTTTCCGGCTCGACGGCACTCCATTGAAGATCGAGTTCAGAAACTCGAGAAATCCTTATCTCGACAAGGCGGGGTAACCGAGTATCTTCCGGGACGTGCTCTTGTGGGAACGCCAATGCGTCCCCACATGGAAAACGGGGAAAAAAGCGGTCTGCTTCTCAGTTTTTAGATTCGCTAGTTTCCCTGGGGAAAACCCGGTACAGTAACAGAGTTGGCATCCGCCAAGAAAAACACATCCAGGAGCCCACTAATGAGCAATAAAGGGCAATTGCTACAAGACCCGTTTCTTAACGTGCTGCGTAAAGAACACGTACCTGTTTCCATTTACCTCGTCAACGGCATCAAGCTGCAAGGCCAGATCGAATCCTTCGATCAATACGTGGTCCTGCTGCGCAACACCGTGACGCAAATGGTCTACAAACACGCCATCTCGACCGTCGTGCCCTCGCGTCCGGTCAACTTCCAGGTTGAGTCAGCTGCAGACTAATCCCATGCCCTCCGGGCAGAACCACGGGCCGCTGATGCGCGCGCTGATCGTCAGCGTGGATTTCGGCGAGCCCGAGTTCCAGGCCCAGACCGACGAATTCATCATGCTGGCCAACGGCGCCGGCGCGCAGATCGTCGACACCATCATTGCCCGCCGGTCGCGGCCGGACGCGGCACTTTTCGTGGGGTCGGGCAAGGCGGAGGAAATCGCCCTGGCGGCAGAAGCCGGCCAGGCCGAGATCATCCTGTTCAACCACAACCTGACGCCCGCGCAGCAGCGCAACCTCGAACGCGCCCTGAAGATACGGGTGGTGGACCGGGTCGCGCTCATCCTGGACATCTTCGCGCTCCGCGCCCAGAGCCACGAGGGCAAGCTCCAGGTCGAACTGGCGCAGTTGCAGCACCTGGCGACGCGCCTGACCCGGATGTGGTCCCACCTGGAACGCCAGCGCGGCGGCATAGGCATGCGCGGCCCCGGCGAATCCCAGTTGGAAATGGACCGCCGCATGATCGGCGACAAGGTCCGCTACCTGCGCGAGCGCCTCGACAAACTCGAGCGCCAACGCCAGACCCAGCGCCGTTCGCGCGCGCGGGGCGGGACGTTCTCGGTCTCGCTGGTGGGCTATACGAACGCCGGCAAGTCCACGCTGTTCAATGCGCTGACCCGCGCGGAAGTCTACGCGGCCGACCAGCTCTTCGCCACGCTGGATACGACGACCCGGCGCATCTGGATCGAAGGAGCCGGCTCGGTCGTCGTGTCCGACACGGTCGGCTTCATCCGCGAGCTGCCGCATACCCTCATCGCCGCGTTCAAGGCCACGCTGGAGGAAACCGTCCACGCCGACCTGCTGCTGCATGTCGTGGATGCGTCCAGTCCCCAGCGCGACGAGCAGATCGCCCAGGTCGACAAGGTCCTGGAGGAGATCGGGGCGGCGGACATCCCGCGCATCCTGGTCTACAACAAGATCGACCGCAGCAGCCACGAGGCGGGAATCGAGCGCGACGAGCATGGTACGATCTCGCGAGTGTTCGTCAGCGCGATCGAACGTACCGGCCTGGATGCACTGCGGGGTGCGCTTGTCGAGGCCGGACAAACAGATCCCGTGGTCGCGGGTAATAATAGTAGCGACCCACGCTTTCGTACGCTGTCTTCGTCCGTCGGCCCTACGGCTGACGCCCGATCCTAGGCGACGGGTTTTGCCCGTCCGCTCTGCTTACTACAAAGATGCGTCTGCCTGCGATAACTCGAATATTCAATCTAAACGACTCGAACTGGGGCCGCGGAAGCGGCGGTGGCTCCGGCAACGAGCCTCCCCGGCGTCCGCAAAACGACGGACGGGACAACAACAGCGGCGGACCGCCCGACCTCGACGAGTTGTGGCGCGATTTCAACCGCAGGCTGAGCGGGTTGTTCGGCCGTAAGCCGTCGGGCCCTCCCGGCGGCGGCAACAATGGCGGTCGCCGCTTCTCCCCGTCCTCGCGAGGCACGGGGGTCGGCCTGCTGGTCGTCGTGGTCGTGGTGGCCTTGCTGTGGCTGGCCTCGGGCTTCTTCATCGTCCAGGAAGGGCAGGTCGCGGTCATCACGCAGTTCGGCAAATACAAGGAAACCACGCGGGCCGGTTTCCAGTGGCGCCTGCCGTACCCCATCCAGAGCCACGAGACCGTCAATCTCTCGCAACTGCGCACCATCGAGGTGGGCTTCCGCAATACCTCGCGCAGCAAGGTGTTGCAGGAGTCCCTGATGTTGACCGACGACGAGAACATCGTCGACATGCAGTTCGTGGTCCAGTACCGGCTGAAGGAAACAGGCGCGCGCGACTACCTCTTCAACAATCGCGGGCCCGACGAAGCCGTCAAGCAGGCCGCCGAGACCGCCATGCGCGAGATCGTCGGCAAGAAGAAGATGGACTTCGTGCTGTACGAAGGACGTACGGAAGTCGCCACGGAAGTCGCGGCGCTGATGCAGCAGATCATGGATCTGTACCGTACGGGCGTGCTGATCAGCACCGTGGCGATCCAGAATGCCCAGCCGCCCGAACAGGTGCAGGCCGCGTTCGACGATGCCGTCAAGGCCGGGCAGGACCGCGAACGCCAGATCAACGAAGGCCAGGCCTATGCCAACGACGTGATTCCCCGGGCGGCGGGCGCTGCGTCGCGCCTGGTCCAGGAAGCCGAGGCCTACCGTGAACGCATCCTCGAGAATGCCGAGGGCGATGCCGCGCGCTTCTCCCAGGTCCTGACCGAGTACAGGAAGGCGCCGCAGGTCACGCGGGACCGCCTCTACCTCGAGACCATGCAGCAGGTCTACACCAACACCTCGAAGGTGCTGGTCGATACGCGCAACGGCAGCAACCTGCTGTACCTGCCGCTGGACAAGCTGATGCAGCAAGTGTCGCAGGAAACCTCGGCCGGGGCGCGCTCGCCGTCCGCCGCGGGCGGTTCCTCGTCCGTCAACGTGCCGCCGCCGCTGGCTGGCAGCGTGCTGCCGGAAGCCGGACGCGACGCGCTGCGCTCGCGGGACCGCAACAGATAATTGAGAAGGAATAACATGGACCGTTTGATTCCTGCGGTGATCGGTCTGCTCGTGGGGTTGGCCGTATTGTCGTCGTGCGTGTTCGTGGTCAACGAGCGCAACTATGCCGTCGTCTTTGCCCTGGGCGAAATCAAGGAAGTCATCGACGAACCCGGCCTGTACTTCAAGCTGCCGCCGCCGTTCCAGAACGTGCAACAGTTCGACAAGCGCATCCTGACCATCGACTCGGCCGACAGCGAGCGGGTGCAGACCTCGGAAAAGAAGAACCTGCTGATCGACGCCTTCGTGAAGTGGCGTATCGCCAATCCGCGCACCTACTACGTTACCTTCGGCGGCAACGAGCGCGCGGCGCAGGAGCGCCTGCTGGCCCTGATCCGCGATGCCCTGAACGCCTCGATCAACCGTCGTACCGTGAACGACGTCACCTCCAAGGAGCGTGACAAGATCATGCAGGAGATCCGCACCAACACCGAGTCGGCGGCCAAGCAATTGGGCGTGGAGATCGTCGACGTGCGGCTCAAGCGTGTCGATTTCGCGCCCGAGATCTCCGAATCGGTCTACCGCCGGATGGAGGCCGAGCGCAAGCGCGTGGCCAACGAGCAGCGCTCCATCGGCGCCGCCGAAGGCGAGAAGATCCGCGCTGACGCCGACCGCCAGCGGGAAGTCATCCTGGCTGAAGCCTACCGCAAGGCCCAGGAAACCAAGGGCGAAGGCGACGCCAAGGCCTCGGCCGTCTATGCGCAGGCCTTCGGCCAGGACCGCGAGTTCTATCGCTTCTACAAGAGCCTGGAAGCCTACCGCAGCTCGTTCGGCTCGAAGTCCGACATGCTGGTGGTGGACCCGAGCTCCGATTTCTTCCGCTTCATGAAATCGCCGGCTGTGAATTGAGTCCCCCCCTACGCGCTGACGCGCGCCCCCCAGGGGGCGGCACTGGCGGACCGGCGGAGCCGGATCCGCTGTGCCCTGGGTCTGGGGACGCTCAGGAAATAAAAACGGCCTTGCGTCAAGCAAGGCCGTTTTTATTTTCAACCGAACCGGATGCCAGGCAGTATCGCCAGTCCCCGCCAGCCCGTTGGTACCCCAGGATGCGGTGGATCCGGCTTTGCCGGTCCACCCGCATCGCCCCCTGGGGGGCGCCCGAAGGGCGTAGGGGGGGGATTCCCTACTCAGGGGTAATGCCGGCGGAGGTGACGACGGCGCGCCATTGGGGGATTTCCTTACGGATGCGATCGGCCATTTCCTGGGGCGTGCCGGGCAGGAGCTCCACGCCCAGGTCGACGAATTTGTCGTGCGTGGCCGGTTGCTTCAGGATGCGGACGACCTCGCGGTTCAACCGCGCGACGATGGGCGCCGGCATGCCGGCCGGGCCGGCGAGAGCGAACCAGACGTTGGCGCTGAAACCCGGCAGCGTTTCGTTCACGGTGGGCAGGTCCGGCATGATCTCGGTGCGTTTTTCGCCCGTGGAGGCCAGTGCGGTGAGCTTGCCGGCGCGGACATGGGGCAGGGAAGAAGCGCCGCCTTCGAACATCATGTTGACCTGGCCGGCGATCAGGTCCGTGCTGGCATTGGAGCTGCCTTTGTAGGGCACGTGCAGGATATCTACGCCAGCCTGTTTCTTGAACATTTCCGCCAGCAGGTGCTGCGAGCTGCCGGCGCCGAGCGAGGCATAGGTGTATTTGCCGGGCGAGGCCTTGGCGGCCGCGATGAGGTCGCTCACGGTGCGCATGGGCAGGGCCTTGTTCACCACCAGGTAGGTCGGGGTGTCGAACAGCATGGTGATGGGGCTGAAGTCCCGCTGCGAATCGTAAGGCAGTTGCTTGCGCAGGACCGTGTTGAACACCATGGCGCTTTGCGTGGCGATGAGCAGGGTGTAGCCGTCGGGCTGCGCCTTGGCCACGGTTTCGGCGGCGATGGTCTGGCTGGCGCCGGGACGGTTCTCCACGATCACCGGCTGGCCGACGGTTGCCGACAACTGCTGGGCGATGTAGCGGGCGAAGGTGTCTCCCAGGCCGCCTGCCGAATGCGGGGAGACGATACGTATCGGTTTGACCGGATAGTCGGCGGCGTCCTGGGCGGAAGCGGGTTGCCAGGTGAGCAGGCCCGCCGTGGCGAGCGCCGCGAGCAGGGCATGGCGGCGGGCGGTCGGGCCGGCGGGACGCCGGGGCAGCGATTGGGTCATGGTGTGTCTCCTGTGCGGGGTCGGTCGGCTGGTCCGCCGCCCCGTCGTTTACCGTGGAAAATCAGCTGAAGTAGTAGCGGCCTTCTTCGTCCCGGGCCAGGGGGCGTTTGCCGGCGGTGTCTTCCAGCCAGCGCACGATTTCCCGGCCGTCATTGCTGTCGGTCGCGGCCATCAGCTCCTCGAAATACTTGGGGCCGTTCGCCAAGGCCTCTTCCAGGGACCCGAAGCGGGCACCCTCGAAGCGCGGCGCGGCGGGAACCCGGTACTCCAGGGGGCGTTGCGTGCCAGGGGCCAGCAAAGGCATGGTCAGATCGAAGCCTGCCTTGGCTCCCGTGCGGGCGCCGTTCAGCGAGGGGTCCAGCGGCATGGCGCGCATGCCGGTCTGTATCACCAGGTCGCGATCGGCCTGGAAGCGTGTGCCCAAGGCCCAGTCCATCTGCGCGTCCGAGAAGATGTCGATGTCCGGATCGACCACGAACACGTGCTTGACGTTCGAGAGCGAGCCGAATACCGCGGCGATGGCGTTGCGGGCTTCTCCCGGCACACGCTGCTGCAAGGCGATTCGGACGTTGAACATGCCGCCGTTGGCCGGAGCGGCGAAGACGCCCCGGACTTCCCGCACCGCGGTCTCGAGGGCGCGCCAGATCATCACCTCGGTGCGCAGCGCGTTCAACTGCGCGGTATCGGTCCAGGCCATGTTGGGACCGCTGATGGTCGCGGTCTGGAATACGGCGTCGCGCCTGCGCGTGATGGCGGTCACATGGAACAGCGGGTTCTTCTTGACCACGCCGTAGTAGCCCAGGAACTCGCCGTAGGGACCCTCGGGCTCGACGTGGCCGGCCTCGTCCAGATAGCCCTCGATGATGAATTCCGCGTCGGCCGGCACGAGCAGGTCGTTGGTCACGCACTTGACGACCGGCAGCGGCGCGGCCCGCAGGCTGGAGAGCAGGCCGAGCTCGTCGCCGGGTATACGCATGGTGGCGGCGATGTGGTCGATCGGATTCGACCCGACCGCGAAGGCGATCGGCACGCGCAGGCCGCGGCCGGACTGTTTCAAGTAGAGGGCACGCAGGTCCGACGGCGCGACCAGGTCGATTCCGGCCGTGCGGCGGCCGCGCAGCATGAGGCGGCGGACACCGACGTTGGTCCAGCCGGTGTCGGGGTCCCGGGCGAAGTCGATGGAGGCGGAAATATAGGGAGCGCCGTCCAGGCCGTGCTGCAGGTGGACCGGCAGCCGGGTCAGGTCGCAGTCCTCGCCTTGCAGGACGATCTGCTGGACGGGGGCCTGGGACGCGGGCACCTCCACGAACTCGGGCTGGTTGCGCAGCCGCCGGGCCACTTCGGCGGGCAGGTCGGCCGGCGTGGTGTTGAAGGCCAGGGCAAGCCGTTCGCGGCTGCCGGCGACGTTGCCGGACAGCGGCGTATCGGAGCCGTCCGGATGTTCGATCAGGACCGCCTTGGGGCTTTGCTCCAGGATGGCGGCTACATCGCGAAGCGCCGCTTCGGGCTGGCGCAGCAGGGCGCCATCGTCGAGGGATTCCAGGAAACGCCTGAGGCGGAAGGCCTCCAGGTCGGGCAGGGCGGTGGAAGGCGAAGGCACGGTGGTCTCCGATTACGGGTACGGGAAAAGGACGTCCGGGCCGTCGCCGTGATTTCGGCGCCGCCCATCGGTCCAGGCTGCCGCGCTATTTAAATGCACCCCATCCTTGGGCGTAAGCAAAACATTTGGATGACGTGATAGAAGATCGTGAACAATGCGTCGGCCCCGCGCCACGCAGCTTGATTTTGTCGTGATTCGAGTGGACAATAGCGTGTAAGCCAAGAGGTACGTCCGAATCATTCATTGCACCAAAGTGGTGCGCGTCGGCGACCCAAGCTTGGAAGAAGCGGTTGAGGGGCTTGCACCGTGTGCACACCCGCAGCCGCTTTTTTTTCGTCCATCGTTTTCATTAAATCGTTTGCGAGATCCCCGCATGGGCAAATGGCTGTTGCCCGAAAGCCTGGCAGATATCCTGCCGGCCGAGGCCCGGCGCATAGAAGAATTGCGCCGCTTGTTGCTGGACCTGTACCGCACCTATGGCTATGAGCTCGTCATGCCGCCGCTGGTGGAGTACCTCGACTCGCTGCTGTCGGCCAGCGGAGGCGACCTGGACCTGCACACCTTCAAACTGGTGGACCAGATGTCCGGCCGCTCGCTGGGCATCCGGGCCGACATGACGCCCCAGGTGACGCGCATCGACGCGCATCTGTTGAACCGGGCCGGCACCACCCGCCTGTGCTATTGCGGCAGTGTGCTGCACACCCTGCCGCGGGGCCTCTGGGCGACGCGCGAGCCCTTGCAGATCGGCGCCGAGCTGTACGGCCATGCCGGTCCCGAAGCCGATATCGAAGTCCTGCAACTGGCCCTGGAAAGCGTCCGGCGCGCCGGGGTGGTCGATTGCCGGGTCGATCTCAGCCATCTGGGCGTGGTGCGGGCACTGCTGGAAACCGATCCTGCCGCCGCGGCGCGCGCCGACGAGATCTTCGGCCTGCTGCGCGAGAAGGACATCCCCGGGCTGACGGCGCTGGAACCCGAACTGGCGCCGGCCACGGCCCGGGCGCTGCAAGTGCTGCCGACGCTATATGGCGAACTGGACGTGCTGGACAAGGCGCGCGCGGCGCTGCCCGCGCTGCCGCGCATCAGCCAGGCGCTGGACATGCTGGCCGGGCTGGCCAGGTCCCTGCCTGGCGTCGACATCGGTATCGACCTGGCCGACGTGCGCAGCTTCCACTATCACACCGGCGTGGTCTTCGCGGTCTATTGCGGCGGCTGGCCCAACGCGGTGGTGCGCGGCGGCCGCTATGACGATGTCGGCCGGGTATTCGGCCGGGCGCGGCCGGCCACGGGTTTCAGCCTGGATCTGCGCGAACTGGCGGGGCTGCTCGCGCCCGCCACCGCCAGCGCGGCGATACGGGCCCCATGGGGGCTCGCCCCCGATCTGGTCGAAGCCGTGCGCGCGTTGCGCGCCGCCGGCCAGATCGTGGTCCAGATCCTGCCCGGACATGAACACGATCAGCAGGAATTCGTCTGCGATCGCGAGCTGGTGCTGCGTGATGGTGCCTGGCAGGTCGAATCCCTGGCCAGCGCCGAAACCGCCGCCCGGCCATCCCCATCCACCGCAATCTGACGCCCGTCGCGGGCGGACTTTAGAGAAACAGAAGCAACATGGCTAACAACGTCGTGGTTATCGGCACCCAGTGGGGTGACGAAGGCAAAGGCAAGATCGTCGACTGGCTGGCGGAGTCCGCCCAAGGGGTGGTGCGCTTCCAGGGTGGCCACAATGCCGGCCATACCCTGTGGATCGCCGGCAAGAAGACCATCCTGCGCCTGATTCCCTCGGGCATCATGCACCCCGGCACGATCTGCTACATCGGCAACGGCGTCGTGCTGTCGCCCGAGGCGCTGCTGCGCGAGATCGAGGAACTCGAGGCCGCCGGCGTCGAAGTGCGCGCGCGCCTGCGCGTGTCCGAGGCCTGCCCGCTGATCCTGCCGTACCATGTTGCCGTGGACCAGGCTCGGGAGGCCCGCAAGGGCGCCGGCAAGATCGGCACGACCGGCCGCGGCATCGGCCCCGCCTACGAGGACAAGGTCGCGCGCCGCGCCATCCGCGTCCAGGATCTGTACGATCCGGTCTCCTTCGAAGCCAAGCTGGAAGAAGTCCTGGACTACCACAACTTCGTGCTGACCCAGTACCTGGGCGCCCAGGCCGTGGATGCCGCGCAGGTGCGCGACCAGGCAATGGCCCTGGCCCCGGTGCTCAAGCCCATGGTCGCCGACGTCGCCAATGAGCTGTACGAGGTCTCGGCCGGCGGCCAGAAACTGTTGTTCGAAGGCGCGCAAGGCGCGCTGCTGGACGTGGACCACGGCACCTATCCCTACGTCACCAGCAGCAACTGCGTGGCCGGAGCGGCGTCGGCGGGATCGGGCGTCGGGCCGCAGAAGCTCGAGTACGTGCTGGGCATCACCAAGGCCTATGCCACCCGCGTGGGATCGGGTCCGTTCCCGACCGAGCTCGACGACGACATCGGCGCGCGCCTGGCCTCGGTGGGCAAGGAGTTCGGCTCGGTCACGGGCCGGCCTCGCCGCTGCGGCTGGTTCGACGGCGCGGCGCTCAAGCGCTCGATCCGCCTGAACGGCATTTCCGGCCTGTGCATCACCAAGCTGGACGTGCTGGACGGCCTGGAGGTCATCAAGCTGGGCGTGGGCTATCGCGTCAATGGCGAGTTTCGCGACGTGCTGCCCTACGGGGCGGCTGCCGTGGCCAACAGCGAACCGGTGCTGGAAGAAATGCCTGGCTGGAGCGAATCTACTGTCGGCGTGACCGAATACGATAAACTCCCGGTCAATGCCCGACGCTACCTGGAGCGGATGGCCGAAGTCTGCGGCGTGCCGATCGACCTGGTGTCGACCGGTCCGGACCGCACCGAGACCATCGTGCTGCGGCATCCCTTCAAGGCCTGATCGGATCCGACCCCATCCTGGCGCCCCGGTCAAACCGGGGCTTTTTTACAACATCCGTACACCATGCAGCAAGATACCGACAAAGATCTCTGGATCAGCTGGGACCGCTACAACCAACTCATCGAGCAACTGGGCCTGCAGGTCCACCAGTCGGGCTGGAAGTTCGACCAGATCGTCTGCCTGGCGCGCGGCGGCATGCGCGTGGGCGACGTGCTCTCGCGCATCTACGACGTGCCGCTGGGTATCCTGGCGACCAGCAGCTACCGCGAGGCGGCGGGCACGGAGCAGGGGCGCCTGGACATCGCGCAGTTCATCACGATCACGCGCGGCACCTTGGAAGGCAGGGTGCTGCTGGTGGACGACATGGTCGATACGGGCGTGACCTTCGATCGCGTGCACCAGCATTTGCTGCAGCAATTTTCGGCCATCACGGAAATGCGGACGGCCGTGCTGTGGTTCAAGGGGCACTCGAAGGTCGTGCCCGACTACTACGTGCAGAAGCTGCCCACGAATCCGTGGATCCACCAGCCTTTCGAGGACTACGACAGCATCCGGCCGTACCAGTTGGAGGCGTGGGTCCGGAAGGGGAAGAGCGACTGATTGCCGCTGTCGACCGGTTCCGCGATGTGCCCCGTGCCGTGATGGGGCTCACGCGTGACCGTGCCTTGCGCGGCGCGAGCAGGCAACAAAAAACCCCGCCAACAGAAGTTGCGGGGTTTTGCCTGTGGATCCTTCCGGATCCGGAACTGCCATCAGTTGGTGCCCAGGAGAGGACTCGAACCTCCACGCCGCTAAGCGCTAGTACCTGAAACTAGTGCGTCTACCAATTCCGCCACCTGGGCACTGCTGCACAACCAAAAAACCCTTTGAGCGGGTATTCCAACTCGTATTGCCAACTACACGGAAGGCTTGCGCCTGCCAAGAATTGGTGCCCAGAAGAGGACTCGAACCTCCACGCCGCTAAGCGCTAGTACCTGAAACTAGTGCGTCTACCAATTCCGCCATCTGGGCATTGTCGCAACTACCTAACATTTGCTGCGGTAAACTCAAGTTATTCCTTGCGTGTACCGTTGCATGCGGGGCAGCAGCGACAGAAGCTGCGCATTATAAAGAGAACCTGAAACTTTGACAACTCGATCCCATAACAACCTTCCTTCCACGCCAGCGGATTTCGATCCCGACGTGCCCACTCGCGAGCAAATCCTCGGATTGCTGCGGGAGGCCAATGCCCCCATCGCTCCGGCGGAACTGGCGCGTCGGCTGGGCGTGGACCCGGGCAGCGTGGGGTTCGAACGACGGCTCGCCGCCATGGAGCGCGACGGCCAATTGATGCAAAACCGCAAGGGCGCGCTGCTGTTGTCGACCAAGCTCGATTTCATCGCGGGCCGGGTGCAGGGGCACCGCGACGGTTTCGGCTTCCTGATACGGGACGATGGCCAGACCGACTTGTTCCTGCCTCCCAAGGAAATGTTGAAAGTCCTCCATGGCGACCGCGTGCTGGTGCGCCTGGCCGGCAGCGACTACCGCGGCAAGCCCGAGGGCACCATCGTCGAAGTTCTGGAGCGGCGCACCAACAAGCTGGTGGGGCGCTATCTGCACGAGCGGGGCCTGTCCCTGGTCGTGCCTGAAGACCAGCGCATCAAGCACGACATACTCGTGCCGCCGGGAGAAACCGGCCAGGCGCAGCATGGCCAGGTCGTCACGGTGGAGATCATCGAGCAGCCGACCCGGCATACGCAGCCGCTGGGCCGCGTGGTCGAGATCCTGGGCGAAATCGACGATCCCGGCATGGAAATCGAGATCGCCGTCCGCAAGTTCGACGTCCCGCACGAGTTCTCGGACAAGGCGCTCGCGCGGGCCGAGCGCCTGCCGGCCGAAGTGGTCAAGGGCGACCTGGCCGGCCGGTACGATCTGCGTGACGTGCCGCTGATCACCATCGACGGCGAAGACGCGCGCGACTTCGACGACGCCGTCTACTGCGAACGGGTGGAGCTGGGCACGGAGACCCGCAAACGGGCAGGGTGGCGGCTCATCGTCGCCATCGCGGACGTGGCGCATTACGTCACGCCCGGCGATGCGCTGGATGCCGACGCGCTGGAGCGAAGCACCAGCGTGTACTTTCCGCGCAAGGTCATTCCCATGCTGCCGGAGAAGCTGTCCAACGGACTGTGTTCGCTGAATCCCAGCGTCGACCGGCTGGTGCTGGTGTGCGACATGGTGATACCCGCGACCGGCGCCAAGGCAGGAACGGTCCAGGCCTACCAGTTCTACAACGCGGTCATGCATTCGCATGCGCGCACCACCTATACCGAGGTCTGGGCCGCGCTGCAGCAGCAGGACGGGCCGGCCGCGCGCAAACACGCTGGCGTGTTGCCGCAGATCCAGGACCTGTACGCGCTGTACCAGTTGTTGGCGCAGGCCCGCGAGAAGCGGGGCGCGATCGATTTCGATACGGTCGAGACCAAAATCGTCTGCAACGAACTGGGCCGCATCCAGAGCATCGTTCCCTATGTGCGCAACGATGCCCACAAGCTGATCGAGGAATGCATGCTGGCCGCCAACACTTGCGCGGCCGACTTCATGGAGCGCAGCAAACATCCCGGGCTGTACCGGATCCACGAGGGGCCCACTCCGGAAAAACTGCAGGCCTTGCGCGACTTCCTGAAGACACTGAGCCTGCAGCTTGGCGGCGGCGACAAGCCGGCCGCGGCCGATTATTCGGCGCTACTGGCGAACGCCAAGAACCGGCCGGACGCGCCGCTGCTGCAGACCATGGCGCTGCGCTCCATGCAGCAGGCCATGTACAGTCCCGACAACGTCGGCCACTTCGGCCTGGCCTATCCCGCCTATGCCCACTTCACCTCGCCCATCCGGCGTTATCCCGATCTGCTCACCCACCGCGTGATCAAGGCGCTGCTGCACGGCAAGCGCTATGTTCCCAACGCTCTGGAAGAGATGCAGGTCATGCCCGGCACGGCCAAGGAACAGGAGCACGCGCTTTGGGAAAAACTGGGCCTGTTCTGCTCCGCCAACGAGCGGCGCGCCGATGATGCCTCGCGCGATGTCGAGGCCTGGCTCAAGTGCTGGTACATGCGCGAGCGCGTGGGCGACGTGTTTAGCGGCACGGTCACCGGCGTCGCGCCGTTCGGTGTGTTCGTCACGCTGGACGAACTCCACGTCGAAGGGCTGGTGCATGTGTCCGAGCTCGGCGCGGAGTATTTCCAGTTCAACGACGGCCTGCACGAACTGCGTGGCGAGCGCACGGGCATGCGTTTTCGCCTGACCGACAAGATGCAGGTGCAGGTGGCGCGTGTCGATCTCGAGGCCCGGCGTATCGAATTCAAACTGGTCAAGGGCGTGACCTACGAGGGACTGCGCAAGGCGATCAAACGCGACAATGCGCCGGCGCCCGAGCGCAAGCCGGCCAAACCCAAGGCCGTGCTGCTGACCGACATGTCCAAGATGCCGAAGGGCAAGAAGGCCTCGCCCAAGACCCTCGCCACGCCGGAGAAAACCCCCAGCGCACGCAGCGGCAAGCGCGCGGCGGCCAAGCACGGCCGCAGCAAGCGGCACTGAATCTCTGGTCTAATGATGGCATTGGGGGGGGGGGGGGGGGGGGGGGGGGGGGGGGTT
>NZ_JBXAFV010000002.1:0-75775 GCF_058793475.1 Pigmentiphaga sp. MLSB6-MA01 | reverse complement strand
GCGCTGCCTGGGGCAGCGCCGCGTCGTTTTTGCCGATTTGCGGCATGCATCTATGTTGGGGTGAACAGATGGCAGCAAGCCAGGTTTTGGTCGGATTCCATGCGGTGGCGGCACGGTTGCGCCATGCGTCGGCGTCGATCAAGGATATCTACGTCGAGGAAGCGCGCCGCGATCGACGCATGCTGACGCTGATCGAACAGGCCCAGGCCGCCGGGTGCAAGGTGCACCCCGTGGCGCAGACTCGGCTGGACGGACTGGCCAAGGGCCAACGCCACCAGGGTGTGGTCGCGCTGGCGGAGTCGCTGGAATTGGCGATGGACGTCGACGAAGTGCTGGACGACGCAGAAGGACCGGCCTTCCTGTTGGTGCTGGACGGCGTCACGGATCCTCACAACCTGGGCGCCTGCCTGAGAACCGCGGATGGAGCTGGCGTGCATGCCGTGATCGCACCCCGCGACCGTGCGGTGGGCCTGAACACGACGGTTCAACGCGTGGCCTGCGGTGCCGCCGATACCGTTCCCTACCTGACCGTGACCAATCTGGCACGGACCCTGCGCACGCTGAAAGAGCGTGGCGTCTGGGTGGTCGGCACCGATGACGAAGCCACCGAAACCATGCACGACGTGGATGCCCGGCAGTCGATTGCCTGGGTCATGGGAGCGGAAGGCGAGGGCATGCGTCGCCTGACGCGTGAAACTTGCGACCAGTTGGTCCGCATTCCCATGAAGGGGTCGGTCGAAAGCCTGAATGTCAGTGTGGCTTCCGCCGTATGCCTGTATGAAACGGTAAGGCAGCGCGGTTGAGCGCTACCCCGTCGGCAGAGACTCAGGCGTTCCAGCCTCGGGAAAACAACAAGGCCAGGGCCGCCGGATAGCCGCTACGGCTACTGCCGGCACCGCGACGCTGCTTGAAGGGCCAGGGGCTGCGACTTGAAGGGGCCGGCTTGGTGTGCGGAGCATGATGCCCCACGCGGGGCGCGGCCGGCCGCGGGGTGGAGGTGTTCTCGGCCTCGGTGTCAGGCAAGCCCGCATCTTCGGTGGCCCGCGTATTCGACGCCGACACCGCCAACCCCGCCATTCGCTTGAATCCCGCGCGTGCCGCATGCTGGCTGATATCCAGCGTGACCGCGCCTTCGCTGTTTTCGACCGTGGGCGCGATGCGCTGGAGCCGGATCTGGCCGGGCTGGCTCATGTCCGCCAGCAGCCGCAACTGGGAAGCCGAGGTCGTGGCGGGCGTGCTGCAGGTGTGGAACAGGAAGGCGGGGCATGCCGACAGCTTCGCGGCCATGTACAGCCGGCGGACCGTGCTTTCGGATTGCGCGGCGGCCTGGTCGGAGGGCAGGATGGCGACGAACGCGGCGAATTCGCCTGCCCGGACGGCGGTTTCCAATTGTTCCAGGCCATCCAGGGGATGGTCGGTACGAACGAGCTTGACGCACTCCAGCGCGACGTCGTGCTGGATCAGTGCCGGGGCGTAGGACAGGTAGGGCGGTACCAGCAGGGCCACGGTGCGGCCGGCCTTGGTAAGCCGGCTAAGCAGTGGGCCGAGCAGGTTCAATTCGCCATGCCCGACGCGCGGGACCAGGATTTCCGTCAATGCGCCGACGGGCCATCCGGCCAGGGGCAGGGCGGCGTCGAGCGCGGGAAATCCGCTGGAAAGACTGGAGCTGGGCGTGCTGTGTTTCATGATGGTCGTCCGTCTAGGTCTTCAATGCACCAGGCCGGCCCGGATCAGGCCGACCGCGATGCCCTCGAGCGCGAAATCGTCGCGCTCGCGATCGACTTCGATGGGTTGGAAGTCGGGGTTGGCCGGCAGCAGGCTCAGGCCGGTTTCGGTGTAGCGCAGTTCCTTGACGGTGACGTCGTCGCCCAGGCGGGCCACGATGATTTGCCCGTCCCGGGCCTGGTTGGCTTTCTTGACGGCGAGCAGGTCGCCGTCGAGGATGCCGGCGTCGCGCATGCTGTTGCCGCGCACCTTGAGCAGGTAGTCGGGCCGCTGCGAGAACAATGCCTGGTCGACACCGATTTCCTTGTCGATATGCTCGGTGGCCAGGATGGGGCTGCCGGCGGCGACCCGGCCCACCAGCGGCAGGACCAGTTGCGCCAGCGCGGGATGCGTGAGCTGGAGCGGCGGTTCGGCCATGACGGGATCTTTCAGGCGTATCCCGCGGGACGTGCCCGCGGACAACTCGAGCACGCCCTTGCGCGCCAGCGCCTTCAGGTGTTCCTCGGCCGCGTTGGGCGAGCGAAAGCCCAGCGCCCGGGCGATTTCGGCGCGGGTGGGCGGAAAGCCGGTTTTGACGATGGCCTGGCGAATGAGATCCAGGATCTCTTGTTGGCGTGCGGTCAGCTTGGGCATGTCGGGCTCCGTGGCGGGGCGCCTGCAACCGGGTGGCGGGGGCGCGTATCGGGCTTCTGTGGTTTTATCCAGTAACTGTATTTTTATACAGTATCGACGCCCGGCGCAAGCGGAAAACGCAATTGTCGCGGGAACGCCAATCCGGCCGCGGGTATCATCGGGCTCTCGCCCTCATGTCCAAGCCCGCCATGTCCTTGCCGCGCCTCTGCATCGTCGCCACCGGCGGCACCATCGCCGGAGCCGGCGTCCGTCCCCAGGCCACGATGGCCTACGCCGCCGGCGCGCTGGACGTGGACGAGCTGTGCGCCCGCGTGCCAGGCCTGGACGAGGTGGCCGGGATCCAGGCCGAGCAGTTCGCCGCCATCGACAGCAAGAACGCCACGCCCGCCTTCTGGCAGTCGCTGGCCGCGCGGGTCCAGGCCCTGCTCGATGCCGGCGGGTGCGATGGGGTGGTCGTGACCCATGGCACGGATACGCTCGAAGAAACCGCCTACTACCTTCATCTGGTGCTCAAGACCGACAAGCCGGTGGTCCTGGTGGGGGCGATGCGCCCGGCGACCGCGCTGTCTCCCGACGGTCCGCTGAACCTGCTGGACGCGGTGACGGTGGCGGCCCATCCGCAGGCCGCTGGGCGCGGCGTGCTGGTCGTGCTGAATCACCAGGTCCTGGGCGCGCGCGACGCGGCCAAGACCAACGCCAACCGGCCCGATGCCTTTGCATCGCCCAACGCGGGCGCCATGGGGTGGGTCCAGGACGGCCGGGTCGCGTGGATGGGATGGCCTGGACATGGACATACCCGCGCCACGCCGTTCACGGCCTCCACGCCACTGGCGCCGGTCGAGGTGCTGGCTGGTTATGCCGGCGGTTCGGCGGCGTTGATCCGGGCCGTGGGAGCCACGGGCGCGAAGGGCCTGGTCTGGGCCGGGACCGGCAACGGCTCGGCCAGCGCCGATGCGCAGGAGGCGCTCGACGAACTGGTCCGGGACGGCGTCGTGGTGGTCCGCGCCACCCGCACGGGCAGCGGCTGTGTCGCGGCCTCGGGCGGAATGCCAGGCGCCGGCACGCTGTCGCCCTGGAAGGCGCGCGTATTGCTGATGCTGGCGCTGGGGGCCGGCATGGGCGGCGTCCAGGACGTGTTCGACACGTATTGACATCCCCGGGGCTGGTGTTGCGCCAGGAGCGCCGGCCGGGCATCGCCCATGGGGTTTCGATTGCTTTTTGCCTTTGCGCGAGCGATAATAGAAGGCTTGATTTTTGGCGAAAGCTATTTTTTCGCCAGATTGATCCCTTGTCCGACTCTAGACGCTTGAGCGGACTTGCGCCTACAGGGGCACCCATCCGGGAGCCTGCGGGACCATCCATAAGGAGCTTCGATGCGTCACTATGAAGTAGTTTTCATCGTTCACCCGGACCAGAGCGAGCAGGTTCCGGCCATGGTCGACCGTTACAAGTCGCTGATCACCAGCCAGAGCGGCACGATACACCGCCTGGAAGACTGGGGCCGCCGTCAACTGGCGTACCCGATCCAGAAGCTCGTCAAGGCTCACTACGTGTGCATGAACATCGAGTGCGGCCAACCCACGCTGGATGAACTCGAACACGCTTTCCGCTATAACGATGCCGTGCTGCGCCATCTCGTCGTCAAGATGAAGAAGGCCGAGACCGCCCCGTCGCCGATGATGAAGATCGTCGAGCGCGAGGAGGCCCGCAAGGTGTCCACTGAAGCCGCCCCGGCCGAGGCCTGAGCCCCGGCTGGACTGGCATGACAGGTCGTTGCCGACCGCCCGCATCGCAGGCCCGCAAGAACGGGATCCTGGCGACGCCCCGGACGACACGGCGTTGAACAAGGTTCATCTGACCGCCCAGGTGGTCGAGTGCAAGCCGCTCAGGTATACCCCGGCCGGGATTCCGGTGCTGGAACTGGCGCTTGCCCATGAATCCGAGTTGATCGAAGGCGGGAGAACCCGCCGGGTCGAGATGCTCGTCAACGCAGTTGTCGTCGGCGATCTGGCCGGCAGGCTCGAGCGCGAAGCGCTGGGCCGGTCGATCCGGATCGAAGGGTTCCTGGCACCGACCCGGAAAGGTTCAAGCAGACTGAGGCTGCATATCCAGCAGGCCGCCATCGCCCGGGAGGGCGACGAAAGCGGGCCGACCGGACAGCCCCAGGTGTGAAACGGATTGAATACCCAAGAGGTACATCATGGCCGCATTCGGCAAACGCAAGGAAAAGAAGAAGTTCGGTCAACAGAATCCTCTGTTCAAGCGCCGCAAGTTCTGCCGCTTCACGGCAGCCGGCGTCGACCAGATCGATTACAAGGACATCGAAGTCCTCCGTGACTTCATCCAGGAAAACGGCAAGATCATTCCTGCCCGCCTGACCGGCACCAAGGCGCACTACCAGCGCCAGCTCGACACGGCTATCAAGCGCGCCCGCTTCCTGGCGCTCTTGGCCTACACCGACAACCACAATTGATTGCCGGGAGAGACCATCATGCAAATCATCTTGCTCGAAAAAGTCGTCAACCTCGGTAACCTGGGTGACGTCGTCCGCGTGAAGAACGGCTATGCCCGTAACTTCCTGATTCCCCAGAAGATGGCCAAGCGGGCCACCGACGCCGCGCTGAAAGAGTTCGAGGCGCGCCGCGCCGAACTCGAAAAGGTCCAGGCCGACAAGCTGGCCGCCGCGCAATCCGTGGCCCAGCGCCTGGAAGGCTACTCGGTGTCCGTCAGCCAGAAGGCGGGTGTGGACGGCCGTCTGTTCGGTTCGGTCACCAACTTCGACGTCGCCACTGCGCTGAAGCAGGCGGGCTTCGAGTCGGTCGAGAAGGGCATGGTCCGCCTGCCCAACGGCCCGCTCAAGACCATCGGCGAATTCCCGTTGGAAGTCGGCCTGCACACCGACGTCGTGGCCAACATCACGGTGGTGGTGGTCGGCGAAACGGCCTGACGCCTTTCCGGCCGCTCGTCGTCGAGCCGGCCGGACATCCACCGCCGGCGCCTCCTTCCCAGAAGGGCCGGCACAGGAACCCTCCATTTCTTCACAGAATGGAGGGTTCTTTTTTCATCGCCGGGCCGCTCCAGGATGAAAAGCGTCCCCCTGTGGGGGCAGCGCCGCCGCACAGCGGCAAGCGTGGGGCTTTTTTCATCGCCGATCCGCCCCAAGATGAAAAACGTCCCCCATGAGGGCATTTTGTCAGGGGCTGCCCAGGCCTGCGCGAACGGATTCCTCTTCCGCCCAGCCGGGCTAAACTGTCGAGGGCCGGCATTCCCGCCGGTCGTGCTTGAACACCAGGTTTCCCGCTCTATGAATTCGCCCGTCGATCCCCAACTCGAGTCCCTGCGCATCCCGCCCCACTCGGTGGAGGCGGAACAGTCGGTGCTGGGCGGCCTCTTGCTGGACAACGCTGCCTGGGACCGTGTCGCGGACCTTATCAAGGAAGACGATTTCTATCGTTACGATCATCGGCTGATCTGGCAGCAGATGGCCAAGCTGATCGGGCTGGCGCGTCCCGCCGACGTCGTGACCACCCACGAATCGCTCCAGACCGCGGGCAAGGCGGAGGAGGCGGGCGGGCTGGCCTACCTGAACTCGCTGGCGCAGAACACGCCTTCGGCCGCCAACATCCGGCGCTACGCGGAAATCGTGCGCGACCGGGCGGTGCTGCGCCGGCTGGTCACCGTATCCGACGAAATCTCGGCCGCCGCCTTCAGCCCCCAGGGCAAGGACACGCGGCAACTGCTGGACGAGGCGGAGTCCAAGATCTTCAAGATCGCGGAAGAGGGCGCGCGGGGAAGCGCCGGCTTCCTGTCGCTGCAACCGCTGCTGACCCAGGTGGTCGAGCGCATCGACGAGCTTTATCACCGCGACAGCACGTCGGACGTAACGGGCGTGCCGACGGGGTTCTCCGACCTGGACAAGATGACCTCGGGGCTGCAGCCGGGCGACATGGTCGTGGTAGCCGGCCGCCCCTCCATGGGCAAGACCGCCTTCTCGGTCAACATCGGCGAGCACGTGGCGGTGGAAGAGGGCCTGCCGGTGGCGATATTCTCCATGGAAATGGGCGCCTCGCAGTTGGCCATGCGTGTGCTGGGCTCGGTCGGCCGCCTCGACCAGCAGCGCCTGCGTACGGGCAAGTTGCTGGACGAGGACTGGCCCAAGCTGACCCACGCCATCCAGAAAATGCAGGACACCCAGCTCTACATCGACGAGACGCCGGCGCTCAGCCCGATGGAGCTGCGTTCGCGCGCCCGCCGCCTGGCGCGGCAATGCGGCCAGTTGGGGCTGATCATCATCGACTACCTGCAACTGATGTCGGGCAATGGCGGCGGGGGCAACGAGAACCGGGCGTCGGAGCTGTCGGAAATCAGCCGATCCATGAAAGGCCTGGCCAAGGAACTGAACTGCCCGCTGATCGCACTTTCCCAGCTCAATCGCGGCCTGGAACAACGTCCCAACAAGCGCCCCGTGATGAGCGATCTGCGGGAATCCGGCGCCATCGAGCAGGACGCGGACGTGATCATCTTCCTGTACCGCGATGAGGTCTACAACCCCGACACCCCCGACAAGGGCACGGCTGAAATCATCATCGGCAAGCAGCGTAACGGTCCGATCGGCACCGTCAGGTTGACCTGGCAGGGCATGTATACCAAGTTCCAGAATTTCTCGGGCAACGCATTCGTCGACTCTGATTATTAGGCCCCCCGTACGCCCTTCGGCCGCCCCCAGGGGGCGGCACTCGTGGACCGGCGGAGCCGGATCCACGGTGCCCGGGAAACTCATCGGCTGTTGTGGGGGGGGGGTTACGGGGGGATTTTTTTTCTTTGCGCCGTTGGGCGTTTTTTTTCGCCTTCCGCTTTGACCTTGCGGGGGCCTCGGCAATGGATCCATTCCCCGCCAAGCCGCGTCAGCTCTAGATTTTCAAGAAATCGCCAGTCAATATCGCCGCCCATCACCAGCCCATTGGTACCCCAGGATGCGGTGGATCCGGCTCCGCCGGTCCACCCGCATCGCCCCCTGGGGGGCGCCCGAAGGGCGTAGGGGGGTGCTACACTTCGCGCGGTTTTTAACACGTCATGTAAATGTCATGTGACGTACTGCGAGGACGTGATGTTTGGACGCTTGATGCCCAAAGAGGGCCGCTTTTTCGATCTGTTCAAGGCGCATGCCGACCTGTCGCGCCAGGGCAGCCGGGAGCTGGCGGCCCTGATGGCCGACCTGAGCCAGGCCGAGGAGCGGGTCAAGAACATCGAGACGCTGGAGAAAAAGGCCGACAAGGTCACCCACGACACGGTCGATCTGCTGCACAAGACCTTCATCACGCCGCTGGATCGCGACCAGATCCACAACCTCATCACGACCATGGACGACATCCTGGACTTGATGGAGGACGCCGCCCAGTGCATCAACCTCTATGACATCCGCGCGGTCACGCCGGACGCCCGGGCGCTGGCCGACATCGGGGTCCAGTGCTGCGACCGGCTGCACATGGTGGTGAGCCTGCTGCACAACCTGAACGACACGGCCAGCATCATGAAGATCTGCGAAGAAATCGACCGGCTGGAGTCGGATGCGGACCGGGTCATGCGCCGCGGCATGGGCCGGCTGTTCCGCGACGAAGCTGACACCCGCCAACTGATCAAGATGAAAGCGATCTACGAACTGCTGGAAGAAATCACCGACAAGTGCGAGGACGTCGCGAACCTGATCGAAGGCATCGTCCTGGAAAACGCCTAGTCGGAAGGATTTCATGGATACGCTTCAGATCAGCTTCGCCACGCTTGCCTTCCTGGTCGTCCTGGCACTCATTTTCGATTTCATGAATGGGTTCCACGACGCCGCAAACTCCATCGCCACCGTGGTCTCCACGGGGGTGCTCAAGCCTCATCACGCGGTCGCTTTCGCCGCGTTTTTTAATTTCGCCGCGCTTTTCGTCTTCCACCTGAAGGTGGCGGCCACCGTCGGCAAGGGCATCATCGATCCGAGCGTGGTGGACCACTACGTCGTCTTCGGCGCGCTGGTGGGCGCCATCGCGTGGAACGTCATCACCTGGTTCTTCGGCATCCCGTCCTCGTCGTCGCACGCGCTGATCGGCGGCATCGTCGGCGCCGGCCTGGCCAGCTCGGGCCCCAGCGTGCTGATGATCCGGGAAATCCTCTACATCGTCGCCTTCATCGTGGTGTCGCCGGTCCTGGGCTTCGTGCTGGGCGGCCTGCTGATGCTGCTGGTGTCCTGGCTGTTCCGCCGAACGCGTCCGCTGCGGGTAGACGGCTGGTTCCGCCGCCTGCAACTGGTCTCGGCGGGGCTGTACAGCCTGGGCCACGGCGGCAACGACGCGCAGAAGACCATCGGCATCATCTGGCTGCTGCTGATCGCGGCCAACGTCCCGGGGGCCAAGGATCACGTGCCGGCCTGGGTGGTCATCAGTTGCTACGTGGCGATCGCGATGGGCACCATGTTCGGCGGCTGGCGCATCGTCAAGACCATGGGGCAGCGCATCACCAAGCTCAAGCCCGTGGGCGGCTTCTGCGCCGAAACCGGCGGCGCGATGACGCTGTTCCTGGCGGCCATCCTGGGCATTCCGGTGTCGACCACCCATACGATCACCGGCGCCATCGTCGGCGTCGGCTCCAGCCGCAAGTTCAATGCCGTGCGCTGGGGCCTGGCGGGCAACATCGTCTGGGCCTGGATCTTGACCATTCCGGCATCGGCGCTGGTGGCGGCGGGCGCCTGGTGGGTGGGCAAGACCCTGTTCTGACGCTGAAGCCCCGCGTTTCGACATGTTTCCAGTATGATGGCGCGCCATGGCGGCAGGCAAAGGCCGCCAGGAGCCGCCGCGCGGGGAGGGGGGGAGCGCCCGGGGCGTCGGCATGATCCCTCTTTCCCGGAATCGCCATCATGACACCTGCACCGATACAATCCTTGCTTGAATCGCGCGCGCTGCTGCTGTTCGGCCGCATTCTCCTGACGTTCATGTTCTGGACCAGCGGCCTGGTCAAGCTGTTCGATTTCCAGGGCGGGATGGCCGAGATGAGCCATTTCGGGCTCGAACCGGCCTGGCTGTTCAATATCCTGACCATCATCGTCCAACTGGGCGGCTCGCTGCTGATCATCTTCAACCGCGCCGCATGGCTGGGCGCCGGCGCGTTGGCGGTGTTTACCGTCCTGACCATCCCGGTCGCGCATCCGTTCTGGAAATTCGAGGGCGAGACCGCATTCCATGAAATGATGGTCGTGCTCGAGCACGTCACGGTGATCGGCGGCCTGATCGTGGCCGCCATCCTGGGCCAGCGCGTCGCGCGCAGGTGATTTTCCGTTCAAGACCCCTAGCAAGAGGACAGACCCCGCCATGATCCGCCATATCGTCATGTGGACGCTCAAGGACGAAGCCGAAGGCGCCGACCGCCGGACCAATATGCAGAAGGTCCGGCAATTGCTCGAAAGCTGCCGCGATTGCGTGCCGGGCATCCTGGAGTTCGAGGTGGGGCTGGCCGCCGATGGCCACGAGGCCACGCACGACGTCATCCTGAACTCGTTGTTCGCCAGCCGCGAGGCGCTGGACGCCTATCAGGCGCACCCGCGGCATGTGGCGATCAAGCCTTTCATGGGCGCCGTACGCGCAGAAAGGGCCTGCCTGGACTACGATCTGCCGGCGGCAAGGTAGGAAGCCGGATGTCGATCACGACCCCGACCACCGTCACGGAAGTGCCGATTCCATTCCTGGCCTGGCTGGGCGCCCGGCTGGTCAAGGCCGAGGGCGGCCAGTCCGAGGTCCGGCTGGCGGTCAGTCCCGAGCATTGCAACAGCTGGCACGTTTGCCACGGCGGCGTGCTGATGACCATGCTCGACGCGGCCATGGCCACCGCCGCGCGCTCCCTGCACCCGGAGCTGCGCGGCAGCGCGACGGTGGACATGACCACCAGCTTCGTGCGGCCGGGCGAAGCGGGCAATCTCGTTGCCTACGGCAAGTGCTACCACCGTTCCAGCACCATGGCTTTCTGCGAGGCCGAGGTCCGGGACGAGGAGGGAGGGCTGGTGGCCCGCTCCAGCGGCACCTTCAAGTACATCAGGAAGCGTGGCGACCAGGGCGTTGATGGCTGAGCCGCGGCACCCCCGGCCCCTGGATCCGCAGGTGGCCGACCTTGTGTCGCGGGTGCAGCGGGCCAATCGACCGCCTTATTGGCAATACACGCCGCAGCAGGCGCGCGTCATCCACGCAAAAGCCAGCAAGGTGCTGGAAATCGCCGCGGCCGAGGTGGCCGAGCTGCGCGACCTGGAGATCCCGGTGGGCGGCGGGGCGACGATAGGTGCACGTCTGTACACGGGCATGCTGGCCCCGGATCCCGCGCCGCTGGTGATCTTCTCCCATGGCGGCGGCTTCACCGTGGGCAGCGTGCGGGACTACGAGGCGGTCTGCCGCATGCTGGCCAACGGTATCCGCTGCAAGGTGCTGTCGCTGGACTACCGGCTGGCGCCCGAGCACCGCTTTCCCACCGCGGCCGAGGATGTCTACGCCGCCTGGCGGTGGGCTTTCGATCGATCGGCCATGTTGGGTATCGATCCGGCGCGGGTGGCCGGGATGGGGGACAGCGCGGGCGGCACGCTCACGGCCCAGGCCGCGCTACGCGCGCGGGACGACGGCCTGCCGCTGGCGGCGCAGGTGCTGTTGTACCCGGGCACGAGCGCGTGGCAGGATACGGCCTCGCACCGGGCCTACGCCGAAGGCTATCTGCTGGACGAACGCACCATACAGTGGTTCTTCAACCTGTACCTGCGCGACGATGCCGACCGCCTGGACTGGCGTTTCGCGGTGTTGGATGCCCCCGAGTTCGTCGGGCTGGCGCCCGCGTTCCTGCAACTGGCGGAGTGCGATCCGCTGGTGGACGAAGGACTGGCCTATGGGCGTCGGCTGGAGGCCGCCGGCGTACCGGTCCGGCTCAAGGTCTACGAAGGCGCCATCCACAGTTTCTACAACATGGGCGGGGCCTTGCGGGTGGCCAGGCAGGCGCACCGCGACTCGGTGGACTACCTGCGTTCGGTATTCGAGACCTCGAAAGAGGCTTGACGCAAGGAGCCGGAAATCAGCAGCCGGGCCTGTTCGGCGTTGTCGAAGCTGCGTTCTGCCGCCTCGATGTGGCCGTCGCGCGTGGCCTGGATCACCGTCTGGGCCCGCGTGCCGTAGTCGGGCGTGATGATGAAGGCCGCCGACAGCGCCCGCTCGCGCTCCAGGCTGATCCCGGTGCTGGGCAGTTGCGCATCTTCCGCGATCGCCGTGTCGCTCAGCATCTGCAGATACGCGGGCGTGCGGGCCTCGGTGGCCTTGAGCGTGGCCAGCGCGGCGGTCGTGCGCACGACCTTGGGCCAGGGCGTGTCCAGCACCGCGTTCGACAATCCGTAGACGCCTGGAGTCAGGGCCTCTGGCGAGGTCGCGGAATGCCCGCGGCGATGAGACAGGTACCAGAGCGACGGGGTCCGCCCGAACAGCTCGCCCACCACCAGGTTGAATCCGTTGAAGGGTCCGGCGCGGCGGGCCAGGTCGCGCAGGTAGCCGGCCGGCGTGGAGGTGCCGGCGAGGAAGCCGGACACCAGCCCGCCGCGGGACGGCGCGGCGGGGTCGTTCCGGCCCGCTTCGCGATAATTCGTGATCGCGGCGAAGCGTCCTTGCCGCGTGATGCCCATCCAGGTCCCGCCCGCGGCCAGATCGCGCCCGGCCCAGATGTCGGGATGATCCTGCCACCAATCGGCGGCCGCCGTGGGCCGGGCGTAGAACTCGTCGCGGTTGGCCACCATCAGGAGACGGGTCGGACCGCGCGGATCCCAGGCAAAGGCCATCAGGCACATGGTGTCAGCTTTCCCAGCCCGGGGGATCGGCAGGAATATCGACGAAGACTTCGCTGCGGCGGGGCGCGGGAAGGAGAGGCGCCAGGCCACTGGCCTGCACGGCCTCGGCCAGGGCGGCTTCGAGCCCGGGGATGTCCGACACGTCCTCGTAGACTTCCATCCACGTCGCCATGCCGTTGTCAGGCGTGGGCCGGGCCAGCAGGGCGACGCGCGCGCTCCAGGCTCGTCCGGCCTCGAGTACCTGGCGGGCGGGCGCCAGCGCCGCGGCGCGCTGGGCCACCGGCAGTTTGTAATATACGTAGAGATTATGCATGGCGGATTCCGGTGCCGGGCTCAAGCCGACGAGGTGTCGTCGGACAGGGCGTAGGGCAGTGCCCGAGGCTGGATGGTCGGACCGGTGGGCGAGCCGGCGTGCAGGGGGGCCGCGCCTTGAGCGGCGGCCAGCGAGCTTTCGTACAGGATCGCGACCCGGCTGTCGTCCTGCGCGGCGTTTACGATGCGGCCGCAAGGCTGTTCGTCGCCTTCCTGGAAGACATCGGCGCCGGCCAGCGACTCCGGATCGGCCGGCCCGCCGTCGACGTGGCCCGCGAACATGCGGCGCTTGAGCTTGCCGAGGTAGTGGCTGCGCGCGACGATTTCCTGGCCGGGATAGCAGCCCTTGGTAAAGCTGACCCCGCCTATCAGTTCGAGGTTCACCATCTGCGGCACGAACAGGTCCTGCGTGGGTATCGTGATCCAGGGCAGGCCCGCGGCGATGTCGGCGGCTTGCCAGGCCTGGGCCAGGCCGGCCTGCTCGGGTGTGCCGAGCGCCGCGCCCAGCTGTTGCAGCGCATCGTCCGTCCCGATCCACCACCAGCGCGGCGATGCGTCCAGGGCGGAGGGGGCGGCGATCCAGGTAGCGTCGCCCAGGTCGGCCCGTGACCAGGGCGCGGCGGGGAGCAGGCCACCGGCGGCCGCCGGCAGGACCGCGGCGTCGGCGCCACGCCAGACGCCGGCCACCCGCAGCGGCGTGGTGGTGATCTTGACCTTGGCGCGCAGCACGAACATGGACAGGCGCTTTTGCAGCGCCTGGGCGATGCCGCGATCCACCAGGAACAGCACGCGCGGGACCGGGTCGGCGGGATCGGGCCGGGCGCGCCAGATGACGGCACTGGCGAGCAGCCGGCCCTTGGCCGTGCAATAGCCGGCGAGCCTGGCGTCCGCATCGCCGAGTTTCTTGACGTCTTGGGTCAATTGCCCCTGGAGGAATTCGATCGCGTCGGCACCCCGGGCCTCGAGCACGGTCAAATGATCCAGCGGCGCGATGTGCGCGATGGCGGTATCCGAGCGCGTGCTCGCGGATAAAATCTCTTGGACGGACATCTTGAAACGGTCGATGAGGTCGATCGAAGTATTATAGGCGCCCATGCCCAAACGACATCTTTCCCTGAAACGCGCGCTGGCCATCTCGTTCGGCGCGCTGCTGCTGTTGTCGCTGGCGATCGCCGGCGCCGGCATCGCGTGGCTGCGCATGCCGCTTTCCCTGCCCGCCGACAAGGTGGACTTCGTCATCGATGAAGGCACGAGCATGCGGGGCATCGCCCGGCAGGTGCACGATGCCGGCATCGCCGTGCCGCCCGAGGTCCTGATCGCCTATGCGCGCGTGACCGGCACCGAACGCCGCATCAAGGCCGGCGGCTACGAGGTGGCGCGCGGCGATTCGCTGTGGACGCTGCTGAACCGGCTCGCCCGCGGCGACGTCACGCAGCGGGAAATCCGCTTCATCGAGGGCTGGAACTTCCGCCAGATACGCGCGGCGCTGCGCCGCCACCCGGATGTCCGCCAGACCCTCGACGGCCTCGACGATGCCACCGTCACCGCCAGGATCGGCGCGTCGACCAGCCATCCCGAGGGCCTGTTCTTCCCCGATACCTATCTGTTCGCCGTGGGTTCCAGCGACATCGACATCCTGCGCCGCGCCTACCGCGCGCAGCAGCGCGAGCTGGCCGAGATCTGGGAGCGGCGCGACCCGGGCCTGCCCCTGGGCTCGCCCTACGAAGTCCTGATCCTGGCCTCCATCATCGAGAAGGAGACCGGCATGGAAGCCGATCGCCGGCGCATCGCCGGTGTATTCGTGAACCGGCTGAAGGTCGGCATGCCGTTGCAGACCGATCCCACGGTCATCTACGGCCTGGGCGAGGTCTTCGACGGCAACCTGCGCCGCCGCGACCTGCGTGCCGACACGCCATGGAACACCTACACGCGCCGCGGGCTGCCGCCCACCCCCATCTCGAATCCCGGCCGGGCTTCGCTGCTGGCGGCGGTACAACCCGAGAAACACAAATACCTGTATTTCGTCGCCCGTGGGGACGGCACCAGCGCGTTCTCCGAAACCCTGGACGGCCACAATCGCTACGTCGCGCGCTACCAGCTCAGGGGGCAGGGGCTGCAGCCGCCACCGTCCTTCCAGACCGAAGCGGTGCAGCCATGAGCGCCGGCACGCATACCGCGCCTGCCCGCCGCGGCCGTTTCATCACGCTCGAGGGCGTGGACGGCGCGGGCAAGAGCACCCACCTGGAATGGTTCGTCGCCCGGCTGCGCGAGGCGGGGCTGGAGGTGGTGCAGACCCGGGAGCCCGGCGGCACGCCGCTGGCCGAGAAGCTGCGCGAGCTGCTGCTGAACGAGACCATGCGGCTCGATACCGAGACCCTGCTGATGTTCGCCGGACGCTGCGAGCATGTGCGCACCGTGATCGAACCGGCGCTTGCCCGGGGCCACTGGGTGGTCTGCGACCGCTTCACCGATGCCACCTATGCCTATCAGGGCGGCGGCCGGGGCCTGGCGGCCGAGCGCATCGCGGTGCTGGAGCAATGGGTGCACGGCGATCTGCAACCCGACCTGACCTGGTTGTTCGATGTGCCGCTGGAAGTGTCCCGCGAGCGACTGGGCCGGGGCCGGACCCTGGACCGCTTCGAGCGCGAGGATGATGCTTTCTTCGAGCGCACCCGGGCGGCCTACCACATGCGGGCGCAAGCGGATCCTGCGCGTTTTCGCATCATCGACTCCACCCGTCCGATCGAGACGGTCCGGGCCGAGCTGGCCGCCCAGTTGCAGGCCTGCATCGCCGAGGCGGGCGGCTCATGAGTCTGCCCCGGTTCTACCCCTGGCATGAAGAAGCGGCCCGCGCCTGGCTGGGCGAAGAGCAGCGGCGGCGTTTCGCCCATGCCTGGCTGATCCATGGGTTGGCGGGCATAGGCAAGGTCGAGTTCGCGCGGGCGGCGGCGGCCAGTCTGCTGTGCGAATCGCCGCAGGGCTCCGGGGCCTGCGGACATTGCCCGGCCTGCACCTGGTATGCCTCGGGCAATCACCCCGATTTCCGCCGTGTCCGTCCCGAGGCGGTAGCGCTGGCCGAAGGCCAGGCCGAAGAAGAGGGCGCCGAGGAAGAAACCGCCGACGCCGACGGCAAGAAGGCCGGAAAGCGCGCGCCGTCACGCGAGATCCGCATCGAACAGATCCGCGCCATCGAGTCCTGGGCCAATACGGGCACGCACCGTGGCGGGCTGCGGGTGGTCGTACTGTATCCGGCCGAATCGCTCAACACCATTTCGGCCAACGGCCTGCTGAAGATCCTCGAGGAACCACCGCCCCACACGGTATTCCTGCTGGTGTCGGACGCGCCGGATCGATTGCTGCCGACCCTGGTGTCGCGCTGCCGCCGGCTGCCTCTGGGGGCACCCGCTCCCGGGCCCGCGCTGGCCTGGCTGGAAGCGCAAGGAGTCCAGGACGCTGCCGCGCAACTGGCGGCCGCGGGCGGCGCTCCGGTGGCGGCCTGGCGCCGCGCCGAGGCCGGGATTCCGCCCCGGGCGCCGTGGCTGGATGCCTTCGTGGCCGCGCTTGCGCAAGGCAGGCCTCCTGACCTGGGGCAAATCGTCGACGCGCTGGACAAGGTCCCGGCCGCCGAATGGATAGACGCGCTGCAACGCCTGACCACCGACGTGGCGCTGGCCCAGGCGGGCATGGGGGCGCGTTATTTCCCCGAGCTGGCGCCCCACAGCTCGAAGATAGGGGAGCGCGCCGAGCGTGCCCGCGTGGCCGAACTGTCGCGCTGGCTCAGCCGCCAGCGCAGGATCGCCGATCATCCGCTGAATGCCCGTTTGTTCGCCCAGGATGTGCTGGCCCAGGCCAGCGCGGCCTGCCTGGGCCGCCGTCCCGCACGGGCCGCGGTCCAGGCCTGAGGGCCTGGCCGCTGGTACTATGGGTTCCGCAGTCTTACCGGTTTCTTTTCCCATGTTCGTCGATTCGCATTGCCATCTGGATTTCCCCGAACTGGCCGCGCAACTGCCCGAAATTCTCGAGCGCATGCGTGGCAACCATGTTGCCCAGGCGTTGTGCGTCAGCGTCAACCTGCCCGACTGGCCCCGGTTGATGGAACTGGTGCGGGACCACGACAACCTCTGGGCGTCGGTGGGCGTGCACCCCGATTACGAAGACACGCCCGACCCCACGGTCGAGCAACTGGTCGAGCTGGCGGCAACCCCCAAGGTCGTCGCCATCGGCGAAACCGGGCTGGACTACTACCGCCTGACCGGCGACCTGGCGTGGCAGCGGGATCGCTTCCGCAACCACATTCGGGCGGCGCGGCGGACCGGCAAACCCTTGATCATCCATACCCGCTCGGCGGCGCAAGACACGCTGCGCATCATGGAGGAAGAGGGGGCCGCAGACGTGGGCGGCGTGATGCATTGCTTCACCGAGTCCCAGGCGGTGGCCGACGCCGCCATCGCGATGAATTTCCACATCTCGTTTTCAGGCATCGTCACTTTCAAGAATGCACGGGAGCTGCAGGAGGTGGCGCGCAGCATTCCGCTCGAACGGATCCTGATCGAGACCGATTCGCCGTATCTGGCGCCTGTTCCGCACCGGGGCAAGCTGAACGACCCCTCCAAGGTGGTTCATGTCGCCGAAAAGATCGCCGATCTGCGCGGCCTGCCACTTCAGGTGGTGGCGGATGCCTCGACCGAGAATTTTTTCAAATTATTCAAGGACATACGTCGTTAAATTAAAGTTAGAAATAACTTTAATAAAAACCGTGGATTCGAAGAAAAATTGCTTTCCAATCAATGATTTGGAAGGCGATTCTAGGGAAAATCGTTATGTATGGCTCGTGGGCTCGCCGGGGATGGGGTTTCTTGCTGCTGTGGTGCTGGCTGACCGCCTTTTCCGCGGCGCAGGCAAGCGCGGAAGAGGACTTCTGGGTCGCCATCCGCAACGACCGCGTGTCCACGGTCAAATCGCTGCTTGCGCGGGGAATGGATCCCAATATGCCCAACGGCGCCAGCAACACGCCGCTGCTCGAGGCCATCAAGGAAGAGGCGTGGGGCGTCTATGACGTCCTGCTTGCCGACAAGCGCATCGACGTCAATCGACAGAACCGCTTGCGCGAGACTCCGCTCATGTACCTGGCCATCCGGGGCGAGGCGGCGCGCATGGAAAAGCTGATCGCTCTCGGCGCGGAGGTCAACCAGGAAGGCTGGACGGCGCTGCACTATGCCGCCTCCAAGGGCAACGATGACGTCGTCCGCCTGCTGATTGAAAACTATGCGTACATCGACGCCGAGTCGCCGGGGAAGATGACGCCCCTGATGATGGCCATGCGCTACGACCACACTTCGACGGTGAAACTGCTGCTGGACGAGGGGGCGGACGGCTACGTCCGCAACGCCGAGGGCAAGAACGCCGTGGACGTCGGCCGGGAGGCGGGCAATACGATACTGGCCAACAACCTGGTCGAGCGCCTGAACCAGGACCGTCAGCGGCGCCAGCGAAGATAGAAGGCCGGCGGCGCGTTACGCCGCCGAGGCCGGGAAGGCGATGACTTTTCCCGCGCGTAGCCGTATCCCCAGTTCGTCGCCTACGCGATGGCCGTCCTCGCGGGTGACATAGGCCAGTACCTCGTGGCCTGAAGGCAGGCGTAGCGTATAGAGGTAATCGGGGCCACGGAACGCCTTGCGTATCAGGGTGGCCCGATGCGGGCCGCTGTCGTCGAGGCCGATGTCGTCCGGACGCAGCAGGATGGAGACGGAGGACGCGGCGTCGTCCCCGCCCATCGGCAACCGGGTCCGGACCTCGCCCAATTCGATCCGGACCTGATCCGGATCGCTCGCGACCCGCTCGCCGGGCACGAACACACCGCTGCCGATGAAGCCGGCCACGAAGGCGGTGGCGGGATGATGGTAGAGGTTGTAGGCGCTGTCCCATTGCGCGATGCCGCCGTGGCGCATGACCCCGATCTCGTCAGCCATGGCAAAGGCCTCGGCCTGGTCGTGCGTGACCAGGATGGCGGTAGCGCCGGCTTCTTTCAGGATGTCGCGCACTTCGGCGGCCAGCCTGGCGCGCAGGTCCACATCCAGGCTGGAAAACGGCTCGTCCAGCAGCAGCAGTTCAGGGCGCGGCGCCAGCGCCCGGGCCAGCGCCACGCGCTGTTGCTGGCCGCCCGACAGCTCATGCGGATACTTGTTTCCCACGTTTGGCAGGCCGATCAGCGCCAGCAATGCCTTGACGCGCTCACCCCGGACCGGGGCCGGCTCGCGCCGCAGGCCGAAGCCGATGTTGTCCGCCACGGAAAGATGGGGAAACAAGGCGTAGTCCTGGAACATGACGCCAATGCGGCGCTTTTCGGGAACCACGCTGAAGGCGGGGGTCGCCACTTCGTGTCCATGGACGACGATGCGTCCGGCGAGCAGCGGCTCGAAGCCGCAGATGGCCCGCAGTACCGTCGTCTTGCCGCAGCCCGACGGCCCCAGCAGGCAACCGATGCGGTTCTCGTCCAGGGCCAGGGAAAGATCGCTCACGACGACGTGCAGCCCTTCGGCCGTCTGGTAGCCCAGTCGGACCCGGTCCAGGTGCAGGCGAGTATGTTGCATGAAGGCAGGAGGGGAAGGCGAGGGGAGCCAATATAGCAGGGGGAAGAGCCTGCCTGCCAGGCAGGCCGGGATGCCGCGGCGCTAGCTGGCCATGTCGTACACCTGGTGAATGAGCCTCGATGGCCAACGGGTGCCGGGGGCCTCTTTCTGGATCACCTCTTTCAGCTTTTCCTCCAGCTTGAGGGTGCTTACCTCCGGATTCCTGGCCGTCAAGAGCGCAATGACCGTGTCCAGCCCTTTCTTGTCCATCTGGAGACCGTCCAGATCGTTCAGGAAGTCCTGGCCGAAACGATTCGCCAGGTATTCCCGGCATTCATCCTGGATGCTGCGCATCTGGAGCGACACGCCCACATGAGGAAGCATGAAACCCATGCCCACCGCGGCATTCGTTCCATGAAAGACCCTGCTTCCCGTGCCGTTGGAAGCCCATGCCATGTATAGGTGGGTCAGGGTGTAAATGGCCTCCAGCGTAGCCGTATTCGCGAATATCCGCTGTTTCCCCTTGGTTTGCAGAAAGCGGATGCAAACGTCCTCGACGTCGTTGTTCCGGATCGAGTCTTGGGCAGAGGACTGGATGTGGGCGGCCATCCTCTCGCAGGGCCAGGAGCCGCGGGGATTCGTGGTCCTGTTGGGCTGGACGGTGGTCGGCGGAAGAGCAAGGCGCAGATCGGCCATGGAGGAGGCCGGGGATGCCGCAGCGCTGTCTTCGGGACGCCGATCGGCTTCCCGGATCTCCCGGGTGATGGTGTTGTAGTAATACAGTTCGCCTTCCCGGTCGCCGTGCGCGTGAATGGCGTGCCGCCACCCGGGCAGTAGCGGGAAAGGCCGCTCCTGCTGTTCATGTCCGCTGGGCGTATGGACGTAGTAGGTCTCGCGGGACGCTTCGTCGTAGGCCCGTGCCCATTCGCTTGGAAGATCGGATTCGGAAGGCGGCGTTCCCGCGCCTGGCGGCGCGGCCGTGTCGGCACGCCACGCCGGGCCCGCGGACGAGGGGCCTCCGGTATTCAAGGGATAGTTATACATGTATGACCTGTCTGTTGTCGGAATGCGCACGAACGCTTGGGTGACGGTTTCGTGCCTGAGGGATTCATGGGGTTGCTCTGGCTGCCTGCCTCTGCAGTTCCGCGGCCCGTCTTGCCGCGATGGCAAGGGCTCTCGCCGTTTCATCGTCTCGATCATCCTTGACCGAAAAACTTCCGAGGGCTTTCGTCTTTCCATCTGTCTTCATGTAGGCGGTATATCTGCGGCGGGCCTGGCCCGTTGCTTCGACGAGAGAAACGCCAGGCGGCAGTGACGGTTTCTTCGCCTGCTCCCGGGCCCATTCCCATACGCCATCCGGGAACCGAGCGATGAGTTGCGCGTCGCTTTTCATGCCTCCGTGTTCTTGCTCGGCGACCATCCTGAAAGCGATGGCCAGTGCCTTGGCAGTATGGTCGTCGCGGCCCTCGACCACGGAGAAGGTGCCATGGCTTTTCGATCCCAGACGAACCTGATATTGAGGGGAAGGCTTGGTGGCCGTGGAGGGATGAAAGCTCACGCCTGTTGGCAACCCGGGCTGCCCCGCCCGCGTCCAGGCCGCTTCCCATACGCCATCCGGCAATCCCGCCATGGTTTTCTCATCCGTGTTCCGGATGCCGTGTTCCATCTCCGCCACCGTCCTGGTCGCAATGGCCATCGCCCTGGCCTTGGCATCGCTGCGATCCTTGGTGGCAGAAAAACTCGCAAGCAAGCGTTGGGTCTTGTCGATGTTGATATAGGCGGTATAGCTCCGGGTGGCGTTAAGGAAAGAAACGCCAACGGGTAGTCCCACTTGTTTCGCCCTGGCCTGAGCCTTTTCCCAGACCGGTGGCGGGAAGGCCGAGACTATCTGGTCGTCGTCGATTTTTTTTCTTAGCGCGCCATGCTTTCTTTCAACCAGCATGATCGTTGCAATCGCCATGGCTTTCGCGGTTTCATCATCGCGCCCGCCCGTGACTGAAAAACTTCCCAATGCCACCGTCTTGTTTTCGATTTTCCTGCCGGCAACATACCTGGGATTGGCCTGGCTGGTCGCGCGGTGATATGCCACTCCCGTCGGCAGGCCGGGCTCCCGCGCGCTGCCCTTGGCTTCTTCCCATATTTCCACCGGAAATCCCGAGATGATCGCTTCGTTGGATTTCTTGTTGTAGCCTGGCTCGGGCTGTTGCCTGGCATCCATGCCTTCAAAGCCGGACGAAACGGAAGACAACGCGCTATCGGATTGATCGTCTTCGCCATCCGGCACGGCGTGCCGTGGCGCCGCCATTTGCCGCAATTGCAGGCCGAGTACTCTTTCCGCGCTCGAGGCGCCGCGCGAGGACCTTGTCCGACGGCCGGGATGGGCCGGCACAGCGGGTGCGTCCGGAAGATCGCTCATGCAGGTATCTTGCGCTTCTTCCTTGATCCCGATGCCTGGACCGGATGCCGTCGGCCCGCCCATGGCGTCCCGACGGTCCCGGCCCGGCCAATATTCCGGCCCGTAGTCCAGCAAGCCTTGCTTTCCCTCGGGCACTTCGGTGTGTTGAAACACATGGGCCGTCAGGTAACGGCTGGTCCCGCCATATTTGTTCTGGATGGAAATCCAGACCGGGAGGGTAATGAAATGGCTTTCTGGAAAATCCGGGGTCCTGCCATTGAAGTATTGGGCGGTATTTCCCCCGCCATACGGAGCGATGTAGATGTGCTCGTCTTTCCTGTCCGGGTTTCGTACCTGCAATGCGAAATCTTCGAAAGCGCTCGTTCCAAACCTCAATGTATAGGCGCGGATTTGCGTCCGTGATTTTTGATGGGAGCCGGCAAATGGCATTGCCATTCCCCCGACATTTTGCGCAGCATGCCTGGCCGGAATGACGCCACGCTGTTGCGTGGCGACCAAGGCTTGCACCTGGGCCTCCGTGTAGCACTGGCTGCGTGCGAGCACCACGGATTTCCACCTCGACGCTTGAGGAAGCGGCGCTCCCATCCGAGCCGCCTCGTAGTCCCCGCGGATATCCGCCAGGCATTTCTGGAAGAAGGCCTCGGGGTCGTCGCGTCCGGGCGGATAGGACTCCAGGAGCAGTTCGCGGGTTTCGTCCGGCAACTCCACCCCGACGGTCTTGCCTACATCGGGGTGGCAGCGCAATTCGTTGCCCGCGCCGGGCATCCGCAATTCTTCGGGCAGGGCGGCCGGATGCGTGGCGGCCCTGATCGGAAAAGCATCATCGATGGTTGGGTGGGGGGCTTGCCGGCCTTTGATTTCCATGAGTGCCCGCCCAGGGCGAAAGTCGGGAATCCGCTTGATGCTTTCGACCGCCTGGTCGCCCATGATGTCGACGAGCGGCACGCCCCTGACGGGGACGATGCGCGAGTGCAACGTCGACACCGGGTACAGGAACTCACCGACGACGGGGGCTTCCTCGATCAGGTTCCCCGCGGAGTCTTGCTCCTGCTTGGCGACCGTGCGGTCGTCCGTCCGGGGCAATTTGTCGCGCATGCGCAGGCTCAGGCCCGAGCCGGTCGCCGTCTTGCGTTTGCGCTCATTCGGTTCCGGGAAGGTTTCCTCGATTTCCAGAAAAGCCTTGACGCGCTGCTCGACGAAAGCAGCCGGAAATGCATTGTAGGCAGACGGCGTATCGTTGCCGCCGTCATAGCGCATCGAAGGCTCCCGGCTGCTGAACAAGTGCTCCCAACGCCTGGGAGGATGTCCGGTTTCCAGGATTTCGTTGTCGTACCAGTGCCGGACGACGCTTTGTCCGGGACGCGAAGGCCAGCCGACCTGGCGCAGCCATTCCGTTATCTGGGCGCTGGAGACAGGAGGGACGGTGCTATCCGGGTGCCGGATGCCGGCGCTCGATTTTTTCACATTCCATATTTCGACTTCGTCAGAACCTTCTTCGCCTTCCCTGGGAATGGTTGCTTCGTACCTGGCGAATTTCTTGGTATGCGCCATGGGAAAAACCGGATGCGCATCGAGAACGACCGTGTTGGCCTCCCCATATTTGCGCATGCGCGGATCGCCGATGAAAACGGTGTTGTGGTCTTGCCCGTCGGTCCAATAGAGAACGACGGGGTCTTTGATGCCATACGCGGCCTGCTGCGCTTCGCGCGCGGCGAGGGCGCTCGCCCGGTCGCAATTGGCATGGCGGCTGGCTTGCGCCTCGGCCGCGAATTGTCCAATGTCGTACCGTTGGCCAGGCACCTCGTCTTCGATCAATATCTGGCCGACGACATGGGCCCTGCCGCTCGACCGCTGCACTTCGGAAAAAATGTTGGTGATATATTCGATTTTCGGTTTGGGGCCGGTCCTGAGCCGGGCCAGGATGGCATGGGCCTTGTCGAGATTTTCTTTGACAAAGTTCGGGACGCGCTCGATTTTTTTCCGCTGCGTCGACGGCCCGCCTGACGTCGCAGCCTCCCTTTCGAGCACGCGTAGCGTGCGCTTGTCGGCGGGGTTTTCCTGCACGGAAAATGGAAAATGGGCGGGTATTCTGGTCCAGTAGCTCACGACTCTTCGATCCTTCGATACTGGTGATGGGTGGAAGTGGCCATGCCGGAGTTCCACCATCCTCCGGGGCGCCGGGCCGGGCAGGGCCTTTGGCGTTCCCCGGGGGCGCCCAATATAATCAGCGACTTGATGCCGGCCGCCGGTGAAAAAGGCGGCGCCACGTTTCCCTTCCCCCCACCGGTTCCTCATGCATCGACGCGCAGCACTTGCCTGGCCCACCCTGGCCGTGGCGTTGTTCATCGCCATTCCCATACTGGGCCTGCTGCCGTCCACCTTCGTCGTCAACGCCGACTCCCGAGACATCCTGTCCCACCTGGCCGGTACCGTGCTGCCGGGATATGCGGGAACGTCGCTGCTGTTGATGGCGGCGGTGGGCATCGGCGCCGCGGTGATCGGCATCGCGACGGCGTGGACCGTGGCCGCCCACGACTTCCCCGGCCGCCGGATCTACGAATGGGCGTTGATCCTGCCGCTGGCCATGCCCACCTATGTCATGGCCTACGCTTTCACCGATTTCTTCCAGTTCTCGGGGCCGGTGCAGACCCTGCTGCGGGACCTGACCGGGCAGCCCCGGCTGCCGTGGTTCCCGGCCATCCGGTCGTGGTACGGCGCCGCGCTGGTCTTTATCTTCGCCTTTTATCCCTACGTCTACCTGCTGACGCGCACCGCCTTCCTCGAGCGCAGTCCGCGCCTGACCGAGGCCGCGCGCACGCTGGGTTGCGGCCCGGCGCGGGCGTTCTTCGCGGTGGTGCTGCCGCTGGCGCGGCCCGCCGCGGTGGCCGGCATCACGCTGGTGCTGATGGAGACGCTGGCCGACTATGGCGCGGTGTCCTACTTCGGCGTGCAGACCTTCACCACCGGCATCTACCGGGCCTGGCTGTCCATGGGGGACCGCATCGCCGCCGCGCAACTGGCCTCGGCCCTGCTGGCATTCGTGTTCGTGCTGGTCTGGCTGGAACGCCGCAGCCGGACCCGCCTGCGCTTCCACGCGGGCGCCCAGCGCCAGGGACAGGCGCCGCGCAGGCTGTCGGGCCGCCAGGCGGTCTGGGCCAATCTGGTGTGCCTTGTGCCACTTACGCTGGGGTTCCTGCTGCCCGTGGCCATCATGCTGCGCTTCGCCGCCCAGGATATCCACGTCATCGACTGGGGCCGCTACGCCATGTGGCTGGGCAACACCTTGCAGTTGGCGGCCACGACTTCGGTGCTGGCCGTGGCGCTGGCGCTCGGGCTGGCCTACGCCGCCCGGCTGGCGCCCGGCAGGCTGGTGCGCGCGGCCAATAGCGTGGCCGGCATGGGCTACGCGGTGCCCGGCGCGGTACTGGCGGTGGGCCTCCTGATCCTGGTGGGCGCGCTGGACGGCTGGCTGGAGGCGTGGGGATGGTCGTTCCAGGGCACGCTGACCGGCACCCTGACGCTGCTGGTCTACGCCTACCTGGTCCGGTTCCTGGCGGTGGCGCTGCAAACGACGGAAGCGGGGCTGGCCAAGATCACGCCGTCGCTGGATGCCAGCGCGCGCAGCCTGGGGGCGGGGACCTGGGAACTGCTGACGCGGGTGCATCAGCCGCTCCTGCGGCGCAGCCTGCTGACCGCCGCCTTGCTGGTGTTCGTGGACGTGATGAAGGAACTGCCCGCGACCCTGGTCCTGCGGCCGTTCAACTTCGACACGCTGGCCGTCATCACCGACCACCTGGCCTCGGACGAGCGGCTGGGGGAGGCCGCCATCCCCGCCCTGACGATCGTACTGGCCGGCCTCTTGCCCGTGATCATGCTGGCGCGAGCCATTTCCCGACGGGATGAGCTTACAAAAAGCTGAAATATTTGACGAGAAAGATGGGAATGACAATAATTCCTATTTTTATACCAACTCGTCCTTATCCCGAGGCCTCGCCCATGCTCAAGCTTTCCCTGCTGACCGCCGCCGTGCTGGCCGTCTCCGCCGGCGCCCACGCGCAGGAACTGAATGTCTATTCCGCCCGCCACTATCAGACGGACGAGCTGCTCTACAAAGGGTTCACCGACCAGACCGGCATCAAGATCAATCGCATCGAAGCCGGCGATGCGGCGTTGGTCGAGCGCCTGAAAAGCGAAGGTGCCAAGAGTCCGGCCGACGTGATCCTGATGGTCGATGCCGCGCGGTTGTGGCGAGCGGAAGCCGACGGCCTGTTCCAGCCGGTCAAGTCGCCGGTGCTGGCGGCGCGGATCCCGGCCAACCTGCAAGGCGGCGAGCCAGGGCAGGACCCGCAGTGGTTCGGTTTCTCCACGCGTGCCCGCGTCATCGTCTACAACAAGGCGACCGTCAATCCGGCCGACGTGGATACCTACGAGAAGCTGGCCGACCCGAAGAACAAGGGCAAGGTCTGCACGCGGTCCGGCTCGCATCCCTACATGTTGTCCCTGCTGGGTTCGCTGATCGAGCGCAACGGCGAAGCCGCCGCCGAGAAGTGGGCGCAGGGCATGGTGGCCAATATGGCGCGCAATCCGCAGGGCGGCGACACCGACCAGATCAAGGGCGTGGCCTCGGGCGAGTGCGGCGTCGCGCTGACGAACAATTACTACTACGTGCGCATGGCCCGCTCGGACAAGCCCGAGGACAAGGCCGCGATCGCCAAGATCGGTTTCCTGTGGCCCGATCAGGCGGGACAGGGCGTGCACATGAACGTGGCCGGCGGCGCGGTGGCCCGCCATGCGCCGCACAAGGAAGCCGCGGTCAAGTTCCTGGAATACCTTGCCAGCGACAAGGCACAGAACTACTTCGCGGCGGGCAACAACGAATGGCCGGCCGTACGCTCGGTGAAGACCGATAACGCCGCGCTGGAAGCGCTGGGGTCGTTCAAGGCCGAAACCGTGTCGATCGGCGCGATCGGCCGCAACCAGGTCGCCGCCCAGAAAATCCTGGACCGTACCGGATACAAGTAATTCCGCCGGGCCGCCTTTGGCCGCTCCCCTCGTGGGGGCTTCACCTGCGGACCGGCGAAACCGGATCCGCGGTGCCCCGGGCCGGGTTCGCTTATCCTGGGGAGCGCTCTGTAGAATGAAGGATCTTCGATCCCTATCGTTCTCACGCATGCCCGCTTCTTCGCCACTTGCTCCCGGTTTCATGGTCGTCCACGGCAATCGCCTGGAAGACCTGCGCGGACTGGCGGTGTCGTGGATGCAGCGGGCGCCGCTTGCGCCACTGGAAAATGAAACCATCCTGGTGCAAAGCAATGGCATTGCCCAGTGGCTCAAACTCGCGCTGGCGGAAGACCCGCGCGGACAAGGGCAGGGCTGCGGCATTGCCGCCGCCATCGACGTCCAGCTTCCCGCGCGCTTTCTTTGGCGGGCCTATCGGTTGGTGCTGGGGCGCGACAAGCTGCCGGAGACTTCGTCGCTCGATCGCAACGGGCTGACCTGGCGGCTGTTGCGCCTGCTGCCGACGCAACTGGACCACGAGTCCTTCCTGCCACTGCGCCGCTTCCTGGCCGACGACGCCGGCATGCGCAAGCGCCATCAGCTTGCCGAACGGCTCGCCGATCTGTACGACCAATACCAGGTCTATCGCGCCGACTGGCTGGACGATTGGGAACACGGGCGCGACGTGCTCCGCACCTCGCGCCGTGGCACGGTCCCGCTGGCGGCGGAGGATCGCTGGCAGCCGGCGCTGTGGCGGGCGTTGCTGGCCGACGTGGGCGACGATGGCATGATCCAGAGCAGGGCCGGGGTACACCGCCGCTTCGTCGCCCGCATGGCGCAGCTCGATGCGCCGCCGCCAGGGCTGCCGCGACGCGTGATCGTGTTCGGCATCTCTTCCATGCCGGCGCAGGCCCTGGAAGCCCTTGCCGCGCTGGCGAAGTTCTCGCAAGTGCTGTTGTGCGTCCATAACCCCTGTCAGCACCATTGGGCCGACATCGTGGCCGACCAGGACCTGCTGCGCCACCAGTACCGGAGGCAGCAGCGCAGGCCCGGCATGCCGGCCAGGCTGGATGCCGAAGCGCTGCACAACTTCGGCAACCCGCTGCTGGCGGCCTGGGGCAAGCAGGGGCGCGACTACATCCACCTGCTCGACACCTACGACGTGCCCGAACGCTACCAGGAGCATTTCGCGTCGGTCAGCGACCGCCGTATCGATCTTTTCCACGACGCCCCCGCCGACCACCTGTTGGCGCAGATCCAGGACGACATCCTGAACCTGCGATCGCTGGCCGAGACCCGCGAGCAATGGCCGCCGATCGATCCGCGGGAGGACGAATCGGTGCGTTTCCACATCGCCCACAGTCCGCAGCGCGAGGTGGAGATCCTGCACGACCAGTTGCTGGCGCGTTTTGGCGCCGATCCGCAATTGCGTCCCCGCGACGTGATCGTCATGGTGCCGGACATCGATGCCTATGCTCCCCACGTGCGGGCGGTATTCGGGCTGGTGGACCCGGGCGATACCCGCTACATCCCCTTCACGCTGGCCGATCAGGGACAGCGGGGCCGGGAGCCCCTCCTGATCGCCGTCGAGCACTTGCTGCGCCTGCCCGACAGCCGCTTCGCCGTCAGCGATATCCTGGACCTGCTGGACGTTCCCGGGGTGCGCAAGCGCTTCGGCATCCGCGAGGGCGAACTGCCCCAGTTGCATCGATGGATCGAGGGAGCCGGCGTGCGCTGGGGGCTGGATGCCGGCCAGCGTGCCAGCCTGGGCCTGCCCGCGGGCATGGAACAGAACACGTGGCGCTTCGGGCTGCGGCGCATGCTCCTGGGCTACGCCGCCGGCAGCGGCGGCCCCTATGGGGACATCGAGCCCTATGACGAAATCGGGGGGCTCGATGCCGCCCTGGTGGGATCATTGGATGCTCTGGTCGATGCCCTGGATCGGTTCCGGGGCGAACTGGCGGCCCCCGCCACGCCTCTGGCATGGGGGGAGCGCCTGCGCCGGCTGCTGGAGGCCTTCTTCGACCCGGCCTCGGAGCGGGAAGAGGCGGCGCTGGCCGGCCTGTCGCAGTTGCTGGACAACTGGCTGGACACCTGCGAGAGCGTGGCGCTGGAAGAGGCGCTTCCCCTCGTCGTGGTGCGGGAAGCGTGGCTGGCCGATCTCGACAGGGGCCGCCTGAACCAGCGCTTTCTGGCGGGGTCGGTGAATTTCTGCACGCTCATGCCCATGCGCGCCATACCGTTCAAGATGGTCTGCCTGCTGGGCATGAACGACGGCGACTACCCGCGCTCCCAGGCGCCGCTGGACTTCGACCTGATGAGCGGCGACTATCGCCCCGGCGACCGCTCGAGGCGCGAGGACGACCGCTACCTGCTGCTGGAAGCCCTGCTGTCGGCCCGGGAACACTTGTACGTCAGTTGGGTGGGACGCAGCGTGCGCGACAACAGTGAACGGCCGCCATCGGTGCTGGTGGGGCAGTTGCTGGATCACATTTCGGCCGGATGGACGCTCGACGGCGAGGACGACGGACAGTCCCCGGTCAAAGCATTGACCACCGTCCATCCATTGCAGCCATTCAGCGCGCGCTATTTCCTGGACGGGGACGATGCGTATTTCAGCTACGCCCGGGAATGGGCCGCCATGTACGAGCGCCCCCGCGGCGACACGGATGCGGCGCCGGCCGCATTGCCTGCTCCCGTTCCTCCGGTGTCGGCGCTGGACCTGTCGGTGCTGCAGGGCTTCGTCCGCGATCCGCTCAAGGCGTTTTTCAATCAGCGCCTGAAGGTGCATTTCGACGACGCCGCCCTTGCCGCCGAAGACGAGGAGCCGTTCGCGCTGGACGGGCTGGGACACTACCAGTTGAGCGAACAGTTGTTGCAGGCCGCGCTGGACGCTCCGGATGAAGAGCAGGCCCGGGCCCGGCTCCACGACGCGGCCCACGTCCTGGTCCGCAGCGGCCGGCTGCCATTGGCCGGTTTTGGCGAGCACAGCCTGGCGGCGCTGCTCTCGCCCTTGCCGGAACTGCTGAGCCGCCGCCGGGCATGGCTGGCGGCCTGGCCCCGCGAGATCGGGACGTCGGTGGCCGTGGATGTCACGCATGCGGGACTGCGGCTGGAAGGCTGGCTGAGCGGCTTGCGTGTCGACGACAGTGGCGGACACCTGCTGATGGAGGTCATCCCCAACGAACTGAAGGCCCGGGACAAGAACCTGAAGTGGCACAGGCTGGTCCGGCCCTGGGTCGTCCACCTGGCCGGCAATGCCATGGGCCTGCGGCTGCGCACGGCACTGGTCGCCGCGGATGGCGACGTGACCTTGCCGCCGTTGGCGGCCGAGCCGGCACGGCGCTGGCTGGGCGAATTGCTCGAGGCCTGGACCGCCGGCATGCAGACACCGCCGCCGGTAGCCGTGCGCACGGCGTTCGCCTGGCTGTCGGCACTGCCCGACGAAGAGGCGGCCCGCGCCCAGGCGCGCAAAGTCTACGAAGACAACTTCAATACCGCGGGGGAAGCGGGACAGAGTCCCTACCTGGCCCGCCAGTATCCGGATTTCGAGGCGTTGTGGTCCGATGGCGCCTTCGCGGCCTGGGCCGCGACGCTCTACCAACCACTTTTCGAGGCGGTGCGAGGCGAGTCTTCCGGCTCCGGGGGGAAGGAGCGATGACCATCCAGGCTTTCGATCCGGGCCAAGACCTGGCCTTGTCGCTGCCGCTGCGGGGCAGCCGGCTCATCGAGGCCAGCGCCGGCACGGGCAAGACCTTCACCATCTCGGCGCTGTTCGTGCGCCTGGTGTTGGGCCACGGCGGCGGCGAGGCCGGTTTTGGCCGCGAACTGTTGCCGCCGGAAATCCTGGTGGTGACCTTCACCGATGCCGCCACGCAGGAGTTGCGCGACCGCATCCGCCATCGCCTTGCCATGGCAGCCCGCTACTTCCGCGACGAAATCGAGGCGCCCGACGAGCTTGTGGCCGCGTTGCGCGAGGACTATGGCCCGGATCGATGGGCGGAGTGCGCGGGCAAGCTCGATATCGCCGCCCAATGGATGGACGAAGCGGCGGTATCGACCATTCACGGATGGTGCCAGCGCATGCTGCGCGAACACGCTTTCGACAGCGGCAGCCTGTTCACCCAGACGCTCGAAACCGACCATACCGGATTGCTGGCGGAGGTCGTGCGGGACTATTGGCGCCAGCAGTGCTATTGCCTGGACGGCGCGGCGCTGGAGTGGGTGCAGGCGCACTGGGGTACCCCCGAAGGGCTGCGCCGCAGGCTGGCGGGCCTGTTGCCCCACGCGGCCCCCGCCTCGGGCCAGCGCTCTTTGCACGAGCTGCTGGATGCGGCACTGCGCGACAGGCAGGCCCGGCTGGCCATGCTGAAAGCGCCATGGCCCGCCTGGGTGCCCGAACTGCGGCAATTGTGCGATGAGGCCTGCGCCGGCAAGCGGGTCAACGCCAGGAAATTCCAGCCGCGCTGGTACAACCCCTGGTTCGACAAGCTGCTGGCCTGGGCCGGCGATCCCGGGCTGGAAAACCCGGACCTGGAGAAAGGCTTCGAGCGCCTGACACCCGCCTATATGGCCGAGGTATGCCACCCTGGCCACGTCATCGATCATCCTGCGCTACATGCGATGATCGATCTGAAACAGCAGCTCGATGCACTGCCTTCGGCGGACGCGGCGATGCTGGCCCATGCGGCGGCATGGGTGCGCGCGCGCTTCGATGCCGAGAAGCGCCGGCGCGCGGAAATGGGCTTCGACGACATGCTGGACAACCTGGACGCGGCTTTGCACGGCGACAACGGCCCACGGCTGGCTCAGGTCATACGGACGCAATTCCCCGTCGCTCTCATCGACGAATTCCAGGATACCGACACCGTCCAGTACCGGATCTTCGACCGGATCTACCAGATCGCGGACAGCCGCGACGATTGCGCGTTGCTGATGATCGGCGATCCCAAGCAGGCCATCTACGCCTTCCGCGGCGCGGACATCTACACCTATCTGCGGGCACGGCGCGCCACCGAAGGCCGTCACTACACGCTCGGCACGAACTACCGCTCGAGCCGCGACATGGTCGATGCCGTCAACCGGCTGTTCATGTCGGCCGAACGGCGCGAGCAAGGGCGTGGCGCTTTTCTGTTCCGGCACGGGAACGACGATCCGCTGCCTTTCCATCCGGCGCGGGCGAACGGCCGCGCCGAACGCTTCATGGCCGCCGGCGAGCCCGCCGCGGCGTTGACGTTCTGGTTTGCCGAACAGGACGCGCCCATGGCGTCCGGGACCTACCGCACCGAGATGGCGGCCGGTTGCGCCGGCCAGATCGTCCGCATGCTGGAAGACGGCGTGGAAGGCCGTACCGGCTTCGAGCGCGGCGGACGTATCCGGGGCCTGAGACAAGCCGACATCGCCGTGCTGGTGCGCGACATGGGCGAAGCGAATGCCATCCGGGGAGCTTTGGCGCAGCGTGGCATACGCAGCGTGTACCTGTCGGACAAGGATTCCGTTTTCGCCGGCTCCGAAGCGGCGGACGTGCTGCGGTGGCTCAAGGCCTGCGCGGAACCCGACGACGACCGCAAGCTGCGGGCGGCGCTGGCCAGCGCGACGCTGGCGCTGCCGCTGGCCGAACTGGACCGGGTCAACCGCGACGAGCGGGTCTGGGAGGAATGGGTGCTGCGGTTTCGCGGCTATCGCGACCGCTTGCGCGGCCAGGGCGTATTGCCCATGCTCCGGCGCCTGATGGACGACTTCGGGCTGCCCGGCGCGCTGGCGCGGCGGCCCGACGGCGAGCGTGTGCTGACCAATCTGCTGCACCTGGCCGAAATCCTGCAGCAGGCGGCGGGCGAGCTGGACGGAGAACAGGCCCTGGTCCGGTACCTGGCCGGCCACCTGGACCAGGAAGGACAAATTGCCGAGGCCCAGGTCCTGCGCCTGGAAAGCGACGAGCAATTGGTCAAGGTCGTGACCGTGCACAAGTCCAAGGGGCTGGAGTACCCGCTGGTGTTCCTGCCTTTCGCATGCTCCTTCCGTCCCGCCGACAAGTCTCGGCCGCCGCTGCGCTATCACGACGAGCAGGGAAGGCTGGTGGTCAGCATCGCGCCCGATGCCGACGAAGAAGCCAGGGCGGACCAGGAGCGCCTGGCCGAAGACCTGCGCCTGCTCTATGTGGCATTGACCCGCGCGCGCCATGCCTGCTGGCTGGGCATGGCGGATCTTCGGCCTGGCCGTTCCGGCGGGTCGAGTTGGCACCGCAGCGCGTTGGGGTATCTGCTGGGCGGCGGTGCGGAGCTTGCCGCGTCGCGCGATCTTGCCGGACTGCTGCAAGCCGGATTCGGCGACGTCGATCATGTCCGCGTGGCGCCGTTGCCCGCGCCCGCGAACCGGTTCTTCGAAACCGACCGGCAGGCGATCGCACGGCCGCACTACCGGGAACCGTCGCGTCGGACCGGCGAGCCCTGGTGGATTGCGTCATACAGCGCGCTGCGCATTGCCGGCCACGCAACCGGTGGCGATGATCCCGAAACCCTGGGCCGCCATGGCGACCTGAGCCCGGAAACGCCGGAGGACCAGAAACTGTTCGACGACGATGTGGGCGACGCCGATGGCGGGCAGGCGCCGCAGATGTCCGCGGGCGCGGGCATGCACCGTTTTCCCCGAGGCCCGGGGCCGGGCACGTTCCTGCATGGCCTGTTCGAGTGGGCGGGCGAAGAGGGCTTTGCCGATGTCGCGGGCGATGACCGGCGCATCCTCGACGCGGTGGCCCGCCGCTGCAACCGGCGAGGATGGGAGGCCTGGATCACCCCGCTGGCCCGCTGGCTGTCGGCGCTGCTGAACGACGATCTTCCGCTCGGTCCCCGCGGCGGTATGTTCAAGCTGGCCGGACTTGCCTCCTATCAAGTGGAAATGGAATTCTGGTTCGAAAGCCGCCACGCCGATGTCCGCCACATCGACGCGCTGGTGCGCCGCCATGTGCTGGCCGACGCGGCTCGCCCCGCGCTGGAGCCGGCTCTGTTGAACGGCATGTTCAAGGGCTTCATGGATCTGGTGTTCGAGCACGAGGGCCGCTATTACGTCGCCGACTACAAATCCAACTGGCTGGGCATGTCCGACGCGGCCTATACGGCCGACGCCATGCGCGGCGAGATCCTGGCCAAGCGCTACGACCTGCAGTATGTCTTGTACCTGCTTGCGCTCCACCGCCAGCTTGGCGTGCGGTTGCCGGACTACGATTACGACCGACACCTTGGCGGCGCGGTGTATCTGTTCCTGCGCGGATCGCGCGCGCCGACCAAGGGCGTGTTCTTCGACCGCCCGCCGCGCGAGTTGATCGAGGCGCTGGACCGGCTGTTCGCGGGTGCGCCTCAGTCCGTGGAGGCCGGCCGATGACCCCGACCGCGTCCAACTACGAATTGCCGTTCGATGCGCCCATGCCGCCATCGCCGGACTTGCGCGATTGCGCCGCCTTGCTGTCGATACTCGATGCCTGGGTGGCGCGGGGCTGGCTGAGACGCCTGGACCGGGCGTTCGCCCGATTCCTGTACGACTGCGAGCCGGGAACCGATCCGCAGGTCGCGGTGGCTGCCGCGCTGGCCAGCCATCAACTGGGCCACGGCCATGTTTGCCTGGACCTGGCATCGACGCTGCAGAATCCCGACGAGGCCCTGTCGCTGCCACCCGAAGGCGAGTCGGCGCTGGCCATGCGCCTGCCGTCCGACGTGCTGCGGGGCCTGGATCTGCCGGCCTGGCGAAACGCGTTGGCGGACAGCCCGCTGGTCGATGTCATCGGGGAGGGGAGGGAGGCCCGCGGCGGCTCGCCCCTGGTGCTGGATGGCCAACGGCTCTATCTGCGGCGCTACTGGGATTTCGAGCGGAGGATCGCCGCTGCGCTGCGGCGACGCCTGCAGCAGCCGCCGTTCGAGGTGCCGGGCCTGGCCCAGGCCTTGACGCAACTGTTCGGCCCGCCCGCCGACAGGCCGGACTGGCAAAAGCTCGCCTGCGCCATTGCCGCGCGCGGCAGCATCGGCATCGTCACCGGGGGGCCGGGAACGGGCAAGACCACGACCGTGGTGCGTTTGCTGGCCCTGCTGCAATGGTCGGCGGCCGGGCAGGGCAGGCCGCTGCGCATCCTGCTTGCGGCGCCCACCGGCAAGGCGGCCGCGCGCCTTTCGGCGTCCATCGGCGAACAGGTGGGGCGGCTGCCGGTACCGGACCCGATACGGGCGGCCATTCCCACCGACGTGACGACGCTGCACCGCCTGCTGGGCAGCCGGCCCGACTCGCGGCATTTTCGCTACCATGCGGGCAACCCGCTGCCGATCGACATGCTGGTCGTGGACGAAGCGTCGATGGTCGACGTGGAAATGATGGCGAATCTGGTCGATGCCCTGCCGGACCAGGCGCGCCTGGTGCTATTGGGAGACAAGGACCAACTCGCGTCCGTCGAAGCCGGCGCCGTGCTGGGCGACCTGTGTCAGGACGCGGAAACCGGCCACTATGCGGAAGCGACCCGGCAATGGCTGGAAGCCATCGGCGGGGCATCCCTGGATGAGGCCGGCCTGCAACCCGGCGATCCGATCCGCCATGCCATGGCCCAGCAGACCGTCATGTTGCGCCATTCACGGCGGTTCGGGGCCGGCAGCGGCATCGGCCAGCTTGCCCGCGCGGTCAACGACGGCGATGCCGTCCAGGCGCGGCGCATGCTGGAACAGTCCGCCGCCCGGCAAGGGACGGATGTCTTCGAGGTGTTCGCTCCCGGGGGCGATAGACTGGACCGCCTGCTGCTGAACGGACATGCGTCGGCGGATGGCGAAGGGCCGCGGGGCTACGCACGCTATCTGGAGATCATGCGCCACCTGCGCCCGCCGGCCGGCACGCCTGCCGACGATCCGGCCTGGGGAGCCTGGGCCCAGTCGGTACTTGCGGCCTTTGACGAATTTCAACTGCTGTGCGCCTTGCGCAAGGGCGACTACGGCGTCGAGGGGTTGAACGCCCGCGTCGCCCGGGCATTGCTGGCACGAGGCTTGATCGAACAGGAGCAGGGCTGGTACGAGGGCCGTCCCGTGCTGGTGACCCGCAACGACTATGCCCTGGGACTGATGAACGGCGACGTCGGCATCGCGCTGGCGGTGCCGCAGGGAAACGGCGGCCTGGCGTTGCGGGTTGCCTTCGCGCGCAGCGATGGCGTGGCCGGGATCCGTTTCGCGCTGCCCAGCCGCCTGAACGCCGTCGAGACCGTGTTCGCCATGACGGTGCACAAGTCGCAAGGATCCGAATTCGCCCACACTGCCTTGTTGCTGCCCGATCGGCCCAGCCCCATCCTGACGCGCGAATTGGTCTATACGGGAATCACGCGCGCCAAGACCTGGTTCACGCTGATCGAGCCGGCGCCCGGCGTGTTCGAGGAAGCGGTGGCGCGTAGGGTGCGGCGCGTAAGCGGCCTGGTGGTTTGACGCCCGAGGCTACGCCGGCAGCTCTCAGCCGGACGCTCCGCCCTGGCTTGCGAGGCCTGGCCGTCGAAAACCGCTGATGTTGATCCCGAGGAAGATATTCGATCGGTCATGGTGTCAGGTTGCGAGTAGTGTGGCCAGGATGCCTGGCGGCGGTGCCTGTGTGGCGGGTCCCAAGGGATCCCATTCGGGGTCGCCCAGGTGCCAAAGCGACGCAAATACCATTTCTTGCGCCAACGCGCGGCATTCGGACGCGATGGCCGCCTGTCGCCGGGCCCGGGTACCGGATTCGGGCAGGCCATGGCCACCCGGGCTCTCTTGCTGGACGGCCATGACATCCTCGCGCAGGCGTGCGGCGAGTCGGTCGATGATCTCCTCGACCGACCGGGCCGACCGTTGCCGCAGTGCCTCCAATGCCCGGTGCGTGACGGGGTCGTCGGGCACGTCGAACCAAGCGGCCAGCGAGGCGGCCGGAGACGAAGCCTCGAAGCGAGGGTCGGCCATCAGCTTTCCTCCAGTTTCTAGATCGCCCCGTCGATCGCGGAGCGCCAGGCCTCGTCCGAATACCGCGATTTGATCTGCCGTGCCAGTCCCGCGTGTTCGCTGGAATCGAGGTATCGGTCGTGCATGTCCTGGGCCTCGGTGGCCAACACGTCCTTGCGCAGATTGCCGCGCTGGGCACTACGCTGATCGGCTGTCCTGACCTTGTCGGGCTCTTGCTGGCCCAGCAGGCGCAGTCTCTCTTCCACCCTGTCCTCGATCATCTGTTTGAACGCCGGGACCGCATCGATGGCGCGATCGTCGAATCGGCCTTTTTGCAGGATCAGGTTGTTCAGCAGCGACTGCCTTTGCCCGGCGGAATAGTTGAGTCTGTCGAGTTCCCGCATCAGGGCGTCGGCGGACAACTGGTTGATATGAGATGTGAGCTTGCTCTGTATGCGTCCGAGCATCTGGGAAAACAGGGGAGCGTTGATATCGAGGGAAAAGACATTGCGGTATTTTTTCTTCAGGTACGCCTTGTAGTCATCGTTGGACGCAACCATTGCGTCGCGCCGGCGCTGCAATTCTGCCTGGCGTTCAGGCTCCTCCACGGCGTGCCGGCCGCTGCCTTCCGCCTGGAGTTCATACTGGGCGTGCCTGGCGGCGTAGTCGCGGAACGCCTGGGCAAAGCCGGCCGGCTCGGCCACGTTCTCGCCTCTGATGTAGGGGTAGTGCAGCTCTTCTTTGAGGTCGAGCAGCATGCGCAGGTCAAACCCGCCATCGATGAGGCGCACGATGATCGCGTTCGCATTGGCCAGATTGGCCACGGCATTCGGATAAGTGTTCTTGAGGACGCGATCGTCGTCCACGATTGCCTGCATGGCCTGGATGATTTCCGCGTCGCTCGCACGCGCCGGTGCCCGCCGTCCTTCTCGGGAAGCGCCGAGCGAGCGCACGGCGGTTTCGCGCAGTTCCATGCCCAGCAGATCGATTCCGGGAAGGTTTTTTCCTTGGCGGTCTCGAAGGGCGATCGGCATCACGTCGATGTGCGGTGGTTCCGCTGGCGCCGCCGCGCGTTCGGGAGGGAAGGATTTGCGGCTTGCGCCAGTCGCGCGGCGGCTGGAAGCGTGGCCGTCCGTGCGCCGCGTACGTTCGTGCCAGAACGCCTTTTCCGACATGGGAGGCTGGTCGTTCGCCCCGAATTCGCGCGCCGGGCGGGGTTGCTTGCCTCGGATGCCGGCATAGCGCGGCGACATGGGATCCCTGCTGTAGAACGGCAAAGGGTCGTCCGGCCCGCCCCGGACCCTGGAACGAGCGGTGAACGGTGCCTGGCCGCGGCGAAAAGGGGAATGGGCCGCCTGGGAGGCCAGCGGCGGCAGTATTTCCAGCACGTGCGCGCGCATGTCGCCCGCTTTCACGGTGTAGGTGGTCGGATTGGCCAGCCCGGGGGGGCTCAATGTGAAAACCAGGTCCGTGTGCAGATTTGCCCTGACGAGATAGAAGTCCTTCAGCCTGCCGGACATCGGAAAGACAGGGTCCGGATGGCGCATGCTCGTCCACGCCAGGCCGCCGCTCATTGCCATGCTCAACCGGGTCGCCATGGCCGGGGGAAGGTAGCGCCAATCCCCGGACCAGACATAGGGCTGGCGCGGATCCCGCGGAGAGGCATCCGGTGCGGAGGCGCGGGCGGCGGGAGAAGGGCGGTCGGGCGCCCCGCCTGCCGCGGGCGTGGATGCCGCGGGCTCGGCAGGCCGTGCCGTGCCGCGCGGGGTCTCGGCTGTTTTCTGGCCGGGGGCCTCCGCGGGCCGCGGCGCGGAAGCGCCACGGGGCACGAGCCCCTCTTTTGCCCATTGCCGCAGTTGCTCGGCGCCCAAAGCATAGCTGCCGGACGTCCTGGAGGGAACGGTAGCGGCCGGGGGTTTTTCAACGAACGGCCGGTCACCGAGCAAAAGTGGGCGATGGGCCGTGTCATTCCCGCCAGGATCGGCTACCCGCGGCTCGAACGGTGTCCGGTCCACGGGCTCTCTGGGCCAGTGCGACCATTTGTCGTCGACATCCCCGGCCTGGTAGTGGTAACGGCTGGAGCGCCGAGGCGGGGCAGGGGGCGGTGAACCAGGGCGAGGGGGAACGCCTGCCTCGCTGGCCTTGGCCGTGGCCGTGGCCGTGGCCGTGGCCATGGGCGTGGCCGTGGGCTCGGGCTCGGGCTCGGGCTCGGGCAAGTCTTGCGGTAATCGCGCCTCCGAGTCATCGCCGGAAACCTGCTCGTCGTCGCTGTCATCCTCGTCTTCGGACGACTCCACTGAATCCTCCGAATCATCGACGTCGGTGGAGTCTTCGCTGTCTTGGCCAACGCTGCCGGCAGGCGCCTGGCTGTGCGCCATGGTCTGACTGGAGCTTGCCTGGCCCGCATCCGGCATGGCGACGGCCACGACAGCGGGAGAAGGGGAACGCGGCAATCGAGGTCCCTCCTCGTTGTCGGAAACCTGCTCGTCGTCGCTGTCGTCCTCCTCTTCGGAGGTCTCGACGGAATCCTCCGAGTCTTCCGCTTCACTCGCCGCGCTGCTTTCGTCGGCCGTGTCCGACGGCGTGCCCGCCTGCCTGCCCGGACTCTCGATCCCAAGGTCGGCAGCAGGCTGCGCTTCCGGTTCCTGCGGCGCGTCCTCGCGCGTCTGCAGCGGGGCGACGACCGGGCTGCGCGGGTCGCCGCACGGCGGCGATGCGAGGTGGTCACCGTCGTCAGCGGCCACTTGCCAGGCTGGCGCCTCGGGCTCCGCGCCGGCCTCCAGGGAATAGTCGTAGGTAGCTTGCAGGGGCCGAAACCTGGTGGGTTTCCATCGGTCGTGCTCGCGCGTCCTCGAGAGTTTCAGGCGTTTTATGTCCGCCGTGATGAATTGTTCGGTGTAAAGAAGTTCAGCCCGCACCGTGGCGAGCAAGTCCTTCAGTTGCGCCGCGCTATGGAGTCCGAAAAACAGGACTTCACCGGTGTCCAGGCAGATCGGGGATAGCTCGGCCTGCTCCAGGATCGTGTGGAGTTGGGCGTGATGCTCGTAGACCTCGTCCAGGCGCAGCATCAAGGGCTTGATGGCTGTTTCCTCCTGTTCGGACACGCCGGCCGCACGCAAGCCTGACGCCAGGTCGGCCACGGCCTGGCGGAACGGCGCCAGGACAGCATTCCTTTCATTGGCCAGATACCGCGCTTCGGCGATCGATGCCGCCAGCGTGGCGATGTCGGACTCCAGATTCGCCACCTTGTTGCGGGCAGCCCGGATCGCGTCCCGGGACGGTTCGACGTGTGCCGGAGAGCGGTGCTTGGCGCTTTTGTCTTTTGCCTTGCTTTTCGCATGCGCGCGCCGGGTTTCGAGTTCCTCGAGACGGGCGCGCGCAGCTTCCAGCTTGTGTTCGCAGTCCTGCTTTTCATCGCGCAGGCCGGCCAGCTCCTTGTCGCTACGCTCGAGCCGGGCGACTTTCAGCATCTGCGCCAACACCGCGTCCCCCTCGATCTTTTCGTACAACAGATGGGCCGCATGGGGGGACGCCCGCAGGCAGGCGAAATCGGCCAACTGCGCATTGATCGACAGAGCTTCCTCTTCTAGCCACAGGTACCGCGACTGGATCTCGGCCAACTCATGGTCGGCCTGTTTGATCAACGGCTTCAAACCTGCCTTGGCGGCTTTCAGGTTGCAATAAAGCTTCACCCAGGCCTTGGCATTGGCGCTGTGCTTGCCATAGGCCTTGAAGGTGCCCCGGAAGAGAAAACTCTCCACCTTCTGCGCAGGGCCGGATACGCCGGCCCTGCCGGAAGGGGCCGGATCGTGCCCGCCAGCCCGGCCGGCGGAGTGGGAGGAAATCCGGTGAGTCATGACGCCCTGTCAGGAGCCATGTCGATTTCGGATCTTATCTTTTCGACCTGCCTGGAGATCGGCGAGATTTTTTCCAGGAACTTCATCCCTTCCGGGTTATCCATTTCCACCGATTGATGGCGGCCGTAGCTTCCGTCCAACGATGCCGGCGGCGCGGCATCCAGCAACTGCCGGTGTAGCGCGACGATAGTCTGGCCCAGCTCCGTCGTCGGGGAGGCTTCGTACTCCTTCAACCGAGCTTTGATTTCGCGTATGGCCATGTCCGTTTTGGATAGGAACACGCTCATCGCCTTGGAAAGAAAGGTCTTTGTTCCGCGCACGCTGGCGGCCGGGGCATTCGTCCTGGACGCTGCGGGGGGCGTCGGCGGGGGAGGGGAGGAGCGGCCAGGGGCGGGCGCGAGGCTATACAGCCCGGGAGTCGCGCCGCCGGTCGTTGGAGTAATCATGTTCTATCTCGGAAAAGTGTTCGATCAAGAGGCATGCGCCTTTCCGAAATAGGTAACGCGAGTCAGCGAGAAGGTTCCGAAGGCCGGGTAGCACTTTGCTGCAAACCGCGTGGCGCCTCCTTGAGCGAATCCCTGAGCTGGATCTTGGCGAACAGCGCCAGGCCGTATTGGAAGGCAAGGGGATCGTGCGAGGTGCGAACGCCGTCCGGGCTGGCGGCTTTGCGCGCGGCCTGGGGGAGGCATGCGTGGCGATGGAAGTCTTTCATGGTGCATCTCCTGACGACAGGGCTCCAGCTTAGTCAGGCAGGGCCCCGCGACGCTGACCTCCCATGTCAGGGGTTCGTCAGGCAGGAGGGTTCGGTACTCCTCAGGGGGGACAGGGCACGCGTTCGGCGGATTTCCCGATTACCGCCTATCTGTCGCAGTTATTGCTGAATCGTAATCAGATACCGCGAACATCTTGCTGTTTTGTAACCGCGGGATGCCCCACGACAGGTTCCCGCTTTTTACAATTCCTCAAGTTTCAAACGTCGTGTTTCGTTCAACCGGCCATCCAGGGAGCGTGGCTATCGTGGCAGCATCTTCAATTCGCGTCAGCTCAACCGGAGGCATGCGGCGGTGGCCGATCGTCCTCGCCGTGGCGACGCTCGCAGGCTGTGCGGTCGGGCCGGATTTCCGCCAGCCGGACGCCCCCGCCGGGGCCGCGCTCACGCGCCCTGGATTTTCCGCAACCACCGAGTCCACGCCGGTCAAGGATGGGCAGGCACAACAATTCCTGGAGGGCATGGACATCCCTCACCGTTGGTGGATGCTGTTCCGCTCGCCCGAGTTGAACGCGCTGGTCGACCAATCGCTCACCTCCCATCCCTCGGTGGCGGCCGCGCAGGCCGCGCTGCGCCAGGCCCATGCCTATGTGCAGGCCCAGCGGGGCTACTTCCTGCCCAGGGTCCAGGCCAATTTCTCGCCGTCCCGCCAGAAAAATGCCGGCGAGACACCTTTCACGCTCTATACCTCGCAGTTGGCCGTCAGCTATACCCCCGACATATTCGGCGGCAACCGGCGACAGGTCGAGGCATTGCGAGCCAGCGAGGAAGCGCAGCGGTTCCAGTTGGAGGCCACCTACCTGACCCTGGCGGCCAACGTCGTGGCCACGGCGGTCGAGCAGGCATCGCTGGTCGAGCAGATCGAGGCGACCCAGGCCATCATCGCCAGCGCCACCCGGTCGCTGGACATACTCAAGAAGCAGTTCACGCTCGGGTACGCGGCGGGAACCGACGTAGCGCTGGCGGAAAGCGCGCTGGCCCAGTTCCAGCAAGCGCTGCCCGATCTGCAAAAACAATTGGAGCGGTCCCGCAACATGCTCGCGGCGTTGACCGGCGGGTTTCCCAACCAGGCGCCCGGCCACCAGTTCCGCCTGTCCGGCCTGGACCTGCCCCATGAGCTCCCGGTCAGCCTGCCTTCGCAACTGGTGACCCAGCGACCGGACGTACGAGGCGCGCAGGCGCAATTGCACGCGGCGAGCGCCGCGATAGGCGTGGCGACCGCGGACATGCTTCCGCAATTCTCGATCACCGCTGTCGGCGGCGGCGCGGCCATGGCCTTCGGCCATATGTTCGCGGCCGGCAATCCCTTCTGGAGCGTGGTCGGCGAAATCAGCCAGACCCTGTTCGCCGGCGGCACGCTGCTCTACCAGAAGCGGGCAGCGGAAGCCGCCTTCGACCAGGCGGCGGCGCAATACAAGGAGACCGTGATCGGCGCCTTCCAGGACGTGGCGGACACGCTCTACGCCTTGCAGGCCGACGCGGCGGCACTCCGGGCCGCCGCGCGCACGGAACAGGCCGCGACACGCGCCTTGTCCCTCGTCCAGAAACAGCTCACCGCCGGGCAGGTGGATGTGCTGGCGCTGTTGAGCAGCCAGCAGACCTACCAGGAGGCGGTGATTTCCCGAGCCCAGGCCCAGGCCAACAGATTGGCCGATACCGCGGCGCTCTTCCAGGCGTTGGGAGGAGGGTGGTGGAACCGCCCTGACGACACCATGGTGGCAAGCAAGGCCGACTGATACGCGAGGATGCGCCCGCCAGCGCATCCGGAAACCCTTCCCCTTCAACCGATACGCAACTCAGGAGAGGCTGCGTGGCTGCGCTCGCACGCGCCGTCCGCGCCCTATGGAACGCATGATGGACAGGAAAGACAACTCCAAGGCGGCAGCGCCAGTCTTCACCAGGACCCGGACCGTCCTGGCCGCCGTGATCGCGGTCGCCGCGGTGGCGGGCGTCTGGTCCATGCGGCATGGCGGCAACAAAGCCGTCGCCGCGCCGCAGCCGGAAACCAGCGACAAACTCTTCCGCCCCACCGAGCGGCAATGGAAAGCCCTGGCGGTACAACCGGTCCAGATGAAAGTGTTCGATACCCAGGTGACGACCGAAGGCAAGATCGCCATCGATGAGAACCGGGCCACGCGCATCTTCGCGCCGTTCAGCGGGCGGGTCACGAAACTGCTGGCGGGCTCCGGCGACCGCGTCACGCGCGGGCAGCAGTTGTTTGTCGTGGAAGCGGCGGACTCCATCGACGCGCAAAAGGATTTCGTCTCGGTCCTCGGCGACATCAACAAAGCGAAAACCCAGGTCGAGCTGACCTCCGTGGTGGAACAGCGGCTGGCCTCGCTCTACCAGGACGAGGCGGTCCCGAAAAAGGACTGGGACGAGGCCCGTGCCGCCCTGACCGCCGCCCAGACGGATCTTCACTCCTCCGAGATCGCCCTGCAGGCGGTGCGCAACCGCTTGCTGCTGCTGGGCAAGACCGATGCCGAGATCGCCCGCTTCCGGGAGACAGGCAAGATCTCTCCCGACGCGCCCGTCTACTCGCCCATCGCGGGCATCGTCCTGCAGCGCAACGTCGGCCCTGGCCAGTACCTGGACGCGGGGGCCGCCGATGGCACGCCCGCGCTGCTCGTCGGCGACGTATCCCGCGTCTGGCTGGCCGGCTACGTGAGAGAGGCGGAAGCGGCCCTCGTCAAGGTCGGGCAGAACGTGGATTTCAGCATCCTGACCTTGCCCGGCCAAAGGTTCCAGGCCAAGGTCGACTATGTCGGATCCTCGCTGGACCCCGAGAGCAGGCGTCTCTTGGTGCGCGCCTCGGTGGACAACGCCACGGGCGTGCTCAAGCCGGAGATGTTCGCGAACGTGCGGATCGTCATCGACCGGACGGCCCCGAGCCCCGCTATCCCGAAGCAGGCCGTCATCCACGAAGGCAGCATGGAAAGGGTCTGGATCGCCCATGACGACGGCGCGGTCGAGTTGCGCCCGGTCAGGACCGGAGTGGTGAATGGCGACCTGGTGCAAATCGTCGACGGTCTCGCGGAAGGCGACAAGGTCGTCAGCGGCGGCAGCCTCTTCATCGACCGGGCAGCGACGCTGCGTACCGCGAGCAAGTAAGCCATGATGCAATCTCTCATCCAGTCCGTCCTGAGACTCAGGACGCTCGTCATCGCCATGTTCGTGGTCCTGCTGGGACTGGGACTGGTCACGTTCGCCCAGCTCAACATCGAGGCCTATCCGGATCCGGTCCCGCCCTCGGTCCAGGTGATTACGCAGAACCCCGGCCAGTCGGCCGAGGACATCGAACGCTACATCACGATCCCCGTCGAAACCGGGCTGACCACCGCCCAGCACCTGAACGCCATCCGCTCGATCTCGCTGTTCGGGCTGTCTGACGTGCGCCTGCAGTTCACCTACGACCTGACCTATGACGAGGCGCTGCAAAAGGTATTGAACCTGCTCAGCCAGTTGCCGCCCCTGCAGAACGGCGCGCAACCGGAGATCTCGCCCTGGAGTCCGATCGGCGAGGTCTATCGCTACCAACTGGTCGGCCCGCCGGGCTACAGCGTCCTGGATCTGCGCACCCTGCAGGACTGGGTACTGGCCCGTCGTTTCCGCGCCGTTCCCGGTGTTCTCGACGTATCCAGCTGGGGCGGCAAGACCAAGACCTTCGAGGTCCAGGTCGATACCGGCAAGCTCTCGTCCTACGGACTGAGCATCGCGGAGCTGGTCGACAAGCTCGAAAGCAGCAACGTCAACGTGGGAGGCCAGACCGTCAACATCGGCATGCAGTCGGCCGTGGTCCGGGGCGTGGGCCTCATCCAGGATGTCGACGACATCCGCAACACGCTGCTGGCCCAGGTCAATGGCAATCCGGTACGCGTGGGCGATGTCGGCAAGGTGATCGTCAGCAACCTGCCGCGCCTGGGTATCGCCGGCCGCGACGACAACGACGACATCGTCCAGGGCACCGTGCTGATGCGCCGTGGCGAGCAGAGCACGCCCGTGATCGAACGCGTCAAGGCGGAGGTCGAACGCATCAACCACTCGGACCTGCTGCCCCCCGGCGTACGCATCGAACGCATCTACGACCGCAGCGATCTCATCGCCATCACGACCAAGACCGTGCTGCACAACATCCTGTTCGGCGTGGCCCTGGTCTTTCTCGTGCAGTGGCTGTTCCTGGGCGACCTGCGCAGCGCGATCGTCGTGGCATCCGCGATTCCGTTCGCCTTCTGCTTCGCGATATCGATCATGGTGCTGCGAGGAGAATCGGCCAACCTGCTCTCGATAGGCGCGATCGACTTCGGATTGATCATCGATGCCACGGTCATCATGGTCGAGAACATATTCCGGCACCTGGCCAACGACAACGACCGAACGGGCGAGGGCAGGGCAGGATACGCACCGGCGGATTTCGACAACAAGCTGGCGGCCATCTACCGTGCCGCCACGGAGGTGAGCAAGCCCATCCTCTTCTCGGCCATCATCATCCTGGCCGGATTCCTGCCGCTGTTCACCCTGAGCGGCGTCGAAGGCCACATCTTCGGCCCCATGGCCAAGACCTATGCCTACGCCCTGGCTGGCGGCCTGATCGCGACCTTCACCGTCGCGCCGGCGCTCAGTTCGCGGCTGCTGTCCGACAAGGTCTCGCACCGGGATACCTGGGTCGTGCGCAAACTGCGCGCCGTCTACCTGCCCGTCCTGAACAAGGCCATGACGCACAAGCCGGTGACCATCATCGTCGCGCTCGCGCTGGTCGCCGCGTCCGTGCTGGCGGGCCGGGGACTGGGCCTGGAGTTCCTGCCCGCGCTGGAAGAGGGCAACATGTGGGTGCGCGCCACCATGCCTGCCTCGATCTCGCTGGAGGCGGGGAACGACACGGTGAACCGCATGCGGCAGACGATCAAGTCCGTGCCCGAGGTGCTGACGGTCGTGTCACAGCAAGGCCGGACCGACGATGGCACGGATTCCAACGGATTCTTCAACGCCGAGTTCAACGTCCCGCTGGCCCCGCGTTCGCAATGGCGCAAGGGACTGGACAAGCCTGGCCTGATCCGCGAACTGAACGAGAAACTGCAGTCTGAATATCCCGGCGTGGAATTCAATTTCTCGCAGTATCTGCAGGACAACGTCGCCGAATCGATCTCGGGCGTGAAAGGGGAGAACACCGTCAAACTCTACGGTTATGACCTGGACACGTTGCAGCGGACGGCGAACAGGATCAAGGACGTCATGGACACCGTACCGGGCATCACCGACCTGAGCGCCTACACCTTGCTCGGACAGCCGACCCTCAATATCCGCGTCGACCGGGCCGCCGCAGGGCGCTACGGCCTGGACACCGGCGCGGTCAACGCCGCCGTGCAGGCAGCGGTGGGGGGCACCGAGGCCGGCAACCTGTACGAACCCGGCAGCGATCGCTATTTCCCGATCCGGGTGCGCCTGGCGCCGGAATACCGGCACGACATCGAGACGATCAAACGCCTGACCGTGGGGGTGCGCAACGACGAAAGCGGCAAGATGGTCCAGGTGCCCCTGACAGAGATCGCCACCATCGAGCTGGTGTCGGGCCCCGCATACATCTATCGGGAAGGCCAGCAACGCTACATCCCCATCAAGTTCAGCGTGCGCGACCGCGACCTGGGCAGCGCCATCAAGGATGCCCAGGCCCGTATCGCCGAACTGGACCTGCCTCCCGGCTATCACATCGAATGGGCGGGCCAGTTCGGGAATCTGCAGGAAGCCATCGATCGCCTCAAGGTCATCGTACCCATCACGCTGGTGCTGATCGCCTTGCTGCTGTACACGACCTTCGCTTCCCTGACCGATACCGCGCTTGGACTGAGCGTGATTCCGATGGCCATGGTGGGCGGCATCTTCGCGCTTTTCGTGACCGGTACCCCGTTCAGCGTATCGGCCGCCATCGGATTCATCGCGCTGTTCGGCATCGCCGTGATGGAGGGGATCATCCTGCTGTCCTACTTCAACCAGTTGGCCAGGGAAGGAATGGAGCGGACGGCCGCGGTCATCGAGGCATGCTCGGTCCGGTTCCGGCCGGTCATGATGACCTGCCTCGCGGCTGCCGTGGGATTGCTGCCGGCCGCGTTCTCCACCGCGATCGGCGCCCAGGTCCAGCGGCCACTGGCGCTGGTGGTGGTCGGTGGGATATCGGTGGCGCCCTTGCTCGTATTGATCATCTTTCCAGTGCTGATCGCGCTGTTCTCGAGGCAAGGACGCAAACCGCCTTCCGGACCGCCGGCAACCGCTTCGGCATGATCCGGCGCGGGTAAATAAAAAAATGGGGGGCCTCGATGCCCATGAGAAAAGCAATCAAGACCTGGACACACGGGACGCTGGCGATCATCGCCTGCGTATCCGGCGTGGCCGGACACGTCGCGACGGCGGCGGAGACCGCCGTCATGATCGAGGCGGGCGACCAGGCGCTGCGGGAAGACATCCAGTGGCTGATCGACCGGCGGATCATCGACCTGACGACGTCTACCTGGCCGCTGCCCCTGGCCGCATTGGAAGATGCGCTGGCCCGACGCGCGCCGGTTCCGCTCAGCCAGGCCGACCAGGTCGCGCTGCGCAACGTCGAGCGCATCGTGGCGCAGCACGGCCAATCCAGCCATGGGCTGGTGGCCGGGCTCAATACCGACCGGTCGCCGGTGCTGGGCTTCGCCAGCCAGCCGCGCGGACAGGCCTCCGGCGGGGCGTACGTACAGACGGGCAGCGGCGCGATCGCCGGGAAGCTCCAGGTGAACGCGCTCGCCAGTCCGATTACATCCAGGCAGGCCTCGGGCAACCTCGAGGGCAGCTACGTCGCCGCGTCGTTCCTGGGGCAGGTCGCCTATGCCGGCGCCCTGAACCACTGGTGGGGCCCCGGCATGGACGGCAGCGTCAACTGGGGCAATGCCGCGACGCCCATTCCCGGCATCGGCCTGCAGCGGGCGCAACAACGCGCCTTCTCGTCCCCGTGGCTGTCATGGGTCGGTCCATGGGGCTACAACGTCTTTGCCGGGCAATTGCAGCACGACACGGCCGTACCGGGTACCCGCATCTTCAACATGCGCGTGTTCGTGCGGCCGCTGCCGGGGCTGGAGCTGGGCGCGTCGCGTTTCATCGAATGGGGGGGAGCAGGGCGCCCATCGGGGATCGGCACTTTCTGGAAAGCGATTACCGGCAACTCCAACGAGATCAAGCCTGACCCAAGCAACGAGCTGTCGGGCTTCGATGCCCGCTATTCGATGCTCGTATTCGGCAATCCATTCGTGGTGTACGGCCAGCTCGCCGGCGAAGACGAGGCAGGGCACCTGCCATCCAAGTACATCGCGCTGACCGGCGTGCAGTTCAAGCACCTGGTCGGCACGACCCGGCTGCAGTGGCACGCCGAGGCCGCCGATACCATGGTCAGGCGCCTGTTCGGACGCGCCGCCGGCAATCCCGGCGTGGCCTACGCCCACCATACCTACCGCAACGGCCTCTACCAGGATGGCCTGCCGCTGGGCTACCCCATTGGCGGCGATGGCCGCATGGTTACCGTGGGCCTGAGCGTGGTGCCGGACGATACCCGGCATTTCTCGCGCTACGGCGCGCGCCTCCTGCACGCCGACGTCAACCCGCTGAGCCAGGTGATCAACCAGGCGTTCCCCAACAAGAATCGATGGACCGGCGCCGAACTCACGGTGGATTGGAGCATCCGTCCCGTCACGCTGCGCGCGGGGCTGGTCTACCTGCGCAGCCACGACCCGGCCATCCATGACATCGCCAGCCTGATGTTGACCGCCAACATCCCGCTGTCCAAGCTCTAGCTCCGGTCACAGCCATGCGCTGCCTTATTCTCCTGCGGGACCCGGCGCTTGCCCGGTACCTGCGCAACGGCTTTCGGGAAATGGGCCATGTCGTGACCGTTCATGGTTTCGATCTCGACGGGATCCGGAGCGCGCTGGACGAGCCCTGGGAACTCCTGCTGATCGAACTCCTGAGCGATACCACGGCCGACAGCATCCAACTGGTGGCGATGTTGCGCCGAACCGGCCACGAGGGCCTGGTCGCGATGCTCGGCAGCGGCGCCGATACGGCCACGGTGGTCCGGGCGCTGCATGAGGGCGCCGACGAATACCTGCCCATCCCGATCGCGTTCTCGGAGCTGTATGCCCGCATCGAGTCGCGCGCCCGCCGGTTCGGCCGGCCGTCCAAGCCGGACCTCCTGCAGGTCGGCGACCTGCAGATCGACTTGATACGCCGCCAGGTCAGCCGGGCAGGCATCCGGATCCCCATGCAGCCCCGGATGCTGCGGCTCCTGCAAACGCTGGCGGAACAGGCCCGCCAGCCGGTCGCCCGCGAAGTCCTGCTCAAGGCGGTATGGGGGGACCAGTCCGTGAAGTACAACGCGGTCGATCTTCTGGTCAGCCGAATCCGGGCGCGCATCGAGACCGGATTCCCCGACCCGTTGCTGCATACCGTGCGGGGACGGGGCTATATGCTGTCGGAATGCCTGCCGGCCGTCGAACAGGAAGTGGATGAAGAATCAGACGGGCTCCGCGACGGTTCTCGGGCCTGAGTTTTTATACGCATAATGTATATTATGTAAAGTCACTCATGGATTCATGGCAAGGATCAGGAACTCGGAGCAAGAACCTGACTGCATCCAGATCGCGACCTGGCGGGTAGTACCTCCTGAGGCACCCACATGACGTGGCTGCCGCGACCAAGGAGATCTGCCATGCAATCCATCCGTAAGTCCGGCCTCGCAGCACTGAGTCTTGTCGCGCTGGGCGCATGCACCGCGATGGCGGCCGGCACCTATTCGCAGGCCGATCTGCCCCCGCCGATCCAGGTTCCCGCCGGCAACGCGGTTGCCTGGGAAACGGTGGGCACGGGCGATATCACCTATGAATGCAAGGCCAAGGAGAATATGAAGGACCAGACCGAATGGGTGTTTGCCGGTCCGAAGGCGGTGTTGAAGGATCGTCAAGGCAGGCAGGTCGGCACCTACTACGGACCGCCCGCCACCTGGGAGGCGAACGACGGCTCCAAGCTGACCGGCACCCAGGTCGCGGTGGCGCCCGCCGGCGCGGGCAACCTGCCCTATCAGCTCGTCAGGGCCAATCCTGTCGTCGGCAGCGGCGCGTTGACCGGCGTGACCCATATCCAGCGGGTCGCGCTCAAGGGAGGTGTGGCGCCGCAGGCGGCCTGCGCGGCCGGGCAGAAAACCACGGTTCCCTATCAGGCCGATTACATCTTCTGGAAGGCCGGTTGAACCGGACTTCCCGTTATCATGCGGCAAGCTGGCAGCGTGCCGGCTTTGCCGCGGGGAACCCATGCCGGATCTTCCAGACGTGACGTTCGACTACGAAGCGGCCCTGAGCGCCTGCGCGGCCGGGCGCCACGAGGCGCTCGAGCGCCTGTACCGCCAGGAAAGCCCCCGCCTGCTGGGCGTGGCCCGGCGCATCGTCGGTGACACCGCCCTGGCCGAGGACGTCGTGCACGACGCCTTCGTCAACATCTGGAAAGAGGCCCGTCGTTTCGATCCGCAACGCGGCTCGGCACGGGGCTGGATATACAGCATCACGCGCCATCTCGCCCTCAACTTCGTCCGGGACCATGCGCGCGTGGTGGTTCCTTCCGAAGCGGAAAGCGCTCGTCTCGAAACCGACGCCGCGATGACGCAGTGGCAGGATGCCCGGCGCGCTCCTGACTGGAGCGACCACGTAGCGCGCATGCAGCCCTGCCTGGACGCGTTGCCGGCCGACAGGCAGTCTTGCATCGTCTACGCCTACCTGGATGGGTTGACGCACGCCGAGATTGCCGAGCGCATGGAGACGCCCCTGGGCACGATCAAGGCCTGGATCAGCCGCAGCCTCAAGGCGCTCAAGGAGTGTCTGTCATGAGCCTGGATGACGACATCGACTCATTGGCTGCCGAGTATGTCCTGGGCACGCAGGATGCCGCTACCCGGCGCGCGGTGCGGGCCCGTCTGCCCCACGATGAGGATCTGGCCCGGGCCGTGGGCGAGTGGGAGGCAAGGCTGCTGCCGCTGGCGTCGCTGGCCCCGCCCCACTCCCCTTCGCCGGCACTCTGGCGCCGCATCGCTGGCTCGACCGGGCCGCGCCGCGCGCGGAACGAGTGGTGGGACAGCCTCGCCTTCTGGCGGGGGCTGTCGGCGGCGGGGTTCGCGGCGGCGGCCCTGATGGCTGTCTTGCTGTTCGCGTATCAGCCCAACCCGGCTCCGCAATACCTGGTGGTGCTCGTCGCCCCGCAGTCGCAGACCCCGGGGTGGCTGGTACAGGCCCATGCCCACGACCTGATCGAACTTGTGCCGTTGACGCCGGTTGACATCCCCACGGGCAGGGAACTGCAGTTCTGGACCAAGGCCGATAGCTGGAGCGCGCCGCTTTCGCTGGGCCTGGTCAAGCCGAACCAGAGCCTGCGGGTACCGTCGAGCAGCATGCCGCCGCTGGAGCCCAATCAGCTCTTCGAGCTGACGCTCGAACCGGTGGGCGGTTCGCCGACCGGTCGCCCGACCGGACCGATCCAGTTCATCGGACGTACCGTCAAACTGATGTGAATCGGATGGTATCCCTGGCGGCGAGACGGATGGACGTGGCGGTTTTTCGCCTGGACGAACCGCTGGACGAAGAGCCGCGGGGCGGCGCCCCGCCCTCCTCGTCCGCGGCCGTTCTGCTTCTTCTTATTGCAGCGCCTTCACCACCGCGTCGAAGAACGCCGTGTTGTTGACGACGGTCGTGCCCGTGGGCTTGGACTGCGCACCCCAGGTCACGATGACCACTTTTTCCTTTCTGTTGATGTAGATGTTCTGACCGAAGATGCCGGTCGCATAGAACGCCTTGTCGATCGCCGACTGGCCGTCGGTGTTCACCCACCACATGTAGCCATAGTAAGGCAAGGGATCGCCGCCGCTGAGCGACTTGCCGCTGCCGGCATCGGTCACCCAGTTGTTGGGCAGGATGGATTTGCCGTTAATGACGCCGTCGTTCATGAAAAACAGCCCGAATCGGCCCCAGTCACGAAGCGTGGCGCTCAGGCCGCTGCCGCCGATCTCGACGCCGTCGGGCGAGTCCAGCCACCAGTTGGCCTCGGCTTCCATGCCGAACTTGGACCAGATCTTCTCGGACAGGTAATGGGCCAGCGGCTTCTTGATCGCGCCGCGCAGCAGTTCGCCGGCGATCTGCGTTTCTCCCGTGCTGTAGTTGAAGGTTGATCCAGGGGCTGCCGCGCGCGGCAGCTTGCTCATCAGTTCCAGCGCCGAGCCCGGCTTCTGGCCGATCTGGGCTTCCAGCAGCGCCCGGCGGTCCGAGGCGGGGTTGGTATAGGTCTCGTCCCACTTTACCCCCGAGGACATCATCAGCACGTCGCGTACGGTGGCGCCGTCGTAGGCGCTGCCGGCCAGCTTGGGCACGTACTTGACCACCTGGTCGTTCAGGCTGCCGATCAGGCCATCCTGGATGGCGACACCGATCAGCGTCGAGGTGATGGACTTGGCGACAGACATCGACATCCAGCGGGTCTTCTCGGTATTGCCGTACTGGTAGCTTTCGTAGGCGATCTCCCCGTTCTTGAGCACCAGCAGGCCCGAGACGCGATTCAGCGCAAGATAGTCGTAGGTATCGTAGTTCTTGCCGCCCGCGGTGAACTTGATCACGGGCAGTTGCTTGGCCGCCTTGGGCAGCGGGCGCGGCGTGGCCGCGGGTGCAATGCTGCGGGTCGGGAACAGGCGGTCGATGTTGCGGAAGGTGTTCACCGCCAGATCGGGGGTCAGGGTGCCGTCGTACATCTGCCGTACCGTGCCTATCGGCTCCTTCGCATGCGGATAGGTATTGGCTGGCGGTTCGGGAGGCGCGGGCGGCGGATCATCGTCACTGCCGCAGCCGGCCAGGCCGATCAGGCCAGCCAGCGTCAGGCTGTAGACGAGGCCTCGACCTAGCGGCGGAATCCAGGAAGGACGGGATTGAAGCTGGGGTAAGGACACTGCGTGGGTTGTCACCTTTGTTCTCCTTGTGGTTGCGGGCGGAGGGACGGGACCCGAACGAGTCCTCTTGTTCCGCGCCCAGGCGCGGTTCCGCCGCAGGGGCGAACGTAAGCAATATGCGCGCCACTTTGCTGCAGGGCGCCGCCGCTTCCCTGCGGCCACGCCAATCTGTCGAATACATTGCAGAAACGCGGAATTGCCTTTTTCCCTGTGTCCGGAATCCCGGACCTCATGCGACACTGCTCTCCCTTCTTTCTGCGGAGCGATTCATGGAATGGTTGGCGGACCCTACCGCATGGGCCGGACTACTGACTCTTATCGTGCTCGAGATCGTCCTGGGCATCGACAACCTGGTTTTCATCGCCATCCTGGCCGACAAGCTGCCGCCCTCGCAGCGCGACCGCGCGCGGATCATCGGCCTGTCGCTGGCCCTGGTCATGCGCCTGGCGCTGCTGGCCGCCATTTCGTGGCTGGCGACGCTGACCACGCCCTTGTTCAGCGTCGCCGGCTTCTCGTTTTCGGGGCGCGACCTGATCCTGCTGGTCGGCGGCCTGTTCCTGTTGTTCAAGGCCACGCTGGAATTGCACGAAAGGCTGGAGGGCTCCGGCCACGATTCGGGCAACCGCAAGGTCGAGGCGGGGTTCTGGCTCGTCGTCACCCAGATCGTGCTGCTGGACGCGGTCTTCTCCCTGGACTCGGTCATCACCGCCGTGGGCATGGTCGACGAGCTGGCCATCATGATGATCGCGGTCATCGTGGCGATGGCCATCATGCTTCTTGCATCCAAGCCGCTCACGCGCTTCGTCAACGCCCATCCGACGGTCGTGGTGCTGTGCCTGAGCTTCCTGCTGATGATCGGGCTGAGCCTGGTGTCGGACGGCCTGGGATTCCACATCCCCAAGGGCTATCTCTACGCGGCCATCGGTTTTTCCATCCTGATCGAGGCCTTCAACCAGACCGCGCGGCGCAACGCCATCCGGCATGCGGCGCGCCGGCCGCTGCGCGCGCGCACCGCCGACGCGATCCTGGCCCTGCTGGGAGGGCGGCGCACCTCACCGGGATCCGACGAAGCCTCCCCCGCCGTTCCGCCGAGCGCCTTCGCCGAGGAAGAACGCCACATGGTCAGCGGCGTGCTGACGCTGGCGGACCGTTCGGTGCGGTCCATCATGACGCCGCGCTCGGAGATATCCTGGGTGGACCTGACGGCCGGCGCGGACGAGTTGCGCGCGCGCATCCTCGATACGCCCCACAGCTACCTTCCCGTCTGCCGGCGGCACTTCGATGACATTGCCGGCGTCGCCCGTGCCAAGGATCTCCTGGCCGATCTGCTCGAGACCGGAAGCATCGATGCCTCCCATCTGCGCGCCCCCATCTACGTGCACGAGTCGATCCCCATCCTGGACTTGATGGACGTACTGCGGGACTCGCGCGGCCAACTGGTCCTCGTGACCGATGAATATGGTGCCGTGCTGGGGCTGGTCACGCCAGTGGATGTGCTGGAGGCCATCGCCGGCGATTTTCCCGACGAGGACGAAGCGCCGTCCATACAACTGCTGGCGCCAGGACAATGGCGCATGAGCGGCTCCGCGGACCTGCGCCACGTGGAGCAGGCGCTGGACCTGTCGTCCGGGCTGGCCGGCACCGGCTACACCAGCCTGGCCGGATTCCTGTTGACCCGGTTCGCCGAGCTGCCGCCCGTGGGGGCCTGGCTGGATCATGAAGGCTACCGTTTCACCGTGAGTGAACTGGACGACAACCGCATTTCCATGGTGGAGGTGGCCAGGCTGGGCGACGCATGATGCCGGCCCGGGGCCGGGAGACGCCGCCCTAGCGCGCGGGGGCCTGGCCCGCGTGCGTAAGCTGGTGGGTGCGCGTGCCCATGTCCACGATCAGTACGTCTCCTGGCCGCAGTTCCACGAACTCGCGAGGACCTGCCGTCACGGTGCGCACTTTCAATTGTCCTTCCGCGAGCTCGACCCGCAGGCGCTCGGGTTCGGCCACGACGCGGAACAGGATGTCGGGGGTTTCGACCCGGCTGCCGTCGATGACCACTTCGTTCACGCCCCACTGGACCAAGAAGGCGGCGCGGTACTGCCAGCGCACGTGGAAGGATGCCTCGCCGCGCGCCAGGATCACCTGGCGCCTGCGTGAGTAGTACCCGACCGATAGCGACGTGTCCGGGCCGGCGTGGATGCGGGAACCGTCGGGCAACACCAGTTCCCGGGCCTCGCCTTGCGTGCGGAGTTGTTCGCCGAACTGGGGCGAGCTCTCGCGCATGACCCAGCTGACGGTCAAGGCGCCCACCAGCCCCAGCGCCAGGAGCAGGCAGGCCCAGCCCAACCGGCGTTTCCAGGGAGAAGTCTGTGTGGGCGAAGTGCGGGATGACGGCTGGGGCATGGGGACGCGGCAGGAAACGGGATGGGAGTTCGATCCGGGAGTGGACGATTATAAGGAGGCTGGCTGTGGCGCCGTCGCCAGGCTCCGGAACGCCGTTCCGGTAGCCGACGCGCCATCCCGGCGGCTGGCCAGCCACAGCTTCGAGGCGGCTTCGGGTTCGCGCAGCGCCCGGATCACCACGCCTGCCACGTCCAGCCGGCGCACCGAGGCCGGCAGAATGGACACCCCGAGCCGCGCGGCCACCAGCCCCGCGATGGTCACCACCTCCCGGGCTTCCTGGGCGACGCGAGGCGCGTAGCCGGCGGCCCGGCACAGACTCAGCACCTGGCTGTAGACGCCGGTGCCCGCGCCTGGGGCGAAGAAAACGAAGGGCTCCTGCGCCAGCGCGGCCACGCCGAGCGCGTCGCTGTCGTCGGCCAGCCGATGTTGGCGCGGCAATACCGCCACCAGCGGATCGGACAACAGCGGGTAGGCGTCGAGTTCCGGGGGAAAGGCCCCGCTGGCGGGCAGGCGCATGAACCCCACGTCGCTGCGCCCGTCCAGCATGGCCTGGATCTGCTCCTGGCTGGTCTCTTCGATCAATTGCACCGCCACGGCCGGATGGCGTTCGCGGAAACGCGACAACAGGTTGGGCAGCGCGCCGGTCAGGACCGCGCTTTCGGTGAATCCCACCCGCAGCGTGCCCAGTTCGCCGCGCGCGGCCCGCGCCGCGATGGACGCCGCCCGTTCGGCCTGGGCCAGCAGCGCGCGAGCCTCGGGCAGGAACAACTGGCCGGCCTCGGTCAGGGACACCTGGCGCTTGTTCCGATGGAGCAGTCGGGCACCCAGGTCCTGTTCCAGCGCCTGCAATTGCTGGCTCAGCGGAGGCTGGGACATGCCCAGCCGGGTCGCCGCCCTGCCGAAATGCAGTTCTTCGGCCAGCGCCACGAAGTACCTGACCCGGCGTAGATCGATCATAGGGATTGGATATTACTGGGCATGATTTCAGTATTGGACGATATCAGACAAAACGCCTAGAGTTAACCCCTAGATCGTCACTTGCTCGACTGCCATGTCTTCCGCCCCGCCCGTCGGCGCCTCACTGCCACCCCAGGACACCACCGCGTATCAGGCCGCCGCCGCGCCGGCCCTGCCGCCGGGCCACATCGAGCGCGGCACGCCGGCATTCTGGCGGGCGGTGATCGCGTTGTTCGCCTCCGGTTTCTCGACCTTCTCGCTGCTGTATTTCGTACAGCCCCTGCTGCCGCTGTTCGCCCACGATTTCGGCCTGTCGCCCGCGGCTAGCAGCCTGGCGCTGTCGCTCTCCACCGCCCTGCTCGCGGTTTCCATGCTCGTGGCCAGCGCCATGTCCGAGCGGCTGGGCCGGCGCGCACTCATGTTCGCCTCGCTGCTTGGCTCGGCGGCCCTGACCACCGCGATGGCCCTCTTTCCCCAGTGGCCGGCGCTGCTGACGCTCCGTGCCTTGATGGGCATCACCCTGAGCGGCCTGCCGGCCGTCGCCATGGCCTATGTGGGCGAGGAAATGGAACCCCGCGCGGCCGGACTCGCCATGGGCCTGTACATCGGCGGTTCCGCCATCGGCGGCATGTCCGGCCGCCTACTGGCCGGCGTCATCGCCGACGGCCACGGCTGGCGCGTCGCGGCCCTGGTCATCGGCCTGATCGGCTTCGCCGGCGCGGTGCTGTTCTGGAAGACCCTGCCGGCATCCCGGCATTTCAAGCCTCGCATGCTGGACGTGGCCGGGGCCCTGGGCAGCTTCCGTGCCCACCTGCGCAATCCTGTCATGCTGCGGCTGTTCGCCCAGGGCTTCCTCCTGATGGGCGGCTTCGTCGCCGTGTACAACTACATCGGCTTCCGGCTGCTCGCCCCGCCATTTTCGCTCAGCCATGCCGTGGTCGGCATGGTCTCGGTGGTCTACCTGGCAGGTATCGTCAGTTCCGCCTGGATGGGAGACCTGGCCGCCCGGCTTGGACACGGGCGCGTCATGGCCGCGGGAGTCCTGCTGCAACTGGCCGGCGTGCTGCTGACCTTGTCGGGCAACCTGTGGCTGCTCGTCCTCGGGATGGCCGTGCTGACCTTCGGCTTCTTCGGCGCGCACTCCATCTGCAGCTCCTGGGTGGCGCGCGCCGCCCGCCAAGGCCGCGCCCAGGCATCTTCGCTGTACCTGTTCGGTTATTACTGCGGTTCCAGCCTGATCGGACTGGGCGGCGGCTATGCGCTGGACCGGGCGGGCTGGGGCGGTTTTGTCGGGCTGGTGGCCGTCCTGCTGGCGCTCGCGGCGGCCAATGCCATCCTGCTGGCCCGGCGCGCGGCGGCGGTCTAGGGCCCGTTCAGTTCTGGTTACCAACTCTCCCGCAGGCACCCTTTCCTTTTCCCCTTTTTCGTACCAGACTATCCATGAGTTGCCACCGTCGCCCACGCGTGCGGCGGACTTGAGCCAGATCAAGGTTCACGCATCGCGTTGCGGCTAGGATGGAGTCATCCACTCACGGCTGGAGGCGCATATGCTGGGACGTATCGCAGTTCATCTCGATCTGGACCGGGGCTGCAGGCGGCGCGTACGCGCCGCGGCGCAACTGGCCGCCGAACACGATGCCGCGCTGGTCGGCATCCATGCCAGTTTCGGCCGCCCCCTCCCCTATCACTACGAAGGTTTCTTCGTTTCCGACGACGTCAATCGCATGCTGCGCCAGCGGGTGGCGGACGACCGCGCCGCCACCGAAGCCCTGCTGCACGAGGTCGCGGGCGAAACCGGCGTGACGGCGCACTGGCGCACGGGAGACGGCCTGGCCGAGGACATCCTGTGCGAGCAGGCCCGCTATTGCGACCTCCTGATCATGAACCAGCCCAACGACGCCGATCCCGGCCCGCTGCAGATGCCGGCCCTGCTGGCCGCCGTGATGCTGGGCGCGGGCCGCCCGGTCATGATGCTGCCGTCGGTAGGCGAGTTGAACGCCATCGGCCGTCGCGTGCTTTTCTGCTGGGATGAACGGCGCGAATCGGCCCGCGCGCTGGCCGATGCCGGCCCCATCCTGGAAGAGGCCTCCGAGCTGTTCGCGCTGCGGGTCGACCCGCCGTCCGAATCCAGCGAGGCGGCCCAGGCCAAACGGGCCGATTTCCTGGCCTACTGCGCCGGGCGCCAATACCCGATCCCCCAGGAAACCGTGCGCGAGAGCGCGGGAGTGGGGATAGGCAATTGCATCCTGAATGCGGCCACGGACAACGCCTGCGACCTGATCGTGATGGGCGCCTACGGCCACAGCCGGGTGCGGGAGGCGGTCCTTGGCGGCACGACACGGACCCTGCTGGAGTCGATGACCGTGCCGGTCCTGTTTTCCCATTGACCCAGGGGCCCGTGGACGGCCCGGGGATCGGCAAGGAGCCGCACCATGAAGCAGAATCCACGATGGGCGGCGCCCCTGGCGCTTGCGCTGGCGGCCGCCTGGCCGCTTGCCGGCCAGGCGATGGACAAGGGCGAACAGAACGGCATCGCCTACGTGACGGGCGGCGTGGGCCAGGATGAGTCGACCGCCATCCGTGGCATGGCCAAGGACTACAGCCTGCGCCTGCTGGCGGCGGCCAGGAGCGGCGAATACGTGGCCGACGTGCGCGTGTCCATCCGCGACAGCGGCGGCAAGGACCTCCTGTCCGTGACCACCCAGGGCCCCTACCTGCTGGCCCGGCTCGCGCCCGGCAACTACCGGATCGACGCCGAATACGGATCGGCCAGGCAAAGCCGCCAGGTCCGCGTTCCCACCTCGGGACGGACCGACGTTTCCTTCTATTTCTGACCGGACCGGTCACTCACCATTCCAGGAGCATTCCATGTACCAGCGCATACTCGTTCCCGTCGACGGCAGCCCCACCTCCAACCGCGGGCTGGACGAGGCCCTGCGCATCGCGGCCCTGACCAAGGGGCAACTGCGTCTGATGCACGTGATCGACGAGTTGTCGCTGGCCGGGTCCATGGGCGCCTACGCCGCCTATGCCGACTGGATCACCGTCCTGCGCGCCAACGGCGCCGAACTGATCCAGCAGGCGCAGGCCAAGGCGAAGGCCGCGGGTATCGCGGCCGATACCGTGTTGCACGACAATTTCGCCGGCCCGGTGCACGAACTGGTGATCCAGGAAGCGCGCAAATGGCCGGCGGACCTGATCGTGATCGGCACGCACGGCCGGCGCGGCCTGCCCCGCATGGTGCTGGGCAGCAGCGCCGAGAAGATCCTGCGCGGGGCGCCGGTGCCCGTGCTGCTGGTCCGGCTGCCCGAGGCCGACGACGACGCCGGCCCGGGCACCCCGGACGTCACCCCTTGAGCTTGATGCTCGTGGGGTCGGCGGTCAGGTAGCCCACCGCGGCGCCGAAACGGTCCTTGTAGTTGGTACGGATCAGCGGGTCCAGCGCGTCCTTGACCTTGTCGTGCAGCGAACTCCAGTCACCGGCGTGCTGGAAGTTGCTCATGATGTAGGTCCAGCCGTTGATCTCGTCCACCGCGTGCAGTCCGGTCGACTCGCCGCCCGCCGGCACCGACAACAGCCGCGACAGCGACTTGGTGTCGACGTTGTAGGCCCACAGGAAGTTGTTGACGTGCGAGCCGCTGTCCTCGCCGATGAACAGCGTGCGCAGCTTTTCCGAGAACTTCAGGTTGTCGGGGTTGGCGACCAGCTCCGGATTGGCCTTGTTGCCCAGCGCGTCAGCGGCGATGTCCTCGCCCACCAGCAGCATCCGGGTGTGCACCGGCATCCATTCGCTGTTGATGGCCGCGCCGGCCTGGTCCTTCTGGCCGCCGGCCAGGTTGTGGGCCAGCACGCCGCCGGCGATCAGCGCCTTGTCCAGCGCGATGCCGCTCTGCTCGTTCCAGCCCTTGGCGTTGCCCTTGACCATGGAGTCCTGGATGTTCTGCAGGGCCGAGTACGCGACCTTGTCCTTGATGTTGACCGTGGTGCCTTCCATCTTGGTGAAGCCCATGCTGCCGCCCGCCAGGTAGGCGTAGCGATGGGTCTCCAGGAAGGCCGCGGCCTTCTCCATGCCGGGCTTGATCTTGATCCAGTTGGCCGCGCCGTTCGAGAAGATCTTCGTGTAGGTCGCATCCGAGGGATCGGCCTTGAGCACCGTCATGATGTCCTCGGGATCGAGCGTGTTGGCCATCTGCTCGATTTCCGCGCTGGTGGCGTGGCCCAGCTTGATCCAGGTCAGGTTGGCGCCGGCTGCGGCCGGATCGGCCGAAAAGCCGGCACCGAGCTTGGCGACGTACAGCGTGCCCGCCGACAGGTCCTTTTCCTTGTCCGCCACGAACACGAACAGGCCGCTGTTGGTGGCGTCGTCGCCCATCAGCACCGTGCGGTTGTCCGGCATCACCTGGATCAGCTCGTGAGAAATCCGGCCCATGCAATAGTGCTTCTTGATCGAACCCGTGCCGTCGGGATTCACGGTCACTTCGGGAATGTGGCCGTAGTGATAAGGACGGGCCTTCGTCTCGTCGCCGTACACGTTCTTGCTGAAGGCCTTGAACTGGGCGTTGGTCGACACGAACGGCGCGTCCGGCTCGTATTCTTCGCTGGACAGATGGGTATTCCAGGGCGACAGGCTGGCGCCACAGGTGATCCACAGGCCGTGGGCCGACGAGGTGTCGACGTTGTGGTATTTGACCAGGCTGAGCTTGCCGGTGGCCTGGTCCTGGTCCAGGGTCAGGACGGCGATGGGCGACGGCAGCGTGCCGTAGGTGTCGGCGCCGCTCTGGTCGCGCGTCGTGTATTCGAACTGCACCACGGCGAACACGGCCTTGCCCTTGATGCCCGCCACGTTGGCGCTGGGCAGCGCGAGCAGCGAAGTGCCGTCCGGCGAGTCAGAGAAAATCTGGCGTTCCTTGCCCGCCACGGACTTGTCGATGATGGGCTTGTTGTTGATGTCGACATAGCCGCCGGCCAGGACCTTCCCGCCCTTGCCGTCCGCGACCATGTCGCCGGTGATGAAGAACGGCTGGTAGGCCAGTTTGTAGGCGTGCGAGCTGCCGTCGTTCAGTTTCACGGTCAGCGTGGAATTCACGGTGGTCGTCGCCATCGCGGCGGGGTTGGACAGCGACGGCGCGGGCGTGGACGTGAACGAGGCCGACACGAAATCCGCGGGGGGCTTGGGCGTGGAGGTAATGGGATCGTCATCCCCGCCACAGGCGGCCAGCAGGGAGGCGGTGACCGTCCCCAGAGGCAGCATGGCGGGCGCGCCGGCCAGGAACTTCAGCGCCTGGCGGCGCGAGTTGTTGCGTAACGTATCGGACATTGTTCTGGTTTCCAAGGAGGGGGTGTTGCGACGTCGAATCGACGGCAGCATCCCGGTCCGGAAACCAGGGAATCATGCCTCCTGATTCGCGTCTGGGCGAATGCTAGGAGGCATGGGTGACACTTTCATGAATGCGACGCGGCCGGCGGCCCGGGCACTACATGATCTGCGGACGATCCGGCAAGGTGTTGGCGCGGGGCGAGCCCGGATAGTGGCGGGCCAGCGAGGCGCCCAGCGCCGTAATGCCGTCGACCACGCCTTGCTCGTAGCGCCCCTGGCCGAACGCATCCTGGATGCCGCGGCAGACGGCCTCCCAGGTTCCGGCGCCTTCGCAGGCGTGGATACCCCGGTCGCAGACGATCTCGACCGCATGATCGGCCATCAGGACGTAGATCAGGATGCCGTTGTTGTCCGGCGTGTCCCAGACGCCTTGCAGGGCGAAGACTTCCAGCGCCCGCTCCCGCGGCGATTGCTGCTGCCACAGCGGGCCCATGTCCAGTGCGGCCTCGACCACGAAACGAATCTGGCCGTCATGGCGGGACTCGACCTCGCGGATGGTCCGCTCGATGCGGTCCAGCACCGGAGCCGGGAAGGCTTGATGCGCCGCGCGACGCGTGGTCGCCAGATGTTTGAGGAATCGTTTGATCGCCATGCCTACCACCGTCCCGAGGCGCCGCCGCCACCGAAGCCGCCGCCTCCCCCTCCTCCAAAACCACCGCCGAAACCACCGCCGCCGAAGCCGCCTCCCCCTCCCCGTCCGCCGCCACGATGGCTGCCGCCATAGCCGCCCGGCAGGCCGGCGAAGCCGCCGCCCACCAGCGTGAAGAAGAACGCCAGCAAAGCGCCCACGGCCGCGATGGCCAGCGCGCCGGACAGCAGCCAGGCCGCGCCGCCCACGATGCCGCCCGTCAGGAGCGCGCCCGGCAGCCTGCCCAGGGCCCGTCGCAGCATGCCGCCCGCCACCAGCGCGACGATCAGCAGCACCGGCGCGATGCCTTCCAGGTCGCCGCTTTCCTGCCCGCCGCGCTCGGGGGGCGGCGGCAGCGGTTCGCCGTCGATGAGCCGCATGATACGGTCGGCGCCCTGGGCGATGCCCCCGTAGTAGTCGCCTTCCCGGAACCGGGGTGTGACGATCTCGTTCAGGATGCGGTTGGCGGTGGCGTCGTTCAGGACGCCTTCCAGCCCGTAGCCCACCTCGATCCGCATTCGCCGGTCGTCCTTGGCCACCAGGAACAGCACGCCATCATCCACGTTCTTGCGGCCGGGCTTCCAGGCCTCGGCCACCCGCAGGGAGTACTGCTCGACGCTCTCGGGCGCCGTGCTGGGAACGATCAGGATGGCGAGCTGGCTGCCTTTACGCTCCTGGAACGCGCGCAGTTGCTGTTCCAGTCCCGACCGCTGCTCGGCGGTCAACGTCGAGGTCAGGTCGGTGACCAGTCCCCCGAACGGCGGAATCGCCACCAGCCCGTCACTGGCAGCCTGGGCCGGCCCGGCCGCCAGCCAGAGCACGGCGGCACCGGCAGCCAGCCACGCGGCCGCCCGGCGCCCCCAGGCCCGCCAAGTGCTCATCGCGCGCCCGTGGGCTTGCCACCGCCGAAATCGACGGTGGGCGGTGTGGAAATGGCGCTCTCGTTGGCCACCGAGAAGTTGGCCTTGACCGGGTATCCGAAGGCCTTCGCGGTCAGGTTGCTCGGGAACGAACGCACGATCACGTTGTAGTCCTGGACCGATTTGATGTAACGATTGCGGGCCACGGTGATCCGGTTTTCGGTGCCTTCGAGCTGCGCCTGGAGATCACGGAAGTTCTCGTTGGCCTTCAGGTCCGGATAGCGCTCCACCACCACCATCAGGCGCGACAGCGCGCTGGTCAGTTGCTGCTGGGCGGCGTCGAACTTGGCGAAGGCCTCGGGATCGTTGACCAGTTCCGGCGTGGCGTTGATGCCCGTGGCCTGTGCGCGCGCGTTGACCACGGCGGTCAGCGTGTCCTGTTCGTGGCTGGCGTAGCCCTTGACCGTGTTGACCAGATTGGGAATGAGGTCAGCCCGCCGCTGGTATTGGTTCAGGACTTCCGACCAGCCGGCCTTGACCTGTTCGTCCGCGCGTTGCAGATCGTTGTAGCCGCAGCCGGACAGCGTGGCCGCCAGTATGACGAAGAAAGCAGTGATCAGGCTTCGCACCTTGTTCTCCTTGGAAATGCGCGCTTGGGAAATGAATGTTTGGCCGGTCAGCGGAAAACGTCCGCCAGCACGTCCGCCACGACCAGGGTGGCCAGGGATACCAGGATCAGGTCCGTTCCCGCCGCGCGCCACTCGTAGCCGGGGTAGACCGGCAGCCTCGCCACCATGCCGGCGGGCACTGCCTTCTTGGCGATGCCGGGGGGCAGCGGCTTGCCCCGGGCCAGGTTCTTGCGTATGCCCGGGGGCAAGGGGCCGTAGCCCACCGCGCGGTAGTCGGCGGCGTAGTTTCGGGCCAGCGACACGGTGATGCCCGCGCGGACCAGGTCATCGCCATCGCCGCCGGCATGCTTGTCCTGCCTGGAACCGCCGCCCTTGCCCGAAGACTTGTCGCCCTGCCCGTGGCCTTTGCCGTGGCCGCCTCCCGCATGAGCGTTGCCGTTGCCCTTGCCTCCGGGCGGGTCGCCCCAGGCTGGCGCTACGCCAAGCGAACCTGCCAGCAGCAGGGCGAGGAAAATCTCGCGTCGCGGTTTGAGCATCATTGGCTTTCGGCTCCTCGAGCACAGGCGTGCAACGGGCCAAGCATAGCGCAAGGTCCCGGGAGGCGGGTCCGATAAGGTATCCAGTTGCAGCAGCGTCAGCCGCCCGCCCCGGAGACCAGCCGCTCCAGGCGCAGGCGGTCGCGCGCGTCGGTCAGCCGCCATACGGCCAGGTAGACCGAGCCAGCCGAGGCCGCGAAGCCGCCGCCAGCCAGCAGGAACATCAGCAGGATCTGGTATTTGGCCGACTCGATGGGGTCCATCCCGGCCAGGATCTGCCCCGTCATGATGCCCGGCATGGTGATGACACCCGCCGCCGCCATCTGGTTCATGACGGGCAGCACCCCCGCCCGCACGGCCCCGCGGATGACGCTCCGGAAAGCCGTATAGCGGTCGGCGCCCAGGGCCAGCCGGGCCTCGATCGCCGCTCGTTCGCGCGATACCGACGTGAACACCCCGTTCAGGGCCAGGCTGGCGCTGTTCATGGCCGTGCCCAGCACGATGCCGGCCAGGGGGATCGCGTGGCGCGGGTCGTACCAGGGGTCGGGACGCAGCGCCGTCGCCAGCGCCAGCAGCGCGATGCCCAGCGTGGCGATGCCCACCGGCACCCCACCCACGCCATAGCGCCAGGCGCCCCGGAAGCGCCGCTCCTGCCGCGATCCGACCTCATGGCAGGCGGCGGCGATCATCACCATGACGACCGCGCCCGTCACCCAGGGCGAAGTCAGCGCGAAGACCTGGCGCAGGAAAAGCCCGACCAGTACCAACTGGACGACCATGCGCGCCGCCGCGATCAGCAGCGGGCGCTGGATCCCCAGCGCCAGGCGCAGCGACAGCGCGGCGCTGGCCAGCACCAGCACGGCCGCGATGGCCAGCTCCAGCGGTGTCAGGGAAATCGGGCTCATGGTGTTTCGTCCTCCAGCCCTCCGGGCGTCATGCGCAGCCGCCGGGTGGCAATGCGCGCGGCCTGCGCCGCGTCGTGCGTGACGACCAACAGCCCGGCGCCGTCTTCGCGCAGCCGCGCCAGCAAGGCCTCGACCCGGGTGATGGCCTCCGGGTCCAGGGCCGAGGTCGGCTCGTCCAACAAGAGAAACCGCGGGCGCTGCGAGATGGCGCGCACCAGCGCGAACCGCTGGCGCTGGCCGGTCGACAGCGTGGCAACGGGCGCGTCGAACAACGCATCGGCCAGCCCCAGATCCGGCAGCAGCGCGCGTGCCCGCTCCGGATACGCCATGTGATCGGCCACGATATCCGTCCACCATCCGGCATCGGCCGCGACATAGGTCACCTGGCGCCGGAAGGCTGGCGCCGGCATACGGTTGCGGTCGACGCCGTCCAGCTCGACGCGGCCCTGGGCGGGTTCGAGGTCGGCGATCATGCGCAGCAGCAGGCTCTTGCCCACGCCGGACGGGCCGGACAGCGCCACGCACTCGCCGCCTGCCATCCCCAGGTCGAAGGGGCCCGCGAGGCGGCCGCGCAAGCCGGTGACGGTCAGAGAAGAACAGGTGTCGGTCAAGGTGATGTGGTCGTCAGGCTACCCGGTCGGGCCGAGCGACAGTCTAGCGCGAAGACCGCGTGGCGCGGGCCTGCCGTGGCCATGCACGTATAATCGATAGTTGCTCGCGGCAACGATAAGACCACAAAACCCACTTACCATTTCAAGGTTGTTTCATCTATGTATCGCGCACTCGCCGCCGCCCTCGTTCTGGGCACCCTGGCCGTCGCCCCTGCCCATGCCGGCCCCTATCCCGACCACCCTGTCCGCATCATCAACCCCTTCCCGCCCGGCACGAATACCGACACGGTCGCGCGCCTGCTCGCCCAGAAACTGCAACAGAACTGGGGCCAGGCCACCATCGTCGAGAACAAGACGGGTGCGGGCGGCGCGATCGGCGCGAGCTTCGTCGCGAAATCGCCGGCCGACGGCTACACCCTGCTGCTGACGTCCTCCTCCACGCACCTGGTCGCGCCGGTGCTGCGCAAGGACGTGCCCTACGATGCGAACAAGGACTTCACGCCCATCATGACGGTGACCGTGTCGCCGCACGTGGTGGTCGCCACCCGTTCGCTGCCGGTCAAGGACTTCAAGGACTTCGTGGCCTACGTGAAGGCGCACCCGGGCACGACTTTCGCGTCCTCGGGCAATGGCACCGGCTACCACCTGGCGGGTGAACTGTTCGCCCACGGCGTCGGCGCCAACATGCTGCACATTCCCTACCGCGGCGCGGCCCCGGCCATGAACGACCTGATGGGCGGACAGGTGCAGTCCATGTTCGACTCCCCGGGCAGCGTGGCCCCCAACGCCAAGAGCGGCCGCGTCCACGCGCTGGCCGTCATGGGTCCCAAGCGCTGGCCCACCCTGCCGGACGTCCCCACCACGGTGGAACTGGGCTACCCCCAGTTGCAGTTCTCCACCTGGCTGGGTCTCTACGCCCCGGCGAACACCCCGCCCGACGTGATCGCCAAGATCACCAACATCCTGACCACCGAGCTGTCCAAGCCCGGCATGAGCGAGCAGTTCGACCAGATGGGCTCGCAGCTGAACATGATCGTGGGCAAGGATTTCGCCAAGTTCATGCTCGACGGCCAGGCCTCGCTGAAGAAGCTGGCCGAGGAAGCCAAGCTGCCCATGCTGGATTGATTGGGCCGTCCTGCGCGTTGACGCGCGCCCCGAACGATGGGCCCCAGCCGCTACGCGGCGGGCCCGGGGGGGGCGATGCGGGTGGAAACAAAAAACCCTGCCAATGAGCAGGTTTTTTTGTCGCCGGGCCGCCCCCAGGCAAAAGGCGCCCCCTCGGGGGGAAGCGCCGCCGCGAAGCGGCAAGCCGTGGGGGTATTTCTCGTTCTTGGAGGATCACTCGATCTTGATGCCGGCGGCTTTCACCAACTGAGTGGCGGACTTCGTTTCGTCGGTCAGGTACTTGTCGAAGGCCTTCTGGTCCATCGGCATCGGGGCGGCGCCGAGGTTGGCGAAACGGGTCTTGATGTCGGGCATCTCCAGCACCTTCAGCACGCCGGCGTGGATCTTGTCGACCACGGGCTGCGGCGTCTTGGCCGGAGCGAACAGGCCCACCCAGAAGGTGTAGGCCGCGGCCGGCAGGCCGGAGTCCGTCATCGAGGGGACGTCGGGCAACGCGGCCGAGCGCGCGGCGGTGCCGACGGCCAGCGCCTGCAGCTTGCCATCCTTGATCATGGGCAGGGCCGACACCAGCGGCGCGAAGAACCAGGTCGTGCGGCCGGCGATGGTCTCGGTGATGGCTTCGGGTGTCCCGCGGAACGGCACGTGCACCGCTTCGATGCCAGCGGCCACGCGGAACTGCTCCGCGTTCATGTGCGTGGCCGAACCGTTGCCGGCCGAGGCGTAGAACAGCTTGCCGGGGTCGGCCTTGGCCTTGGCGATCAGGTCGCCCAGGTTCTTGTAGCCGGCCGAGGGCGAGACCACCAGCACGTTGGGCAGGCTGGCCAGGGGCGTGATGCCCTCGAAGTCCTTGAGCGTGTCATACGGCAGGTTCGGATAGATCGATGGATTGACGAGGTGGCCCGAGCTGTGGATCAACAGGGTGTAGCCATCGGCCGGCGCCTTGGCCACCTGGGCCGCGCCCAGGGTGCCGCCCGCGCCGGGTTTGTTCTCGACCACGATCTGCGCGCCCAGGATGGGGCCCAGCTTGTCGGCGATCGAGCGTGCCACCACGTCGGTGCCGCTGCCGGCGGTGAACGGGACGATGAAGCGGATGGGAGCGCCCTGGGGCCAGTTGCCCTGGGCCTGGGCGCCCGCGCCAGCGGCCAGCATCGTCGCGGCCGCGAGGATGCGCAGCGAGGTCCGGCGTGAGTGGGAATATCGTTGCATGGTGTGTCTCCTCTCTGATTTGTCGGATGAAACGGCGGGCGGACTGCCCCGCCTCAGCCCGAAGCGGGCGGGCTGAATGGCATGGCCAGCAGCACCGACGCCGTCCGGCCGCTGCGGTTGATCAACTGGCGTTTCTCTCCGGGCGCCAACCGGCAGGAGTCCAGGCGTCCCAGGGTGGTTTCCTGGCGCGCGCCGTCCAGCTCGGCGACGACGGTCAGCTCGCCCTCCAGGACCACGTAGTGCTTCTCCATGGGCGAGGCGTCCAGCGAAGTGTGGCCGCCAGGCTCCAGTGTCGAGACGCCCAGCCACAGTTGTTCGGCCGGACCGGCTTCCCTGCCCTGCAGCCGCACGCAGCGCATGTCGAAGTGGTTGGGGGCCTCGTAGACCGGGGCTTCGGGATAGCGGGTGACGTTCATTCGGCGCCGCCCCAGGGCCGCAGCACGATGCGCTGGTCCGATCCGCCTATCACCGTGCGGTAGGCCGCGAGCGCGTCGGTCAGCGCGTAGACGGCGTCGGCCTCGACCGGGAACGGCCGCAACGTGCCGGCCTCGAACCCCGGCCGCAGCGCCCGCAGGTGCGCGGCCGCCTCGGTGCAGTCCATGGCCAGCGAGTCCACGCCCACGTAGGTATGCATGGCGCGGTAGAACGTGAAGATGTCGAACGGCACGGGGCGCTCGACCGTGGAGATGAAGATCTGCGTGGCGCGCTTGGCCATGGCCTGGTTGGCGGCCTGGAAGTACGGGCTGCCCACGGTGTTGTAGACGAGATCCACGCCACGGCCGCCCGTCAGCTCGCGCAGCCGGGCGGCGACGTCTTCCTGGCTGGCGTCCACGACCTCGACCGGCGCGCAGGCGAAGCCGGCATAGGGTCCCGGCCGGCGCTGCACCGCGATGACCCGCGCCCCGGCCTGCGCCGCGAGCTGGACCGACGCCTGCCCCACCTTGCCGTTGGCGCCCATGATGGCGACCACCTGGCCGGGCAGCGGCATGCCGCTGCGGCGAAAGCCTTCATAGGCCGTCACGAATGGCACGCCTATCGACCCGGCGGCGTCGAAGTCCAGGCCCGAGGGCATTTCCTCCAGCGCGGCCAGCGGCAGCGTGAGCCAGGCGGCATGGGAGCCATCCCGCGTGATGCCCAGGTCGCCGCCCGAGCCCCAGACGCGGCGGCCCGTCCATTCGGTGGGACCGGCCACCACCGTGCCGGCGAAGTCCCGGCCGGGCGTGCGCGGCCAGACTGCCTGCGGCATCAGGCCCAGCGCCGCCTTCACGTCGCTCGGGTTGACGGCCGCGCTGGCCACTTTCACCACCGCGTGGCCAGCGGCCGGCCGGGGCATGGCCAGGGTTTCGATGGCCGGGGCCAGGTGGGCGGCGGACTCGGCTTTCGCCAGCACGCGCACGGCGGGTCCGGATTGGAGTTCTTGCATGACGGTGGACATGATCGGTAGCGGTTCCTTCAATGCTTGATGGGCAGGCCCAGCAGGTCGCGGGCCTCGCCGGCGGTCGCCACGCTTCCTCCCAGGTCCTGCACGATGCGCGCCGCGCGCTCCACCAGTGCCGCGTTGCTGGGCGCCAGGACCCCGCGGGACAGGTAGATGTTGTCTTCCAGGCCGACGCGGACGTGGCCGCCCGACACGAAGGCGGCCGCCAGCATCGGAAACTCGTAGCGCCCCACGCCGAAGGCGGACCAGAAGGCGCCCGCCGGCAGCAGGCTGCGGGCATACAACAGGGTCTCGGGCGTCGCCTCGAATCCGTACTTGACGCCGGTGACGAAGGTCCACATGCCGGGTCCGTCCAGCGTGCCGTCGGCGATCAGGTCGCGCGCGAGGTGGATATCGCCGCTGTCGAAGATCTCCAGTTCAGGCTTGACCCCCGCCTCGCGGATGACGCCGGCCATGACGCGCACGTTGCGCGGGGTATTGATGACGACCTCGGCGCCGGAGTTCATGGTGTTCAGGTCCAGCGAGCAGACATCGGGCCGCAGGCGCGCGATGTGCTCGACCCGTTTTTCCGGCGGCAGCAGCGTGGTGCCGGGGCCTGCCACGCGCGGTTCGGCTTCGCTCGGTACATAGCGGCCGCCGGGGCCGGTGGTCAGGTTGATGATGACTTCGCGGTTCTGGGCGCGGATGCGGCGGATGACCTCGTCGTACAGGTCGACGTCCATGGACGGGCGGCCGGTCTGCGGGTCGCGCACGTGGATATGGACCTGCGCCGCGCCGGCGCGGGCCGCTTCCAGCGCCGAATCGGCGATCTGTTCCGGCGTGATGGGCAGGTGCGGCGTCTGCTCCGGCTTGGTCAGGTTGCCGGTGATCGCGCAGGTGATGACGGTCGGGTTCACAGGTGGCGTCCTCCATCGACCACGATGCGGGTGCCGGTGGCGAAGCGCAACGAGGTCGCGCAGGCCTCCACGGCGGCGGCGATGTCATCGGTGGTGCCGATGCGGCCCAGCGGCGTGGTGGCCGCGGTCTTGGCGTTGAAATCGGCGCCCCGGCCGGGCACGAAGGAGGAGTCGACCACGCCCGGGCTGACGGACAGCACACGCACGTGCGGCGCCAATACACGCGCCAGCGCCTCGCCCACCACATCCACGCTGGCCTTGGCCGCCACGTAGGCCAGGTTGCTGCCGACGCCGGTGAAAGCCGCGATCGAGGACAGCGTGACGATCAGGCCGTCGCCGCTTTCCTTGAGCAAGGGCGCGAAGGCGCGGATGGTGGCAAACACCCCGCGGAAATTGACCTTGAGGATGTCGTCGATCAATTCGTCGGTCAGGCCGTCGAGGTCGGCCGCCGGCACCGGCTTGGTGTAGCCGGCGCTGTTGATCAGGATGTGGCAGGTGCCGAACTCGGCGCGGACACGGTCGGCCGCCGACTTCAAGGCCGGGCTGTCGGTGATGGAAGCGGCGACTTCGGCGTGTCCTTCGCCAGGCAGCTCGGACACCCGGGCGCGGGCGGCCGGATCACCGTTGTGCAGCAGCACGCAGCGGGCCCCGCGGGCCGCCAGCCGCCGGGCGCTGGCATGGCCGATCGCGCCGGTGCCGCCCGCGATCACCGCCACCTTGCCGTCCAGGCGGTCCTGCGGCGCGAATGGGGATGCTTGTGTCATAAGGGGTTCCTTGGGGAGTACGTGGGGAAATCAGGGAATCGGGGGATGGGGGAAGACCATCTCGCCTTCCAGCAGCGTGAAACAGTGGTCGAACACCGCCACCTCGCCGCCGGGACGCGGCTCCACCCGGTATTGGCCGACCAGCCGGCGGGTCACGCCGAAGGTCGGATCGCTGTGCAGGAACTCCGAGTCGTCGGCGTAGACCTGGGTGATCAGGACCTTGTAGCCGGGCTTGGAGAACATGAAATGCAGGTGCGCCGGCCGGAATTCATGGCGCTCCTGGGCGCGCAGCAGCACGCCGCCGGGCCCGTCCACCGGCACGGGATAGCCCGCCGGCCGCACCGAGCGGAAACGGAAGCGCCCGTTCTCGTCGGTCGTGAAGCGGCCGCGCAGGTTCATGTCGGGCTGGGTCTCGTCCTGGTTCTCGTACAGGCCACTGGGCGAGGCATGCCAGATATCCACCGTGACGCCTGCCAGCGGCCGCCCCTCGCGGTCCTGGACCAGCCCGCTGCCTTCGAGCGGGATGCCGGGCGTGCCCGGCGCCGCCAGCGACGCGCCGGGCGCCAGGCTGGGCGAATGGGCCCGCCAGAACGGGCCGAGCAGCGCGGCATCGGACTCGCCGTGGCGGTCGGCATTGTTCAGCAGCGCCACCAGGGACGACACCCCCAGCAGGTCGGCCACCAGCACCGCCTCGTTCTTGGTATCGCAGGTGGCCTGCCCGATGGCATTGAGGTAGCCCAGCGCATACTCGAACTCGGCCTCGGTCAGGCGGGTTTCCAGCACGAACGCGTGCAGGTGCCGGACCAGGCTGCACAGCAGTTCCTTGACACGGGCATCGGATGTATTTGCCATCGATTGCATAACGATGGGCGTAAGTGATTCCGGAGTACTTGGCAACATTTGGCAAAACCTCATGCTATCGATAGCATTCAGTTTATCCACTTCGTTCCGCTTGTCAACCAGGAAATTTCCCGCGAACCATGCGCCGGCACTTCGCTATCATCTCGCCCATGCCCAAGCGTTCCTCCGCCGCCACCCTTGCCGATATCGCCCTGCACGCCCAGGTGCACAAGACCACCGCGTCGCGTGCGCTGGACCCCGAACGCCGCCACATGGTCAGCCCCGAAGTGGTCGGCCGTGTCGAGGCGGCCGCCCGCGCCCTGAACTACCGCGTCAACCGCGCGGCGTCGGCGCTGCGCACGGGGCGGTCCGGCACGGTCGGCGTCTTGCTGCCCGACATCACCAACCCGGTATTCCCGCCCATCCTGCGCGGCATCGAACAGGCGCTGGCAGCCGAAGGGTTCTTCGTGCTGGTGGCCGATACCGGCAACGAACAGGCGCCCGAGCAGGCCGCGGACCGCATGCTCGCCCAGCGGGTCGAAGGTCTCATCATCGCGACCTCCAGCCTGCACGACCCCCTGGTCGAACGCCTGGTGCGCGATCAAGTCAAGGTCGTGCTGGTCAATCGCCGCGACGAAGACGGCAGCCTGCCCGCCGTTGTCAGCGACGACATGCTGGGCATGAAGCTGGCCGTCGACCACCTGGTCTCGATCGGCCACCGCCGCATCGCCCACCTGTCCGGGCCGTTGGCGCTGTCCACCGGCTCGCTGCGGCAGGCGGGCTTTCGCCAGGCCATGGCCGCGCACGGACTGGAGCCCGCGGGCTTCGCGGAGTGCAACGCCTACTCCTGCGATGCCGGCGAGGAAGGCACGCGCAGGCTGTTGGGCTCCGGGGCTGAATTCACCGCCATCGTCGCTGCCAACGACCTGATCGCGCTGGGCGCGATCCAGGAGCTGCAGCGGCACGGGCGCAAGGTGCCCCAGGACATCTCGGTCGTCGGACACAATGACATGCCGCTGATGGACCGCGTGTCCCCGCCCCTGACCACGGTGCGCATCCTGCACTACGAAATGGGCTTCCGGGCGGCCCGTCTGCTGCTGGACAGCCTGCGCGGCGTGCCGGGCACGACGTCCACCGTTGTCCTGCGGCCCGAACTGGTGGTGCGCGGCTCCTCCGCCCCGCTGTAATATCCAGGCGCAACCCCGAACCTGCCTCGCCGCGCGAGGCCCCGACATGTCCATCAAAGACCAGCTTTTCATCTACGGCCAGTATCTCGCGCCCCAGGCGCTCATCTCCAGCCTGTTCGGCCGCCTCGCGCACTGCCGCGTCCCCAGCCTGAAGAACCCCGCCATTGCCCGCTTCATTCGCCAGTACGGCGTGGATATGAACGAGGCCCTGGAGCCCGATCCCGCCGCCTACGAGCACTTCAACGCCTTCTTCACCCGCGCGCTCAAACCCGGCGCGCGGCCGCTCGACCCGTCCGGGGACGCGGTCCTGTGCCCGGCCGACGGTGCCATCAGCCAACTGGGGCCCATCCGCGCCGGCCGCGTCTTCCAGGCCAAGGGCCACGATTTCAGTGCCGAGGAACTGCTGGGCGGCGACGCGCGCCGCGCCGCGCCCTACCAGGACGGCGGCTTCGCCACCATCTATCTATCCCCCCGTGACTATCACCGGGTGCACATGCCGGTGGCCGGCACCTTGCGCGAAACCGTCTACATTCCCGGCCGCCTGTTCTCGGTCAATCCGCTCACGGCCCGGTCCGTGCCGCGGCTGTTCGCGCGCAACGAACGCCTGGCCTGCCTGTTCGATACGGAACTCGGCCCCATGGCGGTGGTGCTGGTGGGCGCCATGATCGTGGGCGCCATGGAAACCGTCTGGGGCGGGCAGGTCGCGCCGCACGGCTCGCGCATCATCGCCACGCGGTACGACGACGGCGCCGTGCGGCTGGAGAAAGGCGCCGAGATGGGACGCTTCAAGCTCGGCTCGACCGTCGTCCTGCTGTTCGGCGCCGGCCGGGTGGACTGGCTCGGCGCCCTGGGGCCGCTCGCTGGTGTCCGCATGGGCCAGGCGCTCGGGCGCGCAGTGAATCTATAATGGTGGCCGTCGAATATTCTCGACGACCACGGCGCCTGTCCCCCAGGTGCCGCGGATCCGGCTTCGCCGGTCCGCCAGCGCCGCCCCGCCCCGGGATACGGCCGACAGACCGCCCGGCGCCGGGCTTTCCACTCACAGCCGCACATCCAACATGCCAACCCGTCCGCTTCGCGACGCCGAAGAAACCGCTGATACCGCTTCCTCGACCGACCACGCCCCGCTAGTCTTCTCGCAGCCGCCCCGCGTGCGCCTGCTGAGCGATATCCTGCCCGACGATCCCCTGCTGATGATGGGCGCCGGTCCCGTGCCCATCCCCGACGCGGTCGCCCATGCCAATTCGGTGGTCATCAACCACCTGGGCGCGACCATGTCGACCATCATCTCGCAGGTCAAGCAGATGGCGGGCTACGTGTTCCAGACCAGGTCCGAATGGGTGCTGGGCGTGGCGGGGCCGGGCTCGGCCGCGATGGAAATGGCGATCTGCAACCTGGTGTCGCCCGGCAGCAAGGTGCTGTGCGTGGTCAACGGTTTCTTCAGCGCCCGCATGGCCGAGATGAGCCGCCGCCTGGACGCCGACGTCGTCACGCTGGACATCGACGGCAACCAGGCCGCCTCGGCCCGGCAGGTGGAACAGGCGATCGAGCAGCACCGCCCCGACGTCCTGACCATCGTCCAGGGCGAAACCTCCAACACGGTCTTCAACCGCGAGTTGCCCGCCATCGCCAAGGCCGCCAAGAAGCACGGCTGCCTGGTCGTGGTCGATGCCGTCTGCACGCTCAGCACCATGCCGCTGCAGATGGACGACTGGCAGATCGACGCGGTCATCACCGGCGGGCAGAAGGGACTGTCGTCGATTCCCGGCGTGTCGCTGATCGCATTCTCCAACGATGCCTGGGAACACATCGGCCGGCGCAAGACGCCCAACACCCATTGGGTCCTGGACGCCAAGCTGGCCGAGAACTTCTGGCACAAGGGGTCCTACCACTACACCGCGCCGGTGTCGGGCGTGCTGGCGCTGCACGAGGCCTTGCGCCTGGTCTGCGCCGAGACGCTGCCGGTGCGTTTCGCGCGCCATTCGCGATCGTCCTTTGCCCTGCAGAACGGCATCGAGGCCATGGGCCTGCGCCTGTTCGCGCCGCCTGCCTCGCGCCTGAACTCGGTGGTCGGCATCACGGTGCCGGAAGGCCTGACCAACACCGGGATCTGCGCGCATATTTCCGACCGCTATCGGGTCGAGATCTCGGGTTCGTTCGGCCTGCCCATCGTCCGCATCGGCCAGATGGGCGAACAGTGCCGGGCCCACAACCTGTTCCGCACGCTGCACGCACTGGGATCGACCATGCGCGACCTGGGTGCCAAGGTCGACATGCCCGCCAGCATGGCCACGCTGGAATACAGCCTGCAGGTGTAGCCCCCCCCTACGCGCTTCGCGCGCCCCCCAGGGGGCGATGCGGGTGGACCGGCGGAGCCGGATCCACCGCATCCT